>JBGTHJ010000260.1:0-2170 GCA_041746175.1 Pyrinomonadaceae bacterium
TCAGCGAAACGGTGGTGCAGGAGTACCTTGAGCATCATCGGCAGTCATCGAATCAGGACACCGAGTCATTCATCCTCGAATGAGAGGGACTTTCAGTCCTGCGGAAATCTATGCACTTTCAGTGCATAGTGGTTTAGTTCAGCGGGCGTGTGTGTTTTCTTCATAAACGTCAACCAAAAACCGCAGACGCTTGCTTCAGGGGGAAACCTGATTGTCGCGCGTCTACGGTTTAGAAAATCTGCGTGGTCTGAACCAACAAAGTCGGGCAGTTGGGCTGTGGCGGTTAAAGCGTCCGGGCGTCGCGTCAGAAACGACGTTGGGCACGACGGCGCGCAAACATTGTTAAGGTCGGCCACCCTTCCGTTCGTTCCCCTTGTTCTGGTTGTTGTCGTTGTTGTTGCGCGGAGGCTTTTCTTTCTCCTCGCTCTTGACGACTTTTTCGGGCTTCTGAGGTGGCGGGTTCTTATCGTCTCGCTTCTGCCAGTCGGACGCAACCGCGCCGACCGTCAGCAAGCCGAGCATGACCGCCGCCATCATAATTTTCCTTAACTTTTTCATGGCTACCTTCCGAGCCTCCTCATGTTCGATGTTGCGCATGGGAGGAGAGGAGAGACGCGCGTATGTCTCGCCGTCAGACGTGGCAAGCCGGATGCCACGCGCGCCGCGCCGACCGTGCGACGCTTTTACAAGGCTTATTTTACAATCATTTACCATCAGCCGCACGCTTTCCGGCAACCGTCGCACGGTATCGTGTAAGGCGACGCGACGCCTGTCCCGGAACGACCTTTGTCAATCTCGGTCAGACTTTCTAGCGTCGTACCAAGATGCGCGTGCTGCCGACGTTGCCGCTCGCATCGAAAGCTCGCAGCGAGATGGTGTGTTCGCCCGCGCCGGAGAGCGGAAGGTCGAGCGCGTAGGTTTCGCGCGGGCTATCGGCGATGCCGTCTTCGGGAAAAACCGCGCGCCACGCTCCGCCGTCGACGCTGACATCGGCGCGCTTGACCATCCCGCTCGAATCCTCGACGACGAAACGCGCCCGCACGCGCTCGCCAGCCAACTGCGCCGGTCCCTCGGCGCGAACGCTCGGCGATGTGTTGTCGATTTCAACCGGCTCGCTGATACGCTCGCCCTTCAAGGCTTGGCCGACCGCGTTGTCGGGCGCATCCGACACGACGATCTTGAAGACGTAGCGACCATCACCGAGCGCCGCCCCGTCAACCGCATAAAAGTTTTCGCGCAAGCCTTCCTTCAACAGATGAAACTCGACCTCGTTCAGCGCGCGGTAGTAGACGCCGTAATCGAGCGAGTCGCCGTTGCGGTCTTCGGCCTGCCACTGCAAGGAAACCGCCCCGCGTTGAAAGGTTCGACGCGGCGGGATCTGCACAACCGCGCCGACGAGCGCCGGGTCGAGTCCGGCGGCTTCGATGTTGGGATCGACCGGAATCTGAATCGCGGGTTGTAGCGCGATGCCGACCGGC
The DNA here is from genome assembly GCA_041746175.1 of Pyrinomonadaceae bacterium. GTDB lineage: Bacteria > Acidobacteriota > Blastocatellia > Pyrinomonadales > Pyrinomonadaceae > JBGTHJ01. Next base: position 1,479 of record JBGTHJ010000260.1, read on the forward strand.
AAGGTTTGAATCGTCAAGACCTCCGGCGCGACGTTGCGCGGCAGATAAGCGATGCTCACATCTTCAACCCTCGCCTCAGCCCCGCCCGCCGCCGCATTCGCCGGAGAGCGCAAGACCGCCCGCCACTGGATGAAGCGTGCGCGCGGGCTGGTGACGCTGCCGCCCGCTGGAGTGTTGTAGGGTGCGCTCCATTCGCTCCAGGTGATATCCGGACGTTCCGTGTTTCCGGTGCGCGTCTGGAGTTCGACGGGGCCGCGCCCGCCCCACCAGATGCGTCCCCACGAGGCGATGATTTTCGCATCGCGGACGGGCGACTCGTACGTCCCTTCGGCGAACGGCTCGGATGCGAAGCGGAACAGTTTGCCTTGATTGCTCGACGCCGCGAACACCTCGCGCCCGCGCACGATGAACGACGAAATCTGGTCTTCGCTCGACTGCACAAGGAGCGTATCGCGCCCGTCGTCGGTTACGGAATAGATGCGCCCCTTGTCGCTCGTGCCGATGAGCACGCTGCCCGCTTGCGGGGCGGGTGCGACCGCGAACGCCGTCACCGTCGGCGAACTCCACAGCACGTCCGTGCCGCCGTCGGGCAGGATGCGGAAGACCGCGCTCCGGGCATTCTGGATGTCGTTGCGGCTGCGCGCGGGCGTCGGCTGCTGGCCGAACAAGATGGCTTGCGTCGTTGCGTCTTC
>JBGTHJ010000261.1:0-5241 GCA_041746175.1 Pyrinomonadaceae bacterium
CCGAGCAGCAGCAGCAGCGGCGGCGGCTCGCGTTCGAGGATCGCGACGAACGTGTCGAGCCGCGTTGCGCCCGCGAACGGCGCGCGGCGCGCGAGCATTTCGTAGAGCACGCAACCCAGACTCCACACGTCCGTGCGCGCATCGACCGCGAGACCGCGCGCCTGCTCCGGCGACATGTAGCCGACCGTCCCCAACACGACCCCTGTTTCGGTCTCTGACGGCACACCGTTCGCGACGGCATCAGCAGATTCCTGCGCGGGCGGCTCTAACAATTTGGCGATGCCGAAGTCGAGAATCTTCACGATGCCGTCGGAGCGGCGCATGATGTTTTCGGGCTTGATGTCGCGGTGGACGATGCCCGCCGCGTGCGCCGCCGCCAGACCGGAGGCGACCTGCGCGGCCACTTCCAAAACTTCTTCGACCGCCAGCGCACGCTCCACATTTAACTCGCGGAGGGTCTGCCCGTCGATGAACTCGGTAGCGATGAAATGGACGCCCCCGACTTCCCCGACTTCGTGAATCGTCAAGATGTTCGGATGATTCAACGCGGAGGCGGCACGCGCCTCGGTCTGGAAGCGTCGCATCCGCGCGGCGTCTGAAACGAAAAACGACGGCAGGATTTTGAGCGCCACGCGGCGTCCGAGTCGCGCGTCGTGCGCCAGATAAACGTCGCTCATCCCGCCCGCGCCGAGCCATTCCAAGATGCTGTACGGCCCGACCGCCCTCCCGACGGCGGCGTCCTCCGGGAACCCCCCGGCCAGCACGCGCGCGTCGTGCGCGACGGCGGGCTGCTCGATGAAGTCGCCCGCTTCGTCGAGCGCGTGCATGAGCGACACGGCTTCATTCCGCAACTCATCGTCGCCCGCGCAAGCCCCTTCGAGAAACGCGGTGCGCTCCAACGGCGGACGGTCGAGCGTCGCCTGCAAGACTTCTTCAATCTGTTGCCAGCGTTCTGGATTCATATAAATCGTGACCAGTGACAGTTAAAGGGCGACAGGATCAATCAACAATGAAGCGACGAGCATCGAACGGGCGCGCTCAACCCGTCACCCGTCACCCGTCACTTCTCGCCTGTCGCCTGTCACAGCTTTGTAGAGCCACGCCTTGGCGACGCGCCAATCGCGACGCACGGTCACCGGCGAAACTTCGAGCACGTTGGCCGTCTCTTCGATGCTGAGGCCGCCGAAGTAACGCAGTTCGACGACGCGACTCTTGCGCGGGTCGAGCGCGGCGAGTTCGTCCAGAGCCTCATCGAGCGCGACGAGTTCGGCGGCGCGCTTGTGCGACATCAACACGCCCTCCACCTCCGCGAGCGGAACGTGTTGAGCCTCGCGTTTAGCGTAGTGTCGTCGCCGCGCGTGGTCGATGAGGACGCGGCGCATCACCTGCGAGGTGACCGCGAAGAAGTGCGCGCGACTCTGCCAATCGATGCGCTGCTCTCCGGCGAGCCGCATATAGGCTTCGTTGACGAGCGCGGTGGTTTGCAGCGTGTGACCGTCGCGTTCGCGGCGCATGTAGCGGTGCGCGATGCGCCGCAGTTCGTTATAGATGAGCGGCGTCAGCTTGTCGAGCGCAGCGCTATCGCCATGCTGCCATTCGAGCAGCAACCCCGTCACGTCCTGCGGCGAAGAAAGAGTCGTCATCGGTTCATCGACCGGCGCGGCGTCTCGTGCGGCGCGCCGCGCCGACGCGGATTCTAGCATCATTCGTCCGCGCCCGGACGCCCGCCGCCCGGCACATTTTTTTTTCGCGCCCGCCGCTTTTTTTTCACCGCGCGTGACCACTTAACGGAAATTTTCTCGCTTATTACTTTTGAGGGGCGTCGTATTGCAGCGGGTCGTCGCTCAAATTTTAGATGATAGAGGAGAATGAACTGATGAAACTTCAGAGACTACTGTTCACGGCGGCGCTTGCCGCCATAATTACCCCAATGGTCACCGCATCCGCGACGCGCGTCGAGGCATCGGGCAAATTTTATCAACAGATGTCGCACACCGAGCGGCAGACGTTCGTCGCCGGACGCGCGCGAGAAGCCGCCCGCCGGATTTCGGGGACGGATTATGAATTCACGCCGGCCTTCGATCTCGACATTCAGAAGGCTGTCGATGCCTTAACGCAACGCATCGGCAACGGCGGCGGCGACGTGTTGGGCAAGGGCGATGCGCGATTCATCTTCGAGCGCGGCCAGACCCACGCTCCCGTAATCATCGCCGCGTTCAAGTCGCGCGACATCTCGCCGCTCATCGGCCTGTACCTGCCGCTCGTCGAATCGGAATACGTCAACGTCCCGACGCCAAACCGTTCGGGCGCAATCGGCATGTTTCAATTTCTGCCCAAGACCGGACAGCGTTACGGCCTCGATGCGCAAGGACTGCTGGACGTGGCGAAAGCCTCCGACGCCGCCGCGCGCTATATCGCCGACAACCTTAAAAAATTCAAAGCCGACCCGATGAGAGACGCGCTCGCCGTGCTCGCTTACAATCGCGGCGGCGGGCAGTTGGAACGCGACCTCGAACTCGTCCTCGACGACCAGAACAGCCGTTGCAGCATTTGCGCGCTCGCCGCCGGACGCGACAAACTCGACGCAAACTTTCAAACCGAGAGCGTCCACTACGTCCCGCAATTCTTCGCCGCCGCCATCATCGGCGAAAACCCGGAAGCCTTCGGACTCCAACTCCGACCGCTCTCTTCCTACGAGTCGCAGAACTGACCCGCGCGCGTCGGTTCTGCCAATCATCAACACAAAATGGCGGCGGCGGCGGGAAGCGATGCATTACTTGAATGCGTCGCTTCCCGCCGCCACTGGTTGATGCTGGCGTCGTCTCGTGCGGTCGCCGTCTATTTGAATATCACGCCCGTCAGATCGACGCGGGCGTTGGCGCGAATGTCTTGTTCCTTGAAGCCTTCGAGCGAGATGGGCACTTGGAGGGTGCGATTCGGTTCGAGTTCGGGGCGGCGCGTGGGGATCACGATGACGGTGCGTTCCTTGACCGGCTTGCCTTCGAGATCGACGACCGCCGCGCGTAGCTCAAGCCCGGTGAGCGTGCGGTTCGAGAGGTTGCGGACGGTCGGGGTGAGCGTCATCACGATGTCGCCGATGGCGCGCTTGCCCTCGACCGCGTTGTCGTCCGCGATGAACTCGACGCGGATCTGCTCGCGGTACTTTTCAAACTCGGCGTCGCCGGGACGCAACGCGCCTTCGAGTCGCGGTTCGACGCCCGGCGTCGTGTCGGCGCGCCGCGTCGTCAGATAAACGACACCCGCCACCAGCAGCGCCGTGATCAGTCCGATGACGATGAACACCTTGCGCCGCGTCGTGTCGGCCTCGTTCAATTTCTTTTCAGCTAAAGACATAGCGATTCTCGTTCAGATGTTGACGACGGACGATTAAATTCAGGCGGTGGTCAATGGCCGATGGAGCGTCAAATGGCCTATCGGCGATCGTCGATTCCCGGTTCGCGTAGTTTCTATTATCCGGTGCGGGTGCGCAAGCCACCGGCATCGGCCAGCGGCGCCCGGCGTTCGCCGACGAGCGAGCCGGTTCCGGTGCGCGGGCGTGAGATGCGCGGCCACATGATCCGAAAATGGCTGCCTTCGTTTTGCGCGCTCTCGACTTTGAGGTCGCCGCCGAGCAGTTCGACGATCTTGCGCGTGATGGCTAGTCCCAACCCGACGCCGCTGTAGGGTCTGGTGAGCCGGTCGTCGACTTGCCGGAAACCGTCGAAGATGTAGGAGAGCGCGTCGCTCGACATGCCGATGCCGGTGTCGGTCACTTCCAGTCGCCAGCGGTCGTCGTCGTCTGCGGCGGCGGCGGGCGCAGCCGCAACCACGACCGAGCCGGTCGCGGTGAATTTGATGGCGTTGCTCACGAGATTGTGAACCACCTGCGCCAGCCTGTGCCGGTCGGTGTAGACCATGCCGAGGTCGCGCGCGATGTCGGCGCGCAACTCGATGCCTTTCTGACGCGCGTCTTCGGCGAAACCCGCGACGATCTCCGCGACGACTTCGCCGACATCGACGTTGTCGAGTTGGAGCGCCGAACGTCCCGCTTCGAGCCGCGAATATTCGAGCAGGTCGTTGACCAGATCGAGCAGCGAGTGCGCGTTGCGCTCCATCCGCATCACGACTTCGCCCTGCAACGGGGCGAGCGGAACCTTTGGGTCGCGCACGAGCAACTGGCATAGGCCGATGATGACGTTGAGCGGCGTCCGCAGTTCGTGCGAGACGTTAGCGACGAAGGCCGACTTCAAGCGGTCGTGCTCGCGCAGGCGCGCGTAGGCTTCGACCAGTTCGGTGTGCTGTCGAACCTGTTCGGTGATGTCGCGGAAGACGGCGACGACGCCTTCGCGTCTGCCGTCTTCGCCGACGAGCGGCGTCGCGCCGATAAAGAGCACGCGCTCGTCAACATCGAGCGGGGTGATTTGCAAAGCCTCGCCGATCACGCTCTCGCCGTTATCAAAGGCCCGACCAAGCGGCGTCTCTTCGTAGGCCAGCACACGCCCGCTCGCGTCGCGCACAGACATGTCAGCGATGAGCGCGTGAATGCCGTCGCGAAATTCGCCCGGCTGGCGTCCCAAAATTTTCGCCGCCGCCGGGTTGACCCGATACCGCCCGCGCGCATCGACGATGACCACGCCGTCGTTCATCTGGTTGATGACGCTTTCGAGTTCGGCGGCGCGCGATTTCTCGGCGGAGAACGCAGCGGTCGCGAGCTTTTCGGCGCGCACGCGCTTCGACACCTCTGACAGAATCACGATCAGATCGCCGCGTCCCTCGCTCGCTGCGCGCGTCGGCCACAGAATCACGTCCCAGAACTTAGTCGGCTCAGCCGACTCGCGTTTGCGCGCGACCAGATCGAGCGCGAGGCCGTAGTTGACGAACGGCTTGCGCGTGCGTCGCACGTCTTCGACGACTTCGTTGAGCACGGACATTCCGGCTGCCGCCTCGTACAACCCGCGACCGGCAAGCGTGGCGGCGTCGCGCCCGACCATCTTCGCGAAAGTCGAATTGACCTTGCTGACAATCAGGCTCGCGTCGAGCACAACCACGCCGAGCGGCAAGCTGTCAAGGACTTCTTCGATGAACGCGCTCTGCGTTTGCACTTCGTCGAACTTGGTTTGCAGACTCGCCGCCATGACGTTGAAGTTGGCGGCGAGCGTGCCCACTTCGTCGTCGGTTTCGACGAGCGCGCGCGCGCGCAGGTCGCCGTCAAGTGTCGAAGCGACGGCGGCGAGGCGGCGC
>JBGTHJ010000262.1:0-16793 GCA_041746175.1 Pyrinomonadaceae bacterium
TCAGCGAAACGGTGGTGCAGGAGTACCTTGAGCATCATCGGCAGTCATCGAATCAGGACACCGAGTCATTCATCCTCGAATGAGAGGGACTTTCAGTCCTGCGGAAATCTATGCACTTTCAGTGCATAGTGGTTTAGTTCAATCGGGGCGGGTGAACTCGTCAGGTCGCCGATGAGGTCGGAGATAATGCCGACAAACTCGACTTGCAAAGCCGGTTCGCTCGATTCGATTTGCGTGCGTAAATCGCCGGTCACTTCCTCGGTGGAACGTGCGTGTCCCGGCTTCAACTTGACGAGGAAGTCGCCCGTGTTCGGTTCGGTGATGGAGAGGCCGAGTTGTAACCCCGTGCGGCGCGAGTAGCTTTCAACCTCCGGCGCCGCCTTCAGCATCTCCTCGACGTGGCGCAACATGCGGTCAGTTTCGGCGAGGGATGTGCCCGGCGGCGCGGCGTAGTCGAGCACGAACGCGCCTTCGTCGAACGCGGGCAAAAATTCCGAGCCGAGATTTTGATAAAGCAAATATGAACCGGCCAACACGACGGCGCATGCGGCAATCACAAGCCAGCGGTTGCCGAGCGCATGGTCGAGAATCCATTCGTAGCGTCGAAGGATTGAGCCGAGGATGATCCCATTTTCCGCGTCGTCTGTTTCCTCAACATCTTCATTACGTCGTAGCCCTTTCACTTTAACGAATCGCTCAGCGAGCACGGGCGTGAAGGTCAGTGCGAGCACGAGCGAAGTCAGCAGGGCGACGGCCATCGTGAGGGCGAGCGAGCGGAAGAAGACGCCCGTCACGCCTGTTAAAAGCGTGAGCGGCAGAAAGACGACGACCGGCGTGATGGTCGAGCCGATAATCGGAATCGTAATCTCGGAGACCGCGCTCTGGACGGCTTCGTGTCTCGATTGCCCGCGCGCCAGATGCGTGTAAATGTTCTCGACGACGACGATGGCGTCGTCAATCACCAAGCCAATCGCCGCCGCCACGCCGCCGAGCGTCATCAAATCAAACGAGAGGCCGACGAGCCACATCGCCAGAAACGTCGTCAGCACCGTCACCGGGATGACGAGAATGGCGACGAACGTCGTCCCCAAGTTTCGCAGGAAGGCGTAGAGGATGACGACTGAGAGCAGCAACCCGATGAGAATGGAATCGCGCACGGACTTCATGGATTCGCGCACGAGCAACGACTGGTCGTAGAAGGGCGCGATCTTCACGTCCTTCGGGAGCAATGCTTGAATCGTTGAGAGTTCCGCCTTGACCTCGTCGGTGACGGTGACGGTGTTGGCATTCGGCTGGCGCGAGACGTTGACGAGGACGGCGGGCTTGCCGTCGGCGGTGACAATCGTGAACTGCGGTTCCGTCCCCGCCCCGATAACAGCGACATCGGCGAGCCTGACCGGCGCGTTCGAGACGTTGCCGACGACGATGCCGTTCAGTTGGTCGGGCGAAGTCGCCTGCCCGCTGACGAGCGTGAGTTCGAGTTGATGATTTTCTTCAATCAGACCGGGCGAGGCGATGATGTTCGAGTTACGCACCGCATCCGTCACCTGTTGCACGGAAAGGCCGCGCGCCGCCAATCGCTCAGGGTCGATGGTAACGTGATACTCGCGCACCTGCCCGCCCGCAACATCCACTTCCGCAACGCCTGACAAGCGCGCCAGTCGCGGCTTGATCGTGTAGGTCGCGAGGTCGCGCAGGGAAGAGGGGTCGCGCGTGTCCGAAGTCAGGCTGTAGCCGGTGACGGGAAAGACGGCGAAGGTCAGACGGTCAACGCGGCGAATGGAAGCCGTCGGCGGCAAGTTGGACGAGAGTTGCGAGAGGCGAGCTTGGACGAGTTGCAGCGATTGCAGCACGTCCACATTCCAATCGAAAAAGAGGTTAACGTCGGTCGCACCGCGCGCCGTCGTTGACTTGATGCGGACGATGCCGGGGATGCCGTTCATCGCCTCTTCGATGGGTCGTGTGACGGAGACGAGCATCTGCGGCGCGGGCACGACGCCGTTATCGACGACGATGACGATGCGCGGGAAATCCGTCTGCGGGAAGATGGCGGTCGGCAGTTGCCACGCCGCGTAGAGTCCCGCCGCGCACAGCAGCAGCGCCATCACGACGACGGCGCGGGATTGATTTGCGACAACGCCCGCGAAGTTCAAGGCTTCTCTCCTACCGCCGGGGCGTCGCCCGCTCCCGCTTCATTCACTTCGACCTTCGTGCCGTCGGGCAGCGCGTAGTTGCCTTCGACGACGACCGTCTCGCCGCCCTGCAAGCCGCTCGTGATTTGCATCAGTTCGGGCGTGCGGATGCCGACGGTAACTTTCGTCTCGTGCGCGACCGAATCCGCCCCGACGACCATCACCGTTCCGGTGTCGGCATTGCTGGCGTCGAGCGTCACGGCAGATGCGGGAACGACAATCGCGTCGCCCGTCTGATTAGTCGCCACTTTTATTTCCGCCGCGCCGCCCGTGCGGAGCCGCCCCGCGCCGTTCCCAAGATTGACCCACACTTCGACCGAGCGGTTGAGCGGGTCTGACGAGCGGCTGATAAGCGTGACCTTGCCCGTCATGCGTTCGCCGGAGAGGTCTGTCGGGAGCACCGTCGCCGCGTCGCCGACCTTGAGTTTGGCGACGACCGAATCGGCGAACTGCGCCTTGACGATGACTTCGCCGATGTCCGCGATTTGAACGAGCCGCCCGCCCGGCGTGGCGTATTCGCCCTCGAACTGAAACTGGTCGGTGACGATGCCCGTCAGCGGAGCGCGCACGGTGGCGTAGCTGATTTGCGCGTCAATCGTCGCCACGCGTTGCTCGGCTTGACTCACGCGCGACCCGGCGAGCGCGCGGTCGTTCGGGTTGATCGTGCTCACGCGGAGTTGCGCGGTGCGCTCGGCCAGATGCAAATTGTCTTCGGCGGTGGTCAGCGCGAGTTGCGCGGCTTCGACCTCTTTCAGCGCGATGCCGCCCTTGTTGTAGAGGTCGCGCCGCCGCTCATAAAGTACGCGGGCATTGGCGACGTTCGCGCGGGCGTCGCGTAAATCTCTTTCAGCCTGAGCGTTGGCTTGCGGAATCGCGCCGGAACTCAAGCCGCGCACGTTCAAGCGCGCTTCCTGCAAAGCGGCGGCGGCCTCGGCGCGTTGTGCTTCGAGGTCGCGCGTCTCAAGCACGGCGATAACCTCTCCGGCGCGCACGAGCGAGTTTTTCAGGAGGCGCATCTGCTTGATCTGCGCGCCGACTTTTGCGGAAACCGTCGCCTGCTCGCGTGGGAAGATCGTGCCGAGCGCGGAAACTTCCGATGCTATCGACTGCCGCCCGGCCTTTGCGACGCGAACGCTCACCACTATCGTTTCACCGCCCGTCGCGTCCGCCTCCTTGTTCGACGGACGCAGCAGCAAGTAAGCGACGAGTGCAAATAAGACAAAGGCCGCAACACCGATGATGATGTTTCGCCGCCGCTTCGCCGCGCGCGTTGAATCCTCTTCGACGACCGCTTCACCCGCATCTTGTCGCGGCAAGTCGTGGTGCGAAACCGGCTGATGAGCATCCGGCGAATCCTTATCAGTATTCATGTCGCGCCGTGTTTCTCCTTGTGTCATTGTCCGGTTGCTTGAAGCAGCCGCGCGCGTGCGGACTGGTAATCAAAGATGGCTTGATAGAGCGCGGTGCGCCGTGCATTAAGCATGTTCTGCGCGTCGGTGACTTCGATTATCCCGGCTTCGCCCGCACGGTAACGCGCGAGCGAGGCGGCCACGTTGCTCTCGGCATCGGTGATGCCCGCCGTCGCCAGCCGCACGCGGGTGACCGCTGAAAGGGCTTGCGCATGTGCCGTGAAAAACTGCTGCGCGAATCCTCTGGCCGCGACGACGCGCGCAGACTCGGCGGCTTGCGCTCGCAGGCGCGCCTGGTGCTCGCGGCTGCGACTCGCGCCCCCATCGAACAGAGGGACGGAGACGCCAACGGTCGCCGATGCTCCGGTGTGTTCGCGGATGGTCGGCGGGCGTAGCGAGTCGGAGATGAAACCGCCGTTGATCGAGTAAGTAAATTGCGGGCGACGTTCGGCGCGTGCGGTTCTGATGTCTTGTTCGGCGGCTCTGCGTTCGGCGGCGAATTGCGCGAATTCCGGGCGTCGCGCAATCGCGGCATCTGTGAAACGCTCGATGTCGCCCGTTTGAGGCGTCTCCAACAGGAGGTCGGTGGCGGCGACGGGCGTGTTGAAGTCATACCCGACAAGGACGCGCAGGGAATCGGCGGCGACCGTCTCATTCGCGCGGGCTTGCTCTAACTCATCGCGTCGCGCGGTGGTTTGCAGGCGTGCCCGTGTCGCGTCAACGGGCGCGACCTCACCGCCCTGTAATAAAAGATCGGTGATGCGCTCGAACTCTCCGGCGTCCGTCAGGTTCTGCTCCGCCGCGCGACGATTTGAAGTAGCGAAGGCAAGCCCGAAATAGGCATCGCTGGTCGCCAGAATGAGCGACGCCCGCGCCACATCAGTACCGGCACGAGCCGCTTCGAGTAACGCTTGATTGCGCCGCAACGTGGCGCGGAGTCGCCCGCTCGCGTCGAGTTCACCGGACACGTTTACCAGTCCTTGATATTCCGTAATCGCGTTTGCGCCGAGGAAACTCGGCACACGCGACGTGCCCGGCGGGGTACTCGCGCCAATCGCGGGCGACGTGTAAACCACGCCCGGCGCGACTGACAGGCGTGGTAGAAAGGCGGCGCGTGCCTGTCGCACATCCTCCGCCGCAATCCGTTCGTTGATTCCCGCCTGCTCGAACGTTGACGCCTGTGCGAGGGCAAGCCTTATTGCCTCGTCGAGCGTCAGCGGCCTGATGGAGTTTTCCGCGTCTGGCCGGAATGAAGCGCGAGGCAAGGGTGAAGAAGATGAAGACGACACCGTCCGGTTTATCGACGATAGAGACGTTGTTTGCTGTCCGCGCGCACTGCCGGCCATTACAAAAGCGAGCGCCGCCGCGAGTATCAAACGCTTCACCAGGGAGAGACGAGCGAGAGTTTTAATCATGCCTTTCTCAACTCAATTGACGTGACTGAAGCGACTTGCGATGCATACGGCTGCCTAATGCCAACAATGTAGGGGCACAGGGCTTGTCCCTGCCCGTGTCTTTAATCAACCAACGGACAGGGACAAGCTTGCTCCTGCATTTAGTTCATTCGTCGCATGCGTTTGCACAGGGCAATAGTTACGGTCGCTTGTGGTGCGTTGGCTCTTGCTTCTCCTTGCGCTTCTCGTCGGCTTCCTTCTGCGCGTCTTCCTCTTCGACGCTCACCACGCTGCCGTCCCTGGCATCCACCTGCACTTCGGTGATAGTGCCCGCGTCGTTGCGGATGTCGAACGAGTAGACGAGTTTCCCGTGCTCGCGCTCCAACTCGCCCGACTCGACGGTGCCGGGCGCACGCTTCAAAGCGATTTCGCGTGCCTGCTCCATCGTCAGCTTGGCTTGCTTCGCCAGCCGCGCCTGCTCCTTGGCAGACTCCGACTCGGCATCGTTTTCCTCGTCGTCGCGCTCCTCGTGTTCGGCCTTTCTTTTCTGCTCCTGTTTATCCTTCTGCGTCGTCTGCGTCCCCGGGGACGGCGATGCGGCGAAAGCGCAGAGGGCAAGCGTCGCAATGAGAATCGCGCTCAAAATCATCTTATGTTTCATTGTCTCTCCTTTGAACTGTGTTAATTCCTGTCGCACTCCGGTTCGGAATCTCCTCACCGGATGTCGCCTGATCGTGCACACACCTTACAGGCTGGTAGATAACTGTAGAATTAACAGGGGATGGTCTTCACTCGCGGGTCAAAAGGTGAATCCGGCGAAGGGTGAGAGGTTACTCTTGATTCACGTCGGGCACGGGGAGCGTGGCGACAAAGACGCTGCCGCGTTCGTCGGAGCGGTGGAGTTCGAGCCGCCCGCAGTGCGCTTCGGCAACAAGGCGCGCGATGGCGAGTCCGAGTCCCGCGCCGCTACCTGTTAAAGCCGTCGTGTCGTCGCCGCCTTCCGGGCGCGAGCGGGCTTTGTCCGAGCGGTAGAAACGCTCGAAGATGTGGGGCTGCGCCTCGACGGCGATGCCGACTCCTGTGTCGCTGATAGTCAGTAGATACTCTGTGCCGCGCGTCTCACACTTCAACGCGACGCTGCCACCCGCCGGAGTGTATTTGATGGCATTGTCGAGCAGGTTCAAAAGCATCCGCCGGATCAACTCTTCGTCGCCCCGAAAAGGCATCTCGCGCGGAGCATCATAATCGAGCGACAGTCCGCGCCCGGAAGCCAGCGTGCGCACCGAACGAACACATTCGGCGATGGTTTCGTCGAGATAAAAATCGTTCGGGTTCAGGGGATGCTGTCCGGCATCGGAGCGCGCCAGCGTGAACAGGTCTTCGACGATGCGCGTCAGACGCCTGCCCTCGTCATGCACGATGGCGAGCGACTCGCGGTAGTCTTCGGGCGAACGCTCGTCGCGTGATAGTGAAACCTCCGCCTCGCCGCGCACGATGGCGACCGGCGTACGCAGTTCATGCGAGGCGTCGGCCATAAAGCGTCGCTGTTGCTCGAAGGACTCATCGAGCCGCCCGAGCAGTTTATTGAAGACTCGCGCGAGCCGTCCGAGTTCGTCGCGCTCGTTGGCGACGGGCAACCGCTCGTGCAAGTTCGCCGCCCCGATACGCGCCGCCGTCTCACTCATCGCGACGACGGGCGCGAGACTCTTGCGCGCGAGGAAATAGCCGCCGATGGAAGCCAGCGCGAGCGCGAGCGGAACCCCGACGAGGAGCGCGCCGCCCGCCCCTTCGAGCATGTCCTCCTGCTCGTCGAGCGGGTGCAACACGACGAGCGTGTACGAGCCGTTGTCAGTTTTGAGTATCAGCGCGAGAGCGCGAAATTCGTCGTCGCCATCCGAGAGCGTGGCGTAAACGGGAGCGGCGTCAGCCTTGCCCGCCTGCGCATCGAGCAGATTAGACAACCCCGACGAGACGGGCGCGAGCGTCCAGACGGGCGCGTTCGTCTCTTGCCGTTCGACGGCGAAACCGGACGACGCGGCGATGATCCGTCGCGCCCCGTCGTACACGATGAACTGGTAATCCTTAAAGCGGTACTCGCTCGCGGCCTCGATCACTGCCGCATCGGCGTCGGAGGTCACGCCCCGGCCTTGATCGCCACGCGCCGCCACATCAGCGTCACTCGACTTTAACTCCTGCTGCTCGGCCATGAGCGTCACGGCGAAGGCGCGACCCATCTCTGCGAGCGAATCGTCGGTGCGTCGTGTGAGCGTGCGTGCGAGAAAGAAGTAGGAAATCAAAGCGAAGACGACGAGCACCAGCGCGAGCACGCCTGTGTACCAGAGGGTCAGCCGGGCGCGCACCGATTCAAACATCTTCGACCCCGGCTGATTCCTCAACGGGCGAGGTTTGAAGCACGTAGCCCGCCCCCCTCCGCGTGTGGATCAGCGGCGCGTCGAACGGCTCGTCAATCTTGTGGCGCAGGCGGTTGATGTAGACTTCGATGAGGTTGGAGAAGGGGTCAAAAGTCTCGTCCCAGACGTGCTCGGCGATCTCTTCACGACCGACTACCCGCCCCGCGTTGCGCACGAGGTATTCAAGTAGCGCGTACTCTTTCGTCGTGAGATTGATGAGACGACCGGCACGGCGCGCCTGCTGCCCGCGTGTGTCTATCGTCAGGTCGGCGACGTTGATGATGGTCGCGCGCAACTCGCCGCCACGACGCAGGAGAGCGCGCAGGCGAGCCAGCAGTTCTCCGAACTCGAAAGGCTTGGTCAGATAGTCGTCAGCCCCTGTGTCCAGCCCCGTGATGCGATCTTCAACTGCGTCGCGCGCCGTGAGCATTAGAACCGGCACGCGCGAGCCTTCAGCGCGCAGTTCGCGACAGACGGCGAAACCGTCCTTCTGCGGGATCATCACGTCGAGGATGATCGCATCGTAGGTGTTGATCGCGGCCTGGTAAAGAGCGTCGTCGCCGTTGGTCGCCAGATCGACCGCGTAAGCCTGCTCTCTCAGCCCCCGCGCGATAAAGCGCGCTACGCGAGCTTCGTCTTCGACCAGCAACAAGCGCATCGCGGGTTACGATACCTCAAGCGTGGTGGCGCGCCAAAGGATGCGCCGTCGCCGGAGAGGCGGCGAGTTTGCCCCTTGTCGCTCTTGCGGCGTGATGGTCGCCCGGCGTGCGGCGTGGTCGCGGTAATAATCGCTGATGAAATCCTTCATGCCGTGCTGCCAGAACCTCATCCCGTAACGGTTGGCTTCCTGTTTCGCCTGCTCGCTCGTCCATCCGTCGTGACTGATGCGGTAAATCGCGATGACCGTGCCCGTGCGATCCTGTCCTTTCGCGCAATGCACGAACACGACGCCGCTCTCCGGCGAGTTGATGAGCGAGAGCACCTGCTCGACTTGCTCGTCGGTCGGTCGCCCCAGTCGTCCGAACGGGACGTTGAAATAGCGCAGCCTCGCCGCTTGCGCCTCCCGCCCTTCGGCTTGTGCGCGGTCGTCGTCGTCGCGCAAATTAATAATCGTGGTGACGCCGAGCGCGACAAGCTTTTGAATGCCGCCCTCGCCCGGCTGCCCGCCACGATACAGCGTCGTATTAACCTGATGGAAATTCGGAAGCCCCTCATAGCGCGGCTCATCTTTACCATGAGCATCCTGCGCGCTTGAAATGGTCGCAAGCTGTGCCATCAAACACAGTGCGGCGATGACAAAACTCAACCTGCGTCCTCTGTTCTGAATGTTATGCGGGCGCATCTGAACACCTCTTATCTTCGGCTCACCTGAAGTAACTGCTCCGGGGATGATTGCTCGACTAACGGGGAGCGATGAAACAATTAGTCCGTCTTCAACGAGCGGCTTTTCAACTACCTCACCCCGACAAAGGCGACGAACCCCATCATGGTAACCCGCCCGGCGTGACCACCTAACACGCTACTCCCGCCCGGAAGCCAAGATATATCCACCCGCCCGCCCCCGTCGTCGAACAATCAATCGGTCACATAAACATTCGGGAGCATCCACTGCGCGCTCGTCGGCCTCTCAAGGAATAAACTTGTACACGGTCGAAGATAAACTGAGGATTAATTTCCACCGAAGAATTTGGAATGTGAAGCGAGATAATAAGGATTTGAGATGAGCATGGTAAGCTCTTGATGCAGCCCGCTCAGGCACGTAAAGCCAGGAAGGAATATTGTTCAGGCTACCCAATCCAGCGGACTGATAAGGAACTTAAGCCGACCGCTCGATAGCATAGCTTTCATGGTTGTTGAGTATTCCACTTTGGATGCTGCGCCCGTTGCGGTGACGGAGTGTGTGCCCGTTCGTGAGAGAACGCTAGAAGCTGTCCGCGCGATTGCGGTAGCATTGGCGGAACGTCTGTGACTTCAGAACAGACGCCCTGAATTGCTCCCGACCCATTCTCGATTCACTTCTCTGGCCGATTCATTCCCATGTAAAAGGTGAGGATGAATCGGCCAGAATTATGGCTCCGACGTGTCGAGCGTTGGAACAAGTATCATGACATGGATGGTGACACCACACTTTTACTGTAAGGACAATCAGATCGTGCTCGACGTCGGAGACGACGGGGTCGTCCTGCGAGCACTACAATCCGTGGTCGGCGCGCAGTTTGCGGGAGGGTAGCCGACGACCCTTGCGTATGGAGGCATCGTGCGTCAGAAGCAGTCGTGCATGCTCGCATGGCGCTCGACATCGACTATTCAACAGAACTGTGATTTAGTGAAAAACTCTTTGGTGCCTATCCGAAAAGGATTGTCGTACTCGATGAAACAAAAACTTCGCGCGCGCACACTATTGTTGGTAACAGCGGTCTTCATCTTCGGCTGTCAAGGGGGCACGACCGACCCTTCTCCCTCGCAAACTACCGCCAGTCCTTCCGCCGCAGGAGGTTCGGCGCTCGTGGTGCGCGAGGCTGAGTCGCCCGCCGGAGCAGATAGCCGGGAGCCGGACATCTTCGCGACCGCCGACGGCAGAGTCATCTTAAGCTGGGTGGAGAAGGTGGCGGAGAAGCGCTACGCGCTACGCTTTGCAGAGCAGACTGCGGCGGGGTGGTCAGAGCCGATGAAAGTCGCTGAAGGCGATAATTGGTTCGTCAACTGGGCCGACTTCCCCTCCGTGATCAAACTGTCGGACGGCTCACTCGCCGCCCACTGGCTGGTCAAGAGCGGGCCGGGCACGTACGCCTATGACGTTAACATCGCGCGCTCCAAAGACGGTGGGCGGGCTTGGAGCAAGCCCATCGTCCCGCACACGGACGGGACACAGACCGAGCATGGTTTCGTCTCACTCCTCCCACTCGCAGACGGGCTTCTCGGCGCAGTGTGGGTAGACGGTCGCAACCTCAAAGACGTGAAGGAGGGGATGGAGGAGCACGGTCCGCTGCCCGTGAGCATGACCTTGCGTTACGCAGCCATCGACGCGGAGGGCAGGCTCTCGAACGAGGCAATGCTCGACGAGCGCGTGTGCGAATGCTGTCAGACTTCCGCCGCGCTGACCTCCGATGGCCCCATCGTGGTTTACCGCGACCGCTCGGAGCGCGAAGTGCGCGACATTTACTTCGTGCGCTGGCAAGGTGGGGGCTGGAGCGCGCCGCAGCCCGTACACGCGGACAATTGGGAGATCAACGGCTGCCCCGTGAACGGCCCCTCGGTTGCCGCCGACGGTCGGCGCGTGGCGGTCGCATGGTACACGGAAGCGGGCGGCGCTCCGCGCGTCAACGTCGCCTTCTCGAACGACGCAGGCGCGACCTTCGGAAAGCCGATTCAGGCTGACGACGGCAACGCAAAGGGGCGTGTTGACGTGTTGATGTTGCCCGACGCGACGGCACTCGTCTGCTGGATGTCGGGCACTGCGGAGAAGGGGGCGGTCAAAGTCCGACGCGTCCGGCCTGAGGGCACGGCAGATGCCGTCGCGGTCGTCGCCGAGTCCGACATCGCCCGCTCAAGCGGCTTCCCACGCATGGCGCGAGTAGGAAACGAAGTCATCTTCTCGTGGACGCAGTTCGGCAAACCCTCGCGAGTGCGGATGGCGACGACGAGTCTTTGACGCTTCACAGAGTGCGTCTGACATATCAAGCCCGACCACGAAGATGTAACTGCCGAAAGATGGGCGAGCGGCGTCGATGACTGACGATTTTCTTCCTCGAAGCAAATAACTGAACGATGCGATTCTCTGGCGCAAGCAGATTCACACGGCTCGACATTCTGGTTCTGGCCGCAGTCGTTTGTGCCGGGCTGGTTCATCTCCCTTATCCCTTTGACGGCGATCAGGCGATGTTCGCAAATGGCGCTTTGAAGCTGAGCCGGGGGGCGATTCTTTACCGCGATTTTTGGGATTTGAAGCAGCCCGGCATCTTCGGCTTTTACCTGTTGGGGGGCTGGCTGTTCGGCTTCACCGAAGTGGGCGTCCATTTATTGGAACTGATTTACATGACGGCCCTCGCCGTCGTCCTGCTCCTTACTTTGAGGAGCCACTTCGAGAGTCGCGCGGTAGCCAGTTTGGTCCCGTTGCTAACCGTCGGCATCTATTACGGACTAACCGGAAGCTGGCATCTCACGCAGGTCGAGGGACTGGTCGGATTCCCGCTCTATCTTTCGCTGTGGTTCGCCTCCCGTTCTACCCCGCAAGAGGGAAACGGCATCTGGTGGCTCGTCCTCTCAGGGTTCATGGGAGGCGTGGTGCTTCTTTTCAAATTCCTCTTCGCTCCCATTCTCGTTTCCTTCTGGCTCGTCGCGCTCCTCGATGCCGTGCTGCGGAAGCGCGAAAGAATCCCCGTCGCGCTTCTTCGCATCGGCTTGCCGGTCATCGTCGGCATACTGATTCCTCTCGCAATCGTTCTCGCCTATTTCGCATGGTTCGGTACGCTCGATCTTTTGCACTACACCTACTTTGAATATCCCGCGCGAGCGATGGCCGAACTGCCCGGCAGGCGCATTGGCAGTCTCTTCAAAAGCCTGCTGTGGTTTCTCGGGAGCTTTGCTCCGCTGCTGGCATTAGCGTTTGTCTGGGCCTACACAAACTTAGGCAGGCCGAGAGAACTGCTGGCGACCAACCCCGTGTTCGTGAGCCTCGTATTGTGGGTCGTCGGCGGACTCTTCGTGATCATCATTCAACGCCTCTCGTGGTGGGACTACCATTACATGTTGCTCTTTGTTCCCATCGGCATTCTGGCGACCAAAGGTCTGGATACGTTGTGGGCAGAGATTAAGGAAGCCAGACCTTCGCTGTCGTCCGGGAAGGGACTTGTCGCGGCGTCAATCTGCCTAGCTTTATTGTTTTCACCCTTCATCGCCTCTCTCGCACTAAAGAGTCTCTACCTGGCATATTACGGGTTCGCTTACGGAAGAGAACGGCGCTTGCTGTACCAGAGCGAAATCAGCGGCACGTATAAGACGGCGCTGTCCGACCTTGAGTTTTTATCCAAGCCGGATAGTCTTCCCGGTGCTATTTTCGTGGGCGGCAATCCTGTTTACTACTATCTTTCGGGACGTGATCAGGCCGTTGCGTCCAACGGGTGGATGCTTGAACTGTTTCTCCCCGAGCAATGGGCGCAGTTGAATGAACAACTCGCCGGAGCGATGCCTTCTTATATCTTCGTCGCCCCTCAGTATGTGGATTTGATTCCCGCGCGGTCGCCAAACACAGCGCGCTTTATTGATGAGCACTATCGCGTGCTGAGCACAAGTGGTGAAGGTGTCTGGTATGCTTTACGATAAGAACCTCTGGCAGACCGCTCCGTGAAAGACATTCGCGCTCCGGCTGCGCCGTGCGTGAACCTCGACCCACCGCTACACTCTGCTTCCCGCTAACCCCCCTGTCACCGGCTGTTGTCTGTTAACAGACAGTGGTTGTCTGTTAACAGACAACAGTGTTCTCCTTCATTCGCCGACCCTCGAAAAAGCTGCTTGATTCAGCTCAAACTCTTCACACGATACCCGCGTTCGAGAGGAACGTGACTTGCTTTTGTCAGGGACGACTGAAAGAAATCATGGTCAGTACAGTTCCAAAAGAAGCAACGGCGTCACGACGTGTCAAGGGTCTCTTTTATAAGTGCCCCATCGGAGGGTTTGCGTCGCTGCGTCCCGGCGTTTGTCCGAAATGCCAGGAGTCGCTCACTCCCGTCGCGGCTGTGGCCGATGAGGAGGACGGAAGCAGCAGCGCGGGCAACGCGCCGAACACACAAAGGACTCTGGTTTCTGCGCACGACTGGCGGGAATTTTCATAAGGAACGTTGTCATGAATCAAGCCTCGAATACGAAGCGGAAGATAGTGGTGGCGGCGGTGTTCGCCGTCGCACTTACTTTTTCAAACGTACCCGTGTACGCACATGGCGGCGAGGATCATAGTAAGGAGAAAGCTCCCGTCGTCTCGACCAGCGCGAACATGGTTGTGCGCACGGCGCGCGCTGGCGATCTTGAGGTGACGCTCAAACACCCGCCCGTCGAGCCGGACAAGGAATTGGCCGCGCGGGTGTTCTTGACGCGCTTTGACACAAACGAACCCGTGGAAGGCGCGAAAGTCTTCGTGGTTTTAGCCGGGGGCGGCATGCCCGTCGAGGCGATGGCTGAGCCGGGGAGCACGCCCGGCATTTACGAAGTGAAGCTTCCGCCCACGCCGCAGGGTGACTACACACTCGCAACGCGGTTCGAGATGGGCGGCGCGACCCAAACGGTCGAATACGGCACGCTCCGGGTCGCCCCGTTGCCGCCTGCTGCGGCGGGGAGCGAATCATCGTGGGCGCGCACTGCGCTTCTCGCATTGGGAGCGCTCATTGGCCTCGGCTTTCTCGGTTTAATCCTCTATCGCGCAACCGTGCTGGCGCGGCGCAACCGCATCAAGGGGGAGGCGGCCACCGCGTGAGCCTGGACAACGGGATGAACCGGCGGCGCGCCGTCGCATGGGGACGGGTACGAGGCAAGAGGCGCGTGCGGAGTTTCTTCCTATCCGCTCTCGTTGCCGTCATTACCCTCGTGGCGCTCGCCACGGAGACGTGGGCGCAGCAGCAACAGCCGCCTGCCACCTCGCTGAGCGGGACGCCGACGACTCCACCATCGCGGCAGGAACCACGCCCCGCGCAGAGTCCGTCCGAGCCAGTGCCGGGAACGGCTTCCGGCGCGGAGCGGACAACGACGCTGCCTCTGGCGCAACGTTCGTCGAGTCAGTTTCTCGATCCTTCGGGGCTGACGGTCGAGCGACTCGTGGAGGCGGGGTTCAGCCGTCGCGCCGACCTGCTGGCGGCTCGCCAGCGACTCGCCATCGCCGAAGGGCGAATGATTCAGGCCGGTCTCAGGCCGAACCCTGAACTGGAAGCCGAATACGGGTCGGCAAGGTTTCTCGCCGGGGAGGCGGAGAGCGCGCTTGATGTCGGCGTCTCGCAAGTTTTTGAGACCGGCGGCAAACGGCGCAAGCGGGTCGCGGTGGCGCGCCTCGACCTCGAGCGCACGCGCGCCGAAGTGCTCGCTCTGGAGCGACAGTTCGCGGCGGAGATTCGAGCCGCTTACGCGCGCGCCGTCGCGGCGGGCAGGCAACTCGACGCCCTCGAACGCTTGATTCTCCTCAATGAGGAGTTGGTGCGCGTCACGAACGAGCGGTTAAAGGAGGGGGATGTCGCGCCGCTGGAACTGGGTCTGGTGAGTGTCGAGACTGACCGGCTACGCGCGCAGGTGGCGCGCACGCGCGCCGATCTTGAAAGCGAAATCATCTCGCTGCGAGCGCTCGCGGGGTTCGAGACGACCGACGTGTTGCGAATCGCGCCGCTGCCTGATCGTCCGCCGCGCCTTGATCTGAACGTGGCGGAACTGACCGGCATCGCGCTGCGCGAGCGACCCGACTTACAAGCAGCCCGTGTGGGCGAAGAATTAGGCTCGGCGCGCATCCGGCTCGCCGAGTCGCAGGCCGTACCAAACGTCGCCGCTTCGGTCAGGTACACGCGGGAGAACAGCGTTATCGACATCGAAGGCATCGGCGACATCGTTGATAAAGACAACATCTTGACGTTCGGCGTCGCGGTAGAAATTCCCATCTTCAACCGGAATCAGGGCGAGATCGCCTCGGCGGTCGGCGAGCGTACGGAGGCCGTGCGCCAACGTGAATTTTTGGAGGCCACGATCCGGCGCGACGTGGCGCTCGCCTATCGGCGCTACCGCGCGGCAGCCGAAGCCCTCGTCCTCTACGCGACGAGGATTCTCCCGCAGTCGCAAAAGAATGTTGACAGCGTCAGCGCGGCCTACGGCCTGGGCGAGTTCTCGATCTTCGAGGTGCTGCAACAGCAGCAGCGTCTGGTGGAAAGCGAAACCGGATACAACGAGGCGTTGCGCGATTACTACACCGCGCTCGCCGAGTTGGAGCGCGCTCTGGGCACGCCCCTGCCGGCGACGGGGTTTGCTCCGCCACAGACCTCCGTGCTGCCTGATCAGCCATCGTCGCCGGACGCGGACGCCCTCCGGCGCGCAGTCACGTTGTCGACCGGAACTTGGCAGGGTTTCACCGGAGCGGCGGAGAAGACAGCCGCCACCACCACGCCCGCATCGCAAATCGCGCTGCCCGTGAAAACGATTGTGAAGGCCGAACCGTAGTCCCGAACCGGGAATGGTAAAGACCGGTGAAGAGTAACAACTTCACTGCGCTCGTGACGGCACTTGCCGCTTTCGCCGCCGGGCATCGCGCCGCACACGGTCATCACAACAATAAGTAGGGGACTCGATAAACCTAATTCACGTGAGAAGAGGAAACACACCAATGAAAAAGTTAGCAGGCATGGTACTTCTCGGCGCGCTCGCCGCCGTCGCCACCGCGTGTTCTGGTGGCAGCGAGAAGGGCGGCACGACGACCAACAACACGAACTCAACAGCCGCGACAACAACTACTGCCTCGCCCGCCGGGCACACCGACGCGCCGGGCACGGCCCCGCACGGCCATGAGACACCGGGTGCCGGAGCCGACAGTCACGCAGGCGCGGCAAACTCTGACGCGCCGCCAAGCGTCCGCGCCGTCTTCCCCGATGCGCAATCCATCACGACACAGCATAAAGACATCTCCGCTTCGCAGATCGCCGAAATCGAGAAAGAGACCGGCGCGAAGATCGCGGACAAAGACCACCACTCGTACCTCGCCTTCTCGACTGCGGGTGGCACGCGCAAACAGGTCGGCGCGGCGACGGTGGTCAAGGCCAACGGCAAGGAGATGGTCGTCGTCTACGAGAGCCGAAACGGGGTGCCCTACATCCGCGAAGTGCGCGCCGAAGGGGTGCCGCAGCCGTTTCTCGACCAATTCAAGGGCAAGGGGCACGACGACAAGTTTCAGGTCGGCGGCGACCTGAAGGCGAGTGGAGCAGACGACGCAACGGCGCGCGCCGTCGCCGCCGCGATACGCCAGGACGCGATGATCATGCAGACGCTCTATGGCGGCAAACACAGTCACTAAAATGGAAATCTTCACACACGACGGCAGAGCGCGAAGTCGGCGGCACGCCATTGTCGAAGCCGCGAATGTCGAAGCCACAAAGCTTCGTTCGCGCACGCGACTCTCGATCTTGGCGGCGGCGTTCGTGTTCGTAATTGCGCTGGCTTTCGCGCCCGCGCCCATTCCCGTTAAGGCGGACGAAGGACACAGCGGGGCGGAGCCGAAGAAAGCCGCCGGAGGGGCGACAGGTTCCGCCGCGTCGAGCATCCGCACCGCGGAGCGCAACGTGCAGTCGCCCGCCGGACAATTCCGTGTGCGTTTGCGGCAGTCGCCCGCCGACCCGCGCGCGGGCGAGGAAGCGCAGTTCGTCGTCGATTTCT
>JBGTHJ010000263.1:0-3546 GCA_041746175.1 Pyrinomonadaceae bacterium
GCCGCGCGCGTCGCCGCCGCCGGGACCTTGCCCGCCCGCATTCGGGTCGCCGTTATTGTTGGCGCGGGCATCGGAGAGCGTGCCGATGTTGACGCGCGAGACGCCGGGGGTCAGCGTCGCCAACTGCGTGAAGTTGCGACCGGAGAGCGGCAACTCTGTGACCTCGCGCCCCGTGACGATGCTGCCCCGGTCGCTTGTCTCGGACTGGAGAAGCGGTTGCTCCGCCGTCACCGTGACCACATCGGAGATCTGCCCGGGCGAAAGCACGGCGTCGATGGCAATCGTCGCGGCGGTGTCGAGTTTGACGTTCTCGCGCCTACTCGTCTGAAAGTTAGCCGCGCCGATTTCGACGTTGTAGATTCCGTTATCGAGCAACGGCGCGCTGTAATTGCCCTCGTCGCCGGTTGTCAACTCACGCACCGCGCCCGTTTCCGTGTTGCTGATCTTGACGCTCGCGCCACTGATGGCCGCGCCGTTGGCATCGGTCACCGTACCGGTGATCGTACCTTTGTTGGTTTGACCAAACCCGGCGACGGCAAACACAGCGACCATAACAGCGCAGGACGCGAGGCGCACAACGAAGGAGAACGGGCTGCTCGAATTGGACATAGCTAACCTCTTATGGATTAGGCCGGATGCGCGCTGACGGGCAGATTGTGCGTTGTTCGCGTGACGGGTCGCTCGCCTGTCGGGTGCGGGAGCGAACAGTTCGGGACAAGAGAGACAAACGAACAACAGGTCGGCGCGCGGCCTACAGTTTACAAGAAACGAATTTTTGGAAGATCGCCCAGATCGAAGTTTGTTGCATGTCTGAACGAAGTGTTTTTAATACAGATTTAATCAACTGTCAATCAATTTTTTCTGCCTGCGTCACTCTAGACCCGCGCGTGTTGCGAAGTGGCGGACGGAAGATGCCCGCTCGCAACTTCGTCCGGCCAATCGTCTTTCGATGGTGGTCAGTCTGCATCCGGATTGAGTCGTCGTTTAGCATCGTCGATCAGGATCATGTTCCGCTCGAACGAGATTTCGTGACTTTTCGCATCGCCTGCTTCGTCGGCGTGCGGCGGGTAGCGGTGCGCGTTGTAGACCGGGTACGCCTCCGTGCGAAGGTGCGCGAGCATGTGATGACCGCGCCGCGCGGCGCGTTCGTGGCGCAGCGACGAAATATCGAGCGGCGCAACCACGATGCGTTCGCCCGGCCCCGGCGAGGCATCGGCCAGCATCCGCCCCTCGAAATCGACGACCTGACTGCCGCCCGGCCAAGAGTACGGCGGGTAGTGTTTGAGGCTCGCGCCCTGATTGGCGGCGACGACGTAAGCCGTGTTCTCAATCGCGCGGCAGCGATTGACGAGCGTCCACCAATCCATCGGAGCGGTCGCGCCCCACGGATCCATGTAGGCCGAGACACGGACGAGAATTTCGGCTCCGTTGGCGGTCAACTGCCGGAGGACTTCCGGGAACAACCAGTCGTAACAGATGGCGCAGCCGATGCGACCGATGGGCGTCTCGGCGACGGGAAACAGAGGCTCGTCGTAACCCTCAAGATCGTGCGGGCTGGTGTGCACCTCGTAAGGAATCCACGTATTGACCTTGCGATATTTGTAGAGCACGCCCTCCGGCCCGATGAGACACGTCGTGTTGAAGATCGCCCCCGGCCACCGCGCGTCAACTTCCAGCATCGAGCCGGTCTGGATGTAGATGTTGTGCTCGCGCGCTTTCTGCTCAAGCAGTTCGGTGTGCTCATTGGGAATCTCGACGCCGAGTTTCTGAATCAGTTCGGCGGCGGTCGCAAACACCGGCGCGGCGTGCGCAAATTCCGGAAAGACGACGAGACGAACGGGCAGAAACGGCGCGGCGCCCGCCACCGCCGAATCGATCATCGACAACATGCGTTGCGTGTTGCGGCGCATCTCGCGCCTGTCGAGCGGGTTCGGTTGGTCGGTCTGGCACGCGGCGACCGAATAACGAATGTGCTCCATAAAACTCCTTAAAGCCGTGACGGGCGACAGGTGACAGGATTTAAGACGCTGGCTTTCTCCTGTCACCTGTCAGGCTCTTGTCACCTGTTAGTTGTTACCAGTTGGGGCACGGGCGCGGCGACGATGCGCGTGTTGTAGCGTTCGACGTAGGCGCGATGCGCGGGGGTTGACGGATACGCTTCGGGCGCATCGTAAGGGTAGTTCTTCATCCCGTGAAACGGGAGTTGGCCGACGCGGTCGGGGCTGGACGAATTGATGTCCATCTCTTTGCTGTAGCCGTCGGCGTAGAGCAGAAAGGTGCGCGTCCAACCTTCGGGCAGGGGCGCGAGACGACGCGCGTCGAAAGCGAGTGCAATCTCATCGCCGGGGCGCGAGACGACGAACATGTCGTCAACGCGCGCGAGCAGTTCGCGCACGTCGCCGACGCGCGTGTAGCGTCCGGGGAAAACTTTCCACGGCGAAGTAGCAGAGACGTTGGCGTAGAGGTAACCGAAAGGCTCGCGACCGTCGGGTGTGGCTTCGGCGGAGAACCCGCGCCAGTCCAAATCCGCGCGGGCGGGCGCAAGGCTCGACAGGTTGACGGGCGCGGCGCCGCTCGACGTGTCCAGCAGAATTTGATCCCAGTAGATGCGCATGTTTGTGACGATGCGGACTTCGCGACTCGCCGAGAGAAATTTTCCGGCGAGGTCAACCGTCACGGTTTGCGGGCGACCGACGGGGACGCCGATGTCCTCGATCACCGTCTGCCAGTTTCCGCGCGCGTCTTTGACTTGGAGCGAGGGGAGTTTGAGACTCATGCCGCTCTGCGCGGCGGCGACGTTGTCGCTCGAAAAAGCGTAGTCGGTCCAACCCGTCAGCAGCAAGAGCGTCTGCTTGCCGGGGGTCTGTCCGAGGTCGAGCGTCAGCGTGTGATCGTCGGCGTAGCCGCGTATTCGATGGAGCCGGAAGTTATCGGGATAGGTTCTGTCCATCTGCGCGATGCGTGCGCGCACATCGTCGCCGTGATCGTCGGTGGCGGCGACGGGCGGGCGGGCATCGCGCGTCGTGTAGAGTTTGAAGGTTGCCGAAGTCGGATTGCCCAGACCTTCGTTGGGGTAAACCTCGACGCCGCGCGGGTGTGCGACCGCGACGAGTTTGAGGTGATCCATAAAGAGAGCTTCTTCGAGTTCGTTGGTCACGCGGAGTTCGTAGAAGCCGTTGCGCGGGCGGAGTTGGTCGCCGCGAATACGGACGTACTCGTCCGGGTCGGGCGCGGCGCGGACGCCCGGCGCTACCCAATAACCCAATTCGCCGCCGCCCATGAAATCCGTGATGAACTCGTAACGCTCGCCGTTCCACGCGAACAGGTACGGGCACGACGAAGGCTTGCGGTCGAGTTCGGTGACAGTCAGACGCACCGCGACGGGCGGCGCGGGTTGGAGGGCGTCCCCCGTTCGCGCGGCGGTGGTCGCCGGAGTAATCGACGTTTCGGCCTGCACGATGCCGGCAGGCCAGAGGACGCGCACGGCGTCGGTCGTCGGTCGTCCGCCGAGTCCGAAAATCACGTCGGCGGGCGCGGGCGCGGGCG
>JBGTHJ010000264.1:0-2900 GCA_041746175.1 Pyrinomonadaceae bacterium
ACTGCAACCGACGCCCGCCACCGCCACCAAAAAAAGCGCCAGCGTGGCCGCCGCGCCGACACGCCCGCGCGCCGCCTTCACATTTTTCGTCGAATCAAACTGCATGAAAAATCATCCTCCGTGATGAGACGCACATTTTACACAACGCGCGGGCGTGACGCACGCCAAAGCCCTCGCCCGGCATCTGCTCGCACCGCAACGACTCCGGCGAGTCGCGACGGTTTTAGACGGTTTTTTGTCGGAGGGTCGAAGAGTCTTTAGGAAGTTCTCGTGCCGCCCGTGCCCTCGTTCGGCGCGGCGGGCGTCTGCCCCAACTCTTCGAGAGCGGACGGCGTTTCTTCGGCGGCCACGGCGTACTCTTCGTTCGCCCACGCGCCAAAGTCGAGCAGCTTGCAGCGTTCGGAACAGAACGGACGGGCCGGGTTATCTTTCCACACGGTGGGCTTACCGCACTTCGGGCATTTCATAATTCTCATACTCGTAAGCAGACAGACCGAAGCGTGTCGCTGATTTCGTTCTCTACTTACGATTGACGACGGCGACTCAGAGAGCCGCCGTCTGCTGTGGTCGTTTGATTAAAATTTTCCGGTCAACGAAGTCAATCATACCCGCGCGGCGCAGGGCGTTCAAGCGGACGGTCACGCTCTCGCGCGTCGAGCCGAGAATCGAAGCGATTTCTCTGTGCGGCAGCGCGAGGTCGATGAGGACGCCCTCTTGTTCGGCGCGCCCGTAACGCTCGGAGAGTTCGACGAGCAACTTATCGAGACGCGCCGGAATCGCATCGAGCGCGAAGTTGACGACGCGTTGCTCGGCTCGCGCAAGCCGTTGACCGACGAGACGCAAGATGTAATCATAAAGCTCGCGGTGTTCATCCATCCCCTCTTGAAAAGCCCCCACCGGAATGCGCACGAGACGCGCATTCTCGTATGCGACAGCGGATTTTGCGCGCCCGCCCAAGCTGTAGAGCGCGGATTCGCCGAACAACGAACCGACGCCGAGAATGTCGATGACGGCTTCGCGCGCCGTCACGTCGTCGATTGAGCAGAGTTTGACGCGCCCGCGCGCGATGATGTAGAGCGCATCGACCGAATCGTCCTTGCGATAGATAAAGCGGCGGCGGCGGACATCGATGGCGGCTGAACTTTCCGCCAAACGCACGAGCAGCGATTCGTCAACCCTCGCGCCGATTTCCGATTGGCGTATAATCTCTGCGCGTTCTTCGGTCGAGAGGTCGCAGGCGCGTCGATGAGACATTTTTAGTTCCTTCATGAGTGTCGAGAGTGCAAGGGAATCTTGAGAGCGCGAGCGGCTTCGCGTACATGCGTACCGAGATTTCACACAAGGCCGATGCGTTGGGTACACAACAGCAGCACGCGCGTCAGGAGTCACCGGCAGCAGCGCGAGGTTTGATTTCAGTTTTGTTAATCGGACACGTTCGTTGAGGATCAGGAGTTTTCAAATCGAACGCGAGCGAACGGCAATCGTCCTTGTTAGCGTCGAACTCTAGCATGAAGAATTGAGGCGTGCAAGACTGTTTTTTTGCCGTAAAGACTGGTTGAGATGAAAAAAATACGGCGGTAAATGTTCGGACTACCTGCAAGATTTTAGCAGGGTAAATTAAGACTTCGCAGCACACAAACATGCTTGCTGCTCCGGGAAAACAAGCGCTGCTTCCGGTCAAAACCGCCGGTAAAATTTTCTGAAGATTTATGGCAAGTAAATTTAAAGTGTTAGTGGTTGACGACGACCCCGACAAGCTTCAACTGCTTCAATTCGCGTTGGAGTTGGCCGGGTACGGGGTTTCGACCGCGACCGACGGAGCGAAGGGTCTGGCTGCGGTTGAAGCGCATCAGCCCGACCTCATCATCACCGATGTGATGATGCCCCACATGGACGGCTACGAGATGGCGCGGCGCATCCGCTCCAACCCGCAGACGCGTTTCATCCCGATCATCATTCAGTCCGCCGCGCGTCACGAATCGCAGGACATCCTGCGCGGGGCGGAAGTCGGCGCGCTCGGCTATATCACAGACCCGACCGATCTCGACCTCTTGCTCGCCCGCGCCCGTACGCTGCTCGAATTCAAAGACTATCTCGACACCTGCGAGGAGGCGGCGTTTACAGACCACATGACGGGACTGGCGAACCGTCGTCGCTTCGAGCGTCAACTCGAACGCGAGGTGGCGCGCACGCTCCGCTACGGTCGTCCGTTTTGCCTGTTGCTGCTCGACATCGACCGCTTCAAAGAAGTCAACGACACGCACGGGCACGACGCGGGCGACGAAGCGATCCGGCGGTTGGCGACGGCGCTGCAAGCCGGCACGCGCGGCATCGACACCGGGGCGCGCATCGGCGGCGACGAATTAGCGGTAATACTGACCGAGACGAATTTCGATCGTGGCCTCGAAGTCGCTGAACGCTTGCGCGTCGCCGTCAAGGAGATGAGGATCCCGGAGGCCGGCGGCATCACGGCGAGTTTTGGTCTGGCGGAGTTTCCGTTGTGCGCATCCAACGTGCGCGAGCTATTCGCCGCCGCCGACGCGGCGCTCTACGAGGCGAAGCGCGAAGGGCGCGACCGCATCGGCATCGCTCCCGCCGCGCCCGCGTCGAACTCTTCCCCCGCACTCGGCGTATCTTAAAACGAGTCGGAAATTGGAATGATGAAGGATGAAAGCGATTGATACATACATTCATTCATCTCGTCATCTTTTGATCGAATCAACGAGTCGATGAGTAAATATTAGAAGGGGTTGAGTGATGGCTGATTACCGGGACAGGTTGGACGAATGGCGCGAAGCGGCGCGGCGCAAGGCGCGCGAGTTGGACGAAAGATACGGCATCAAGGAGCGCGTCGAAGACGGCGCGAAGGCCGCCGGGGATGCGGCGCGGGTGGCCGGCGA
>JBGTHJ010000265.1:0-7108 GCA_041746175.1 Pyrinomonadaceae bacterium
GGGCTAAGTCTTCGGCTTCGGCGACGTTCGAGGTCATCCGCAGACAGAGCGAATAGACGCGCCGGTTGTGACGTTCGTAGAGTTGCTCGAACGACCCCATGTCGCCCGTCGCCGCACGCTGCGCCAGCGCATAGTCGGTCAGCGGCGTTTTATCTGTCTCCGGTGCGGTCACGTGTTCCAAGGTTTCGGGCGCGCGGAAGGTAACAAGGCTGATCTGACTTTCCATATTTTCCGCTGCCTATCTGCCGACGCGACGCGCTGTCTCCGCCTTGATCTCGTGGGCTTTCAATCGCTAGTCCATCGCTCGAATTGCACCCCGGACGGTGGACTCGTTGACCCGCGATTTGTGATGCTCCGCGTCGGGCGCGTCGTTGCCCTTTCAGCCCCTAATTTACCATGTTCGCGCGTGCGCGTAACGCTTTCGTTTGCCGCGCGCGGGTCACGTCCAGTAAGTGCGGTCGAGCGAACGATAGCCGACGGCTTCGGCGACGTGTGCGGCGCGGATACTTGTCGCCGCTTCGAGGTCGGCGATGGTGCGACTGACTTTTAAGATACGGTCATACGCGCGGGCTGACAAGCCCAGACGCGTCATCGCCGACTCAAGCAACCTCTCGCACTCCGCGTCGATGCGGCAATGCCGGCGGATGTGGCGCGGCGACATCGCGGCGTTGGAAAAGATGCCGTCTCCGCGTAGGCGTTCGTGCTGCCGCTCGCGCGCCGCGATGACGCGCGCACGAATCTCCCCCGACCCCTCGACGACCGGCCCTTCGCCCGACAGCTCTTTGAAGCGGACGGCGGGCACGTCGATGTGAATATCGATGCGGTCGAGGAGCGGGCCGGAGATGCGCCCGACGTAACGCTGAATTTGCAGCGGCGTGCAACGGCATTCGCGCACGGGATCGTTCCAGAAACCGCACGGACACGGGTTCATCGCCGCCGCCAGCATAAACGATGCCGGAAAGGTTAAAGTCATCGCCGCGCGGCTGATGGTGACCCGCTGATCTTCGAGCGGTTGCCGCAAAACTTCGAGCACGCTGCGGTCGAACTCCGGCAATTCGTCGAGAAAGAGCACGCCGTGATGCGCGAGCGAGACTTCGCCGGGACGAGGCAGCGCGCCGCCGCCGATCAGCCCCGCATCGCTGATGGTGTGATGCGGCGAGCGAAACGGGCGCTCGGTGACGAGTCCGGTGCGTCCCGTCAGCCCCGCGACCGAATGGATTTTGGTCAACTCCAACGCCGCCTCGAATTCGAGCGGCGGCAGAATCGTCGGGAGCCGCTTGGCGAGCATCGTTTTGCCCGAACCCGGCGGGCCGATGAGCAGGATGTTGTGCGCGCCCGCGGTCGCGACTTCGAGCGCGCGTTTGGCGCTGTGCTGGCCGCGCACCTCGCGAAAATCGACGCCGAGATGCTCCGCCGTCGAAAGGATTTCGGACGGATCGACGCGGAGCGGCGCAGGTCGGTTCTCCACGCTTCGGAGCGCGGCGATGAGTTCGACGACGCGGCGCAAGTCGGTCACCGGATAGACATCGACGCCCGCGACCACCGCCGCTTCTTTAGCGTTCTCTTCGGGCAGCAGTAGAATTTTTATCGACGCATCACGCGCCCGAATGGCGATGGGCAGCGCGCCGCGCACGGGGCGGACGCGCCCGTCGAGCGAGAGTTCGCCGACCGAAAGCATGTCGGAGACCTCGCTCTCTTCGCCCAGGTCGCCGTTGGCTCCGAGAATGCCGAGCGCAATCGGCAAGTCGAAGCTCGCGCCCTCTTTGCGCACGTCGGCGGGCGCGAGATTGATCGTCGTTTTGTGAAAGGGAAAAAAGAACCCGCTGTTGTTGATGGCGGCGCGGATGCGTTCGCGCGACTCGCGCACCGCCGCGTCGGGCAGTCCGACGATGGTCACGGTGGGCTGCATCTCGGATTCGCCGCGCGCGGGCGAGAGGTCAACTTCGATATCGACGAGGTCGGCGTCGATGCCATAGACGGCAGCCGATTGTGTGCGAAAGAGCATGACGGTGAGGTCTCCGGCGAATGAGCGGAGCGCGCGAGGAGGGTGTCCGCTTCTGACGAAAACAGTTTTGGCTTAGGCACGAGCCACGAGCCGCTGGTTGTCGCGGATGAGCGCGGAGATTAAATCAAATCGATTTCAGATCCGCGCTCATCCGCGACGTAATTTTTGTCTCCAATCAATGATCTGATAGAAAAAACGAGCGCGCTTTCAATCTGCCCGAAAGCGCGCTCGTCGTTCGTTACTGCTGACCGCGTCTCGCTCGACCTTCTTCTGGCGAGAGACGCTTTTTTTATTCCATCCTAACGGCGTCGGGACGGACGCGCGGGCGCGGCGTTGGGCGACTGCGGAATCCTGATCAGACGACCGCTCTCCAACTGTGTGCCAACCGCGACCCCGTTGAGTTTGGCAACCTCGTCGGGGGAGGCGCCGTAACGCGCGGACAAGCTCGCGATGGTGTCGCCCGCTTTGGCGGCGACGGTTTTCAGACTGCTGCCCGTGACGGCGGGTACGTTGCCGCGCGTGCGGTTGTACGACGAGAGACGGACGTTGCCGGTCGGCATAATCAGTTTGTCGCCGGCTTTGATCTCCGTACCGCCGTTCATCTCCTGAAGTTGGGCGACGCTGGTTCCGGTGCGTGCGGCGACCGCCGCCAAATCTTCACCCTGCCCGACGGAGATGACGCGTGCTCCGACATCGCGCCTGTCCATCGGAATCCGTTTGACGAGCGCGACGAACTGCTTGGCGCGACCGGGCGGCACGCGTACATCGTAGGATTCGCCGCGCGGGGTTACGTCGCGCCGGAGTTCAGGATTGATGCTGCGGAGATAATCAACGCTCGAATCGGTCAGGCTGGCGATGAGTTGAAGACTCGTCGTGGTTGGCACGCGCACCACGTCGTAGGCGAGCGGCGACATCCGCTGAACATTGGCGAAGCCGTACTTCTCGGGATTCTTCGCAATCAGGATGGTCGCCAAAATGTTCGGCACGTAATTGCGCGTCTCCTGCGCGATGTAGGGATAGACCGCCCAGAAGTTTGACGAACCGGCGCGCGAGATGGCGCGGTCGATGTTGCCTTCGCCCGTGTTGTACGCGCCGAGCGCGAGTTCCCAGTTGCCGTTGTAACGATTGGCGAGCCACTTCAAATATCTGGCGGAGGCGCGCGTCGCTTTCTCAAAGCTGTTGCGCTCGTCAACCCACGCCGTCTGGCGCAAACCGAAGCGCGAACCCGTGCCCGGAATAAACTGCCAGAGACCCGATGCCGCCGCCCACGAACGCGCGGTCGGACGCCACGCGCTCTCGACCTGTCCGAGCCAGACGATGTCCTCGGGGACGCCCTCTTCGCGGAAAATCTTGCGCGCCATCGTCGTGTACTGCCCCGAACGCCGCAAGCCCGACTCCATCGTCGAACGTCCGCGCCCCTGATAGTAATTGAGGAACTGCTGGATGAGTTGGTTCGACGTGAATTTGAAATCGAGGCTGTTGATTTCGTTTTCGAGTTTCGCGACATCTTCGTCGCTGACCTGCTGCTCCTGCTGCGTCAAAACGAGTTTGCTCAACTCGTCGAGCGGCGACGGCTCGAACTTCTGTTCGCGGAAACCGACTTGCGGAGACGCCTGGGTCGTGGTCGTATCGACCGGGGTCGAAGCGAGCGCGATTTGCGCGCCACCCGCGAGCACGTTTTGCGGCTGCGTCTGTTGAAGCGGAACTTCCTCGCGATAGACGCGCTCGACCAGTTGCAGATAGTAATCGCGCAGGCGCGGGTTCGCGCGCACGTCCAGCCCCGATTCGAGGAGCGAGTCGACTGCTTTGTCGAACTCGTCGCGCGCCTGTTCACGGCGGTTATCGGCGAGATTCAGCTTGCCTTTTTTGAAGTGGTTCTCGGCGCGGTCGATGACCTGCGCCACGCGCGGATCGTCGCGCTCAACGTCGTTGGGCGTATTGCGAAGGGTCGAGACAGCCGGAACCTGAGCGTGGAGCGTAAGACCGGGCGCGACAAAAGCGACGATGAGTGTGGCGTTAGCGATTAGGCGGGGGAGGCTCGTAATTTTCAATCGTTGATCTCCTTATCGGAAGAGAGCGAATCCACGATGGCGACATCAGAAGTCGCACGAGCGGCATCCACTAAACAATATCTGAGGGTATGATTCCCTTTTATTAACGACTCCGCGCGGCGGGCACCTATTTGCTAAAGGCGGAGCCTTGAGCAGCGCAGAGGTTAGCACATCGTTTCGGCACGTGTCAAACTGTATCTCGTTGATAGAAAAGGCGAAGCGGTGAATTATTCCACCAAAGCCGCTTCGCCTGAGTAAATAAAGATGCCGCCGGAGAGTCGCAGGTTGCGCGTCTCCGGCGGCAATTTTGATGTTTGGAGGATGTCGAGAAGGCGTCCACCAAACGCGCGTTTCCCCGCCTCCGGGCATCCCGCTCAAACGCCCGGCGGCGAAGCGGCTTGCGGGAGACGTGGTTGGCGTCGGACGGGCGCGGAGGAGGTCGCCACGCTCTCTTTCAACGCTTCGCGAAACACCTCTTTGACGTTATCGACGAAGACGAATTTGATTTCACCGAAAATCTCTTTCGGCAGTTCCTCCATGTCGCGGCGGTTCTGCTGGGGCAGAATAATCGTCGAGACGCGCAGACGGCGCGCCGCCAAAACCTTCTCCTTGACCCCGCCGACGGGCAAGACGTTGCCGCGCAACGTGATTTCGCCCGTCATCGCCACGTCTTTGCGGACGGGGCGTTGCGCGAGCGACGAAACCATCGCGGTCGCGAGCGTGATGCCCGCCGACGGGCCGTCTTTGGGAATCGCGCCTTCGGGGATATGGATGTGGAGGTCGTAGGCGCTGAAATCGTCTTCGGGGATGCCGAGTTCGCGGGCGCGCGATTTGGCGTAGGAGTAGGCGGCCTGCGCCGACTCGCGCATCACCTCGCCGAGTTGTCCGGTCAAGACGAGCGTACCCTTGCCCTTCATCCTGAGAGCCTCGATAAAGAGCACTTCACCGCCCACCGCCGTCCATGCCAGACCGGTCGCGACGCCGATTTGATCCTTTTTCAGAATCTCGTCGGGCAAAACTTTGGACGTGCCGAGAAAGTCGTGGAGGTTCTTGGGCGTCACGCTGACCGTCTCGGTCTTGCCTTCGGCGATGCGGCGCGCGACCTTGCGGCAGACGGTGCCGATTTCGCGTTCGAGTTGGCGTAGCCCTGCTTCCTGCGTGTACTGCTGGATGATCGCGGAGAGCGCGGGCTTCGAGATGCGCACGTTCTTCGCCGCGATGCCGTTCTCTTCAAACTGCTTCGGCAAGAGATGACGACGCGCGATTTCCAGTTTCTCTTCCTCCGTGTAACCGGCGAGGCGGATCACTTCCATGCGGTCGCGCAGAGCCGGCTGCACGGTGTCGAGCACGTTGGCGGTCGTCATGAACATCACGTTCGAGAGGTCGAAGGTGACGCCCAGATAGTTGTCGCGGAAACTGTTGTTCTGCTCCGGGTCGAGCACTTCGAGCAGCGCCGATGCCGGATCACCGCGGAAGTCGGAGCCGAGCTTGTCGATCTCGTCGAGGATGAAAACCGGGTTGCGTGATTCGGCCCGGCGCAGCCCCTGGATCACCTGGCCGGGCAACGCGCCGATGTAGGTGCGGCGGTGACCGCGGATCTCGGCCTCGTCGCGCATGCCGCCGAGCGACACGCGGACGAACTTACGGCCGAGCGAGTTGGCGATCGACTTGGCGAGCGAGGTCTTCCCTACGCCAGGGGGCCCGAGGAAGCACAGAATCGGCCCCTTCACGTCCGGGTTCAGCTTGCGCACGGCGAGGTACTCGATCACGCGGTCCTTGACCTTCTCGAGGCCGGAATGATCGGCATCGAGCACCTCCTTGGTGTGGTGCAGGTCGAGGGAGTCTTCGGTCCGCTTCGCCCACGGCAGCGCTACCAGCCAGTCGAGGTAAGTGCGCGACACCGTGTACTCGGCAGCGGCGACAGGCATCTTCGACAGCCTGTCCAGCTCGCGGAGCGCCTCTTTCCTGACCCCTTCGGTCATGCCGGCGGCGTCGATCTTCGCCCGAAGCTCGTCGATCTCTTTGGCCTGATCGTCTCCCTCACCGAGCTCCTTCTGGATGGCCTTGAGCTGCTCCCGGAGAAAGTACTCGCGCTGGTTCTTGCCGACCTCCGATTGCACCTGCGACTGGATCTTCGACCCGAGCTCCAGGACCTCGAGCTCCTTGATCAAGATCCGGTTCAGGGAATCCATCCGGGCGCGGATGTCCAGTGTCTCGAGCACCTCCTGCTTGATCGGCGTGCCGATCGTGGTGAGGCTCGAGGCGATGAAGTCGGCCAGCTTGCCCGCGTCGGTGATGTTGGCCGCGAGCGTCTGGAGGTCGTCCGAGAGCAGGGGTGAGAGCGAGACCACCTGCTGGAAGATGCTCTTGATGTTCCTCTGCAGGGCGTCGATCTCGAGATGATCCTCCTCGCGCAGCACCTCCTCCGCGGACGATACCGCAGCCCGGAGATACGGGCGGGTCTGGATGACGCGGTCGAGCCGCACTCGGGCGAGCCCCTGGACGATCAGCCGCAGGCTGCCGTCCGGCAGCTTGAACATCTTGTGGATATGCGTGACCACGCCGATCGGGTAGAGGTCTTCCTGGAGGGGCTCCTCGACGGAGGCTTCCCTCTGGGTGAACACACCGATCATCCGGCCGGTCGCCGTTGCTTCGTCGATCAGCCGCACGGACGCTTCGCGGGCGACCGCGAGGGGCATGAACGAGTTCGGGAACAACACCGTGTCCCGCAGGGGCAGGACCGGCAGGTCGGGCGGCAGCGCCAATGGGCGGTCCGCGGACGACTCGTCTACGATGACAAGGGAATCGTCTCGATCGCTCATCGGCGATCCTCCTGGGGCGCGGCTCCCGGCGGCGGCTTCCCGCCGTCCGCGACCACTGTCCTCAATTGGGGTGGGGTGCAAACCCCGACACCCGGGGCCTGCGAATGTAGCACGAACGCATCCCCCGCCCGCGCCGCGACGCGGGGGACGCGCGAGGAGTTCAGCTCGACATGTCCATGAACAGCGAGGCCGCGCCGCGACGCTGGGCAACGACGCGCTCGCGCTGCTGG
>JBGTHJ010000266.1:0-3793 GCA_041746175.1 Pyrinomonadaceae bacterium
CCGACGCGCGAAATGCCGCCGCGCTCGAAACGTGCGGCGTCGAGGTCGTCCGCGTCCGCGAAGGCGCGGGTAATCTTGGAGCGATACTTGACGAACTCGGTCGCCGCGCGCTCACCTCGGTGCTCGTCGAGGGCGGGGCGCGCGTCGCCGGTGCGTTCATTGATGCCGGACTCGTCAACAAGGTCAGCTGCTTCATCGCGCCCATCATCATCGGTGGCACAGACGCGCCCAACGCTATCGGCGGCGAAGGTGCGACGACCATCGCCCAAGCTCTCAAACTACGCGACACCCAAATCACCGCGCACGGGCGCGACATCGAAATCACCGGCTACCCTTCTTATGTGACAGGTGACGTGCAACAGGTGACAAGATAAGAACCGGGGTTTTCCTGTCACCCATCACCCGTCAAGATTATTCAATCAGATGCGCGCAAAAAAAAGGCTCGGCCAGAACTTCCTCGTTGACGGGCGGGCGGCGGAGCGCATCGTCGGCGAACTCGCACCGCGCGGGGACGAGACGATCATCGAAATCGGGGCGGGGCGGGGCGCGCTGACCGCGTTGCTGCTCGAGCGTGCGGGACGCGTCGTCGCCATCGAGTTTGACCGCGACCTCGCGCCGTTGCTGCGACGCGAGTTCGGCGCGCGTGATAATTTCAAGCTAATTGAAGCCGACGCGCTCGGAGTTGATTTTTGCCACGTGATCGCGCCGGCGAAGGGGGCGCGCGTCGTCGCCAATCTCCCGTTCAACATCGCGACCGCGATTCTCCAAAGACTCATCCGGCAGCGCGCGTGCCTGAGCGAGTTTGTGCTGATGCTGCAACGCGAAGTCGTCGAGCGGATGACGGCGGAGCCTTCGACGAGCGAGCGCGGCTATCTCTCCGTACTCGTCCAAACCTACTGCGAAGTCCAACCGCTTTTCGACATCGCGCCCGGCGCGTTTCGTCCCGTCCCGAAGGTCTGGAGCACGGTGGTTCGGCTGACAGTGCGACCGCGCATCGCGGCGGAAGTGGCGGATGAAGAGTTGTTGTGGCGCATCGTCAGCGCGGGCTTCGCGCAACGTCGCAAGACCATCCTGAACAACCTGCGCGCCGCTCCCGAAGATTTGCGCCAACGCATCGAAGGCGCGGGCGGCATCGGCGGCGTGCTTGAAGCGGCGGGCATCGCGCCGCAGCGTCGCGCGGAATCGTTGACGCTCGACGACTGGGCGCAACTGACGCGCACCGTCGAGCCAAGCGCGTGAAGAGGCGTTTGCCGAAGTCCGATTGACGAGAGAGTGGCTGCCGAAGAACCGCCCGCTTCGCGCCCGGCGGCCAACCCCGTTTCTCCGTGCGTAGTGTGTTATACTCGGACGTGCCAATCATCCCCCGCAACACGTCTGGCGACAGGCATTAACAATCTAGTTGGAGATTAATAGAACACTGTGAATAAGGTAGTTGAAATCATCCCGCTCGGCGGCGTCGGCGAGTTCGGAATGAATTGTATGGCCGTGCGTTACGGCGACGAAATGATCGTGGTTGACGCCGGGATGGGTTTTCCCGCCGAGAGCGTCTACGGGGTCGATGTCTCGGTTCCCGACTTCGATTTTCTCGACGAGTACAAAGACGACATCTTGGCCGTCGTGCTTACGCACGGTCACGAAGACCACCTCGGCGCGCTGCCCTACATCCTCAAAAAATTCAACGTGCCGGTCTACGCTTCGCACTTCACGGCGGGGCTGGCCGAAAGCAAACTCGAAGAGCACGGGCTGACCGACGACGTGTTGATTCATCGCGTCGAACCGCGCGACGTGGCCGACATCGGCGTCTTCAAAGTCGAGTTCATCCGCGTCTCGCATTCCCTCGTCGATTGCTTCGCGCTCGCCATCACGACCCCCGTCGGGACGATCATCCACACCGGCGATTACAAAGTTGTCGAAACGCCGGTCATCGGCGAGCCGATTGACCTGCGCACGCTCAGGCGTTACGGGCAAGAGGGCGTGCTCGCGCTGACATCGGATTCGACGAACGCGACCGTGCCCGGTCGGACGCCTTCCGAGCGCGCCGTGATTCCCGCCTTTGAAGAGTTGTTCGCCGAATCCGAAGGCCGCATCATCGTCGCCGCGTTCGCTTCGTCGATTCATCGCCTGCAAATCGTCTTCGATGTTGCGCAGCAGTTCAACCGGAGAGTGTGCGTGCTCGGTCGTTCGATGTTGAAGAACGTCGAGATCGCAGACCGGCTCGGCTACCTCGACATTCACGACGGCTTGATGGTTTCGCTCAACGAGTCGAAGAAGTTGGACGACCGCGATGTCGTCTATCTCGTGACGGGTTCGCAGGGCGAACCGCGCGCCGCGCTATCACAAATCGCCACCCAATCATACAAAGGGCTGATGATCGAAGAGGGCGACACGGTGGTGCTTTCGGCGCGCATCATTCCGGGCAACGAGCGCGCGATTTCGCGGCTCGTCGGCGAGATTTACAAGCGCGGCGGAATAATTATCGACGAGAAGCGGCGTCTGATTCACGTCAGCGGACACGCCTCGCAGGAAGACATCCGGATCATGACCGAAGCCGTGCGCCCGAAGTTTGTCGTCCCCGTGCACGGCGAATACCGGATGCTGTATCGTCACAAAGAGTTCGTCAAAAACCACCTCGGCTACGCCGAAGAGAACGTCATCCTGATTGAAAACGGCGACGTGCTCGAACTCGACGGCGAGCACGCCACCATCATCGACAAGCGCGAGGTCAAACGGACGTTTATCGACGAATCGGGTTTCGAGGAAATCGAACACGAGACCGTCCGGCAGCGTAAGCAAATGGCCTGCGACGGCCTCGTCACGCCGATTATGACGGTCAGCGAAGAGACGGGCGCGCTCGAAGTCCCGCCCGAAATCGTCGCGCGTGGTGTAATCGGGCTTGACGGCGACTCGAACGGCCTCTTCAAAGACATGCAGCGCATCGTTACCGCCGCCGTCGAAGCGACCCCGGCATCGGAGCGGCAGGACACGAGTTTGCTCAAAGAGCGCGTTCGCCTCGAACTCAAACGCTTCATCCAGAAACAGACCGGCGCGCGACCCGTGATCGTGCCCGTCGTCGTGCAAATTTGAAAGCCGACGTTCGAGGACGATTAACCGACCGATGACGAACGCCGGACGACGCAGACTCTCCGGCGGCAATCGTTGAGCGGTTGGTCGTTCATCGCGCGTGGTCTATCGACGATGACAGAAGCTTCAACACAGGCGACGGAAGTGGCGGAGTTGCTGCGCCGGACGAGAGTGGAGGTTGCACCCGCCACATTTTACCTCGTCGGGATGCGGCACGAGGATTGGTCGCGCTTGTTGGAGAATCCCGAACTAAGCCCGCGCGCGGGCGCGCCCTTCATGCTCCTGCGCGACGAGCGCGAAGTCACGCTGCTGCTCGAAGAGGAAGACTGGCGGACGATGCGTTATGCCGCGCGCGATGCACGAGTCGAAGGCGGTTTCCGCCTCGTCACGCTCGACGTTGAACTCGGCTGGAACGTCGTCGGTTATCTCGCATGCGTCACCGCGATACTCGCCGGAGCGGGCGTCTCGGTCGGCGCGTTGTCGGCCTACACGCGCGACCACCTGCTCATCAAACAAGACGATCTGGGAACCGCGTTGCGCGTGCTCGGCGAGCACGTCGCGGAGTTGTGCTGAAAGGCTGAAGGTTGGTAGCCGGAAACTATGTTCGATTGGAAGTGCAAGAATGTTTTAATCACGGGCGCATCGAGCGGCATCGGGCGCGCGTTGGCGGTCGAACTCGGACGGCGCGGCGCGGCGGTCGGAGCGTTGGGGC
>JBGTHJ010000267.1:0-5385 GCA_041746175.1 Pyrinomonadaceae bacterium
TGTCGCGGTTGGCGTCGCCGCCGGGGTTGGGGCGGGACGCGCGGTCGGTGCGGCAGCCGGTGTTTTGGGCGCGCTAAATTTGACCGAAACCGAGTGGAGTCTGCCGGGTTGAAGTGGCGGCACGACCACCTCACAATTCCAGAGGACGTTGCCTTGTTCGAGCGGGATGACGTTCGAGATATAGTAAGTTCCGGCTTTGATCTTGGTGAAATAGGCGACGCCTTTTTCGTCGGTCATCACCGCCAGCACGCCCCCCGCGTTCTTCGCCGCACGCTCGACCCAGTCGCGCTTCTTGTCGTAGTAACCGACTCGCGCATCCTTGAGCGGGAAGTTGACTGAAATCCACTTCAACGCCAGTTTAGGGTCTTTGTACTTCTTTAGCCCGACCTCGTAAGCCTGTCGGAATTCCGGCACCGTTTCTTTAGCCTTCTCGTACTCGGCTTCGTATTCGGGACAGTACAGCGAATCGCAGGCGTGGCGCGCGAGCCACTCTTTGAGCGCCGGGCTGGCGGTTTTGAGAAATTCGGCGTGCACGGGGACGGTGTTCCAGTCGATGGCCGTGCCCGCTTGCTGGAAGTTTTTTTCGAGGAGATAGAAGCGCTTGCGCACGAGTTTTTGGCCGTCGCCGCCGATGGCTTCCAGACGGATGCCGCCGCTGTCTCCCGCCGCAATCGGGAGCTTTTTCGCGTCTTCGAGTTTGGGAGTCGTCTCGCACTCACCGCCGACGGGCGCACGCGCCGCCGCCGCCACCACCGTCTGACCGCTCGCCGAACGCGCCAGCAGCAGCAGTGGCGTGCACATTCCCAAACAGACCAGCAGCAGTAGGCTTGTCGCCGTGTAGCTCACATGCCGATTCATGCCGTCCTCCAGGTTGTTGGTTGCCGCCAGCCGCGCGTGTGTTGCCGCACGACGACAAACGGAGTTTACTTGCTGTTGCTTTGACTGCTCGCGCTCGCGGGCGCGGCTGAGGCGCGTGTCTTCTCTAGCTCCGCACGGAGCGTCGCGAGGGCTTGGTTGCCGGAATTGACTTGCTCAAGTTTGGCGAGCGTCGTTTGCGCGCCGGTGAAATCGCGTTTACGCGTCAGCGCGACGACGAGATTTTGCAACGTCGCTTCGTGCGACGGATTGCGTTCGAGCGAGCGCCGGAATTCCACAATCGCGCGGTCGATATCGGGCTTTGCGCGGAGCAAAAAAGTCAGGCCGAGGTCGGTGCGGACATTGATGTCGTCGGGTCGCTTGAGCAGCGCTGCGGTGTACCAGCGTTCGGCGACATCAAAGTTTCCGGCATCGTAATTGACGTTGCCCAGCGCGATCAGCACATCTTCATCGTCGGGACGCAACTCGTTGGCACGCAGCAGAAATTCCAGCGAATCGTCGTAGCGTCCGACGTTGTAATAGATGTCAGCGGCTTTGGTTTGCGCCTCGAAATTCTTCGGTTCGTCGCGCGCCTGTTTCGCGGCTTGTTCAGCCGCCGTCTGCATTTGCTGTTGGTCTTTGACCGCATTTGAAGGCAACGTCGGTTGACCGGACGCCGCCACGACATCGCCGGAGCGCGTCGCCCCTCCGCCCTGATTGACGGAAACCACGAAAATGAAACCAACGATGACGCCGAACAGCACGCCGATAATCGAAAACAGCACGTTCTCTTTTGACATTAGGAAGCTATCAACTGTCAGCCGTCAGCCGTCAGCATGTTCGTTCATACTGACGGCTGTTGGTTGTCACGCATACGAGTGGAGTCCGGGCAGCAGATAGCTGACGCCGAGATATGTGAAGATGACCAGCATGAAGGCGACGATGGCGAAGTAGGCCGAGCGTCGTCCCGTCCAGCCGCGTGCGATGCGCGAGTGGAGGAATCCGGCGTAGGTCAGCCACGCGACAAACGCGCCCGTCTCCTTCGAGTCCCACCCCCAGTAACGCCCCCACGATTCATTCGCCCAGATCGCGCCCGTAATCAGCAGCATCGCCAGTCCGGCGAAGGCGACCGTCGCCGTCCGATAGACGATGCTGTCGAGTTTCTCCGCCGACGGGATCGAATTGCGCAACGTCTCGGTGCGGAAGCTGAAGATGATGACGAAGAGCGTGCCCGCGAAGGCTGTGATGAGGGCGGCCAGTTCGACCGGGTTGGCGTTCAGACTCAAATAGAGCCGCGCGCCTTCGCTCTGAATCCACGTCGAAGCAGCCTGCTCGAATTGCGCCGGCGAAAGTTGCGCGATGCGCTCGGCGGGCACGCCCTGCTTGTCGGCTAAGAATGCGCCGAAGCGCGCGTACTGTCCGGGGTTGAGCCGTGCGAGCAGTTCGGCGTTAGCCATGCCCTTAACCTGCGAGACAAGCGAGACGATGGCCGCCGCCTGCGCCACCAGCGACGCTTTGAGCATCCAGTGTCCCCACCGGCGCGCCCCCGCATCCTGCTTCGAGAGGTATACGCCGAAGGCGATGAGCACGCCGACGAGCAGCGCGCCGCTCAAGACGAGCAACCAGCCGACGAGCGGAATGTCCGTGCGCAACGGAAGCGACATCCGCGCGCTGGCGTCGATGCCGAGAAACGTCGAGGCGGTGTAGGTGGCGCGCGTCAAGACCGACCCGCGACTGATCGTGGCAAACACCGAAAGCGCGAAAATAGCCGACCAAATCGCCATCGCTTCGGGTTTCACGCCGTCCTTCAAAAGATAGAGGATAGCGGCGGCGAAACAGACCAGCGCGACGCCGTACGAGATCGACGCCGTGCCGACGTGAATCGGACGCCAGTAGGAGTCGAGAATCGGCGGCAGGTTGATGAACTCATTGCCGATAAAGACGGCCAGCAGCAGAATCAGCGAAGCAATCGGCAA
Organism: Pyrinomonadaceae bacterium; assembly: GCA_041746175.1. Lineage (GTDB taxonomy): Bacteria > Acidobacteriota > Blastocatellia > Pyrinomonadales > Pyrinomonadaceae > JBGTHJ01. The sequence goes on from JBGTHJ010000267.1 coordinate 2,832, forward strand.
CGACACCGCGCCGATAAAGCGCATACTCTTGCGGTGCGCGATGATGAGCGTCGTGATGCCCGCGCCGAACGCAAACGCGATGCTCAGGTCGTAGAGATTGGCGAACGGAATGTAGCGCCACAGCCAGGGCATCTCGCCGCCCTGCCGCGTGATGATTTCCAACTCGCGGTCGTGCGCGTTGACCCACCGAACGCCCCACGCCGAGAGATTCATAAAGACCCCGCCGGTCGTAAACCAGAGTCCGAGTCGGCTCGCGGTCGAAGACGGCGCGTACAGATTAGTCAGAAAGAAAACGGCGGCACCCAGATAGCAAAAGAGCGAGAGCATGATAAGCGGGCCGTCGCCGATGAACCGCTCGCCGCCCAACTGGATTCTGAGCAGCGACATCAGCACCGAACCGACCACCGCCAGAATCGCGGGCAGGTAGGAGGCAATCGTCGAGTCTGGCAATTTCAGCCCCGGCGTATTAATCACCGACTGTTGATTTAGAACTTCACTCATTATCACTTACCTCTTGAGGTTTTCCGGTTATGACACTGACGAGCCGCTTGAAGCGTTCACCAAAGCCGAGCGCGTTGCGGTTCGTGTTGCCGCCAATAACTACTTCGTACTCGCCATCGCCGCGTTCCTCGACGAGCGTCCAGACGCGCTGGTGCGAGAAGAAGAAGACCGCCGATAGCGTCAGCCCCAGTAGACCGCCGCCGAGATAAAAGATCGACGAACCGGGGTCTTTCTGCACCGAAAGGATGTGCGCGTCGGGCACTTTCTCATACTCGGCGAGCTTGAATTTGTAACCCGCGATGGGTGCACCAATCGGCGCGCCCTCCGGCAACGCGGTGGCGAAGGCGAAGGCGCGTTGCGGCTGGCCCCCGGTCGGCGGCGTGACGGCGAGACGCGCCGCCGGGTTGTTGTATTCCCCGGATTGCGTCTGCGGCTTGCCGCCCGCCATCGAGAAGTCGGCGTAGAAGTCGGCGTAGTCGATTTTCGTTCCGTCGGGGAGCAGCGTCGAGCCGTCGCGCGGAATCGAGACGGTGAGCGGCGCGCCGCCTTTTTCCGGCGTCAGTTCGAGCTTGATGTTGCGCGCTTTGCCGTTGGCGATAAAGCTGGCCTGGAAGAAACGGTAGCCGCGATAATCGTACGGGCGATTGAGTTGGACGACCGCATCGCGTTCGCCGTACTCATCCTTAATTTTGATGCGCGTCAACCAATCGAGCGTGTTGTCCGCCGTGATCGGGCCTTCTTTTTTGAGCAGCTTCTGTTCGATGTCGGTGCAGGTTACGTCGAACGGAATCGGCGTGGTCGCCTGCGTGAGTTGGTCGAGATTGAAGACCGTCTCGGACATCTCGTTCGAGGTCATGCCGGGTTTGAGCGGCATCTGTCCCGTACGACCGAACTGCGCCGTCAGAAAGCCGCCCGTGAAAATCGTCAGCAGCGCGACGTGAACGGCGTACGCGCCCAAACGATTCCACGCCCCGCGTTCACCGAAGACGAACGTCCGCGCGCCCTTCTCCGTCACCGTCGGCTTGAAGCCCTGCGTGCGATAAGCCGCGGCGATTTTTCCCGCGAGCACATCGCGCCCCGCGTCGCGCATCTCGAAGGTCGCGCTCTGCTCCTGCCCGCGCAACCACGTCGCCGAAGCGTCGAGCTTTTTGCGCGAGATGTAGGTCCACGCCTTCGGAAAACGGTCGATCGAGGCGAGCACGATGTTGAGCGAGAGCACCATCATCAACGCATTGAAGTACCAGACGTGATAGATGTCGAAGAAGCCGAGCGCGCTGCCGAGCAACTTTTGCGACGGTGTTAGTTCGGCGTAATACTTGTCGAAGCCTTCGACGTTCTGCTGCATGACGAGCATCCCAATCATGCTCGCAATGACCAGCAACACCAGCATCGCCACGCCGAACTTCACCGAGCTGAGCAGATTGAGCACACGCGTCAAAATCGACGGCGAGACGCGGGCGGGCGTGACTTTTGGTACACGAATTTCGCTTTTTGATTCTTCGATTGCAGACATTAGTTTTTGAAGATCGGAATTATAACACTCGTTCGGGGAGCGCATTTTTTTGAGCGCCGAAACAAACCGAGGAAGAACGACCACTCACAAGAATGCGTCCATCATAGCCCAACCAACTTTCGGCGGCAACTCTTTATCAAACAATTGATTCGTTTGCCCCCACGACCCGGCGACTTGCTTCCCTTCGCGACGACGCGCCGATCAGTTGACGAACGAATGAGCAAACCAAACGCCTCGTGCTATGATTTCCGCGCGGCGTATCGTCCTGTGTTGACGGCTTTCATTGTGCCACGAAAAGACTCCGAGCATTGATGAAATAAACTTGCGCCGTGCGTCATGAGTACTTATATTTTTGCCGCGAACCCTTTTCCGAGGTTATCATCCGAAACACTATGAGAAACATTCTTTTCTGCGGCACGGGCATCGTGCTCGGCTTCATCATCGGCTTTCTGGTCGCCAACTCGATGACGCGAACAATGTTGGCGTCGCCCCAAACCAGCGCGGCGGCGAGTGCGCCTGCCGCCGCCCCCCCCGGCTCCG
>JBGTHJ010000268.1:0-8793 GCA_041746175.1 Pyrinomonadaceae bacterium
CAGCCGAGATGTCGAGCGCGGTCGCACGCGCGTCGAGCCGCTCATGCAAAAGCGCGAGCGCGATGCAGCCCGAACCCGTCCCGACATCGCAGACGCGCGGCGCCTCTGTCTCTCGCAAAAGTTCGAGTGCCGTTTCTACCAACAGCTCCGTTTCGTGTCGCGGGATGAGCACGTCCGGCGTCACTTCAAATTCGAGACCGTAAAACTCCTGCCGCCCCGTGATGTACTGGAACGGCTCGCCCCCCGCGCGCCGCGCCGACGCTTGACGAAACCGCGTCAAATTTTCAACACCAACCATCTCATCAGCGCGCGTAATCAAAAACGTGCGGTCGCGCCCCAGCACATAAGCCAGCAGCCAACCCGCTTCGCGGCGCGCGTCGCTGACGCCCGCCGCGTCGAGCGTCGCTGCGGCTTCGGCGATGGCCTGCGCAATGGTCGGGGTCTGTTCGCTCACAGCGTTTAGAAAGAAAAGGGGAAAAGGGAAAGAGGGAAAAGGAGAAAAACGCTTGCCGCGAACGGTTCTTTCCCTTTTCAGCTTTTGCCCGTCGGCCTGCGTATTGCTCCGCGTGGTTTGTCGGCGCGGCGTAGGCTATAATACATCGCATCACATGCCGGACGAGAGCAAATTGATTTGATGGGGGACGAGTCCCGCCGTTTTTCGGACGCGGCGGCGGCACGCATGTTCAAGGAGGAGGGCGCCAATGAAGACCGAGTTTTACATTCAGGGGATGCACTGCGCATCGTGCGCGGCGGACATCCGGGAGACGCTCGAAGAGACGGACGGCGTCAGCCGCGCCGAGGTGACTTTTGACGGCCAGACCGCCAGCGTCGATTTCGACGAAGCGACGATTCAACCGGGCGCGCTCATCAAAAAAATTCAAGACCTCGGCTATCAGGCGACGCTCGGCGACCACCCATCACGACCGAAGGCTAATCAACATGAACGAAAAGATTAACGAGGCGATGCGTGCGCTCGTCGAATCGTACACGGGCGCGGGCGTCAAGATTCATCATCTCGACCGCCGTCCGCTGCCGTCGCGCGAAGAGATTATCGGCGTCGTCGTGGCGGCGCAGGAACTGCTCTTTCCCGGCTACGTCGGGGCGCAAGGGTTGACGGGCATGAGTCTCCGCCTCCACGTCGAATCGCGGACGGCGTGGTTGTACGAAACCCTGACCGAGCAGATCAGCCGCGCCATCAATCACGGCGAGCGCATCGACGCGCAGTGTCCCGTCGCCGAACGCGAGGCGGCGGATTGCGCGGCGGAGTTTCTGATGCGTCTGCCCGTCTTGCGCGAAACGCTCGCCTCAGATGTGCAGGCGGCCTACGACGGCGACCCGGCGGCGACGTGTCTCGATGAGATCATCTTCAGCTATCCGGGCATCTACGCGGTGATGGTTTACCGGCTCGCGCACGAACTATTCCGGCTCGGCGTCCCGCTCATCCCGCGCATCATGACCGAGCACGCGCACCACCGCACCGGCATCGACATCCATCCCGGCACTTCGATTGGCGCAAGCTTCTTCATCGATCACGGCACGGGCGTCGTCATCGGCGGCACGGCCATCATCGGCGCGGGCGTCAAACTCTATCAGGGCGTGACGCTCGGCGCGTTCTCCTTCGACAAAGACTCAAACGGCCAACTGATTCGCGACACCAAACGCCACCCCACGCTCGAAGACGACGTGGTTATTTACGCGGGCGCGACCATCCTCGGCGGCGACACCATCATCGGTCGCGGCAGCGTCATCGGCGGCAACGTCTGGCTCACCCACAGCATCCCCCCCGGCACGCGCGTCCTACAGGAATCCCCCGGCCTCCGCATCATCACGACCGCTCCTACTATCACTGAAGAAGCGGCCTTCGTGAATCGTGAATCCTAAATAGGGCAATAATATAGTTGGCTCACCATAGAAGCGTGTCCTGACTTGCCCAAAGCGAGGTGCGCCAGTGGCGCAACTCACTACTACGCTTCCGTAGTATCATATGCTATCATTTCTACAGGCTGTTGAATCACTCGCGTAATCCCCAATTTATTATTAAGGTAAGTATATGGCGTCCTTGAGAATCCCAAAGAAGTATCACGGCGGATTAGCAAAGTTTTTCTTACTGCCAGAAGAATCTTTTCAGGAGTTAATATCCTCTCTCCGGTCTGCTCCCTTCGCTTTCGACATTAGAGAGACGTTAAGGAAATCTCTTCTGGCGGTAGAAGCCATCACACCAAATGACGCTCAGACTATCACTGATGCCTTGCTATCTCTCTACTTAGTACGTGCCAATTCTGACAATTCAACATCTGAGTTCGCTGATGAATTTGCTGAGGCAATAGAGGCAAGTGGCTCGGAAGATTTGCAACCGCTTAGTGAAGTTAGCGCGAACATTAAAACGCGTCTAAGTCAACTTCTCGACGCTGATTCGTTGGTACTGGCATCCAAAGCTAACAGCGTCATGTTTGAGCATGACAACATATTTACCAAAGCGCGGGTATTAACCGACATCCGTCCGGTCTTCGGAGCAAATACGGAAGTTACCCAAGCGGCAATGATTATTCATAATCTAAGAATCCATTACCATCGAGGCGAAGACCACAAAGATTTCTTTGTTGCAATGGATACCCAAGACGTACAAAAACTAATAAACACTCTTGAGCGTGCAAAAAAGAAAGCCGAAAGTCTCAAGTCGGTTCTTGCGGCGGCAAACATCCCTTACATTGAGCCAGAATAGAGGTGTGAAATGTCGGCAAACTTACTAGAGGATTTCAATAAGGATATTCCTCCCGTTGACGATCATGCCGAAGAGTCTTGGGAGGAAACGCTACGGCGTCCTAAAGAAGCGCGGCACAAAGACGAAAGGGTAGATGTTCGTCGGCTGGCTCAATTTCTGAATAAAGAAGAGCCCGCTAAAAAGTATCGCCTTGTTTTTAATAGTCAATCAGAGTCCGTTCGCCTTGTAACGCGGGAAGAGGAAAGATTCCGCAGGTTGGCAGACCAATGGCGGCGTGAGACGGGGCACATCTCTCTTACATTTAAGAGGGCAATGCATCCCACCTATCAACAGATAATTGGGATGGGCAAAGATGCGCTGCCCTACATCCTCAGAGATTTGCAGGAAAGACCAACCGGGCATTGGTTTTGGGCACTTAATGCCATTAGCGGAGAAAACCCCGCACAGCTAGAGGAGGGCATTGATAGTGCTATTCAAGCGTGGCTGCGGTGGGGGAATGAACGCAGATATCTCTAATGTCACCCGAAGACCTTGAATCTCTCTTCCCCAATCTAAAACGCGGGGAATATCAATTCACTAGCCCCGACGACTATCACTACAACTGTATTGCTTGGGCGGCAGGGGATACTCGTCAATGGTGGGAGCCGTCTGGGTGGAAGATACATTATTGGCCTCCCGGTGTTTCATTGGAATACTCACTGGAAAGCTATATCAGAGTTTATACAATTCATGGATATAGACCATGTGAGACGCATGAATTTGAACCCGACTACGAGAAGGTTGCGGTATACGTTGATTCTTTGGGCATACCAAGCCACGCTGCTAAGCAAAAAGAGTCAGGCGTATGGATGAGTAAGTTGGGTGAGTATGAAGACATTGAGCATGAAACCTTAGAGGCGTTAGAAGGTAGTGAACCCGCTTATGGTAGGGTCGCTCAAATACTAAAGCGTCCGCGCAAGTCAAGGAGCGCATGAGATGAGCAAGCAAACGACTGAGCAACAAAACAGGGAGTTTCAAAACTTCAAAGAACTAACCAAGAATCTTCTAGCAGTCCCGAAAAGTGAAGTGGATAAGAAAAGAACTGCGTTTGAAAATAGAAAGAACACCAAAACGAAAAAGCCAGCCAAATGACTGACTAGCTTTTTCTCCTCCCGCGTCTTGGCTTTCAGTGTTCCGTTGTCTTGCCTGTCAGTTCTTTATAGGTCACTCTCTTTCCTGCAACCTGCTTTACCGTCTCAACAAACCTATCAGCATCCTTCCCCTTACGCTCGTTGAATCTGAAAGCCTGTTCGTCAAGATAGCGGAACAGGTGAAACGGTTCGACGCTCACATACGTTCCCTTGATACCGCGCTTCAACAAACTCCAAAAGTTCTCAATTCCGTTCGTGTGAATCTGACCGTCAACGTACTTTTCCGCATGGTCTATCACTTGATGAATGTATTGGGCTTGCAGACCGCTATAGCCTTTCCATCCGTCCGGGAACAGTTCCGCGCCTTGCTCTACGTTACTCTTCACTTCGGCGTGAAGCGTCAGTTGTGTGGCATCGTTAATCACCTTCGCTCTTACCTTACCGTTGCGCTCTAGCAGACCCATCACAGCAACCTTGCCAGTTCCGCCCGTACCTGTAATCTTCGCGTGTCGCTTGTCTCTGTGCATGTTGCGAGCAAGACCGCCGATGTATGTTTCATCAACTTCGACTTGACCGGATAGCTTCTCAAAAGTTCCGGTCTGCATGGCAAGACGGATGCGATGATTAAGAAACCACGCGCTCTTTTGTGTAATGCCAAGCGCGCGGTGAATCTCGTAAGAACTAACACCGTTCTTGCAGTTGGCAATCATCCAGATCGCAGCAAGCCACTTATCAAGGCCAATGGGCGAATCTTCCATGATAGTGCCGACCTTGACGCTAAACTGCTTGTGGCAAGCTTTGTTCATGCACTTCCATGTGCGGCGAGTCGAGAGGTAAGATACTGCCTTGCCTTCACAGTGCGGGCAAGTCACACCATCAGGCCAGCGTAGTTGAGCCATGAAGGTTGCGCAGGTATCTTTGTCAGCGAAATACTTGAGGGCTTCTTGCAGCGTCTTGGGGAAGTTGGCTTCGTGTTCCATGAGCGAAGTATCTCATAGAAAGCGTGGTGAGTCAAGTATATTATTGCCCTAAATAGCTTGAGCCGGGCATCCGCCCCCCGGTCTCGTCTAGTATTTGCGATATGCGGTTGACGACATCTGGAAGTCCGCGTCGATTCAAACTTTCTTTCGGGTACAGAGAGAGAGTTAGTTTCGCTTCTTGGTCGAATGGTCTTGAACCCCCAGCTCACGCGAGTTGGGGGTTCAATCATTAAAGGGAGCGATTAAACAAAGTTTGGCAGGAAGGGGCATTCTCGACGATGACGGCCTATTTCAAGAGCCTTCTACTTTTCGCTTTGAACCTTTTGGATGCGCTGCTGACCATCGTTTGGGTGCGTAACGGGTGGGCGACCGAAGGCAACGGGCTGATGGCCTACCTGCTCGACGCGGGCGACGCGCCTTTCCTCTTGACCAAACTGCTCGTCGGCGCGTTCGTCGCGTTGGTGCTCTATCACTGGTCGCACCTGCGGCTCGCGCAGCGCGGGATGCGTCTCACGCTCGGACTCTACCTCCTCCTGATGTTCGTCCACGGCGCGACCGGACTCTCCGCGCTCGGCTGGCAAGCGCCGGAGCAGGTCATCGCCTACGCTTCCTATCTTCCCGAAGGACTGTTCGCGTTCTTCTCCTGAAAGCCTTCACGCTTCCGGGAAACAAACCTGTCCGGCTGTCCATCCGCCAGACCCTTGCCCGACTGATTCTTACGCCGCGCGTCGGGAAGGATTCGCCGCGGAACTTTTCGCCCGCCGCAACTCAATCGACGAGAGGGATACTTGTGTCATGAACAGGCGGAGGCGTGCGCTCGTATGAGGAAAAGCGTTACCATGCGGGCGACGTGTGAAGTTGCCGCGCCCGCCGGACGCGCGGCGCAACCGCAAACCGGCCCCCCGCATCTCAGAATGGCTGTCATGGGGTCAACGGTCAGGAAATTATAGGAACCAAAATTATGTATAAACTCTCCGCCCGACAAATTCTGAGCATCGCTCTGTTATCGGCGTTGTTCGCCGCCGCCGCCGTGTTCGTCATCGACCGCGTCGGCGACCGCGTGCAGCCTTCGGGCGCGGCTTTCACGGAGACGCCGGTCGCGGGCATCGCCGACCCGTCGGTCGCCACCGACGAACGCAACAACATCGAAGTTTACAAAGCCATCTCGCCCGGCGTCGTCTTTATCACCTCGACCTCGCGCAGCCGCGACTTCTTCGACCCGACGCCGCGCGAAGGCACCGGCTCCGGCTCGCTGATCGATGACCGGGGGCATATCCTGACGAACTATCACGTCATCGAAGGCGCGCAGAGTTTGACCGTTGGCTTCGGCGAGCGGAGATTCCCGGCCAAGATCGTCGGCACTGACCCCGACACCGACCTCGCGGTCATCAAGGTCGATGCGCCGCGCGAGTTGTTGCGCGTCGTGCCGCTCGGCGATTCGGATCAGCTCATCGTCGGCCAGAAAGTTTTAGCCATCGGCAACCCGTTCGGCTTCGACCGGACGCTGACGACCGGCGTCATCAGCGGACTGCAACGCCCGATTCGCGCGCGCAACGGGCGACCGATTGAAGGTGCGATTCAAACCGATGCGTCGATCAACCCCGGCAATTCGGGCGGCCCGCTGCTCGATTCGCAGGGACGCATGATCGGCATCAACTCGCAAATCCTGTCGCCCGCCGGAGGCTCGGTCGGCGTCGGGTTCGCCGTCCCGGTCAACATCGCGAAGCGCGTCGTTCCCGAACTGATCCGCAACGGTCAGGTCATCCGTCCCAAACTCGGCGTCAGCACCTTCAACGTCAGAGATGCGCGCGGGCAGGTGCAAGTGCCCGTCGAAGAGGGCGTCGGTATTTATCAGGTCGTGCCGAACAGCGCGGCGGCTGCCGCCGGTCTGCGCGGGCTTGACCAAACCCTCGACGGCGACATCATCCTCGGCGACATCATCACCTCTATCGACGGCGAGCCGATCGGCGACCGCGACGACCTCTATCGCGCGCTCGACAAGCATCAGGTCGGCGAAACCGTGAGCGTCGAAATCATTCGCGCCGGACAACGCCGAACCATCCCTGTGCGACTGCTGCCCGAACGTCGCGCCGTCGCCCGTTAGCCGAACCCGGCAGTGACCCCAAAGGCCGGCGGACAGAGACTATTAAAGTTATCCGTCCGCCGTCCTTTTCACTTTTCAAGCACGACGACGCCCCGATGCAGCTCTTCATCAAACACGCCTACGGCTGGACATGCCGACACTGTTCCACCCACACGGAAGCGACCGCCACCACCACCACCACCACCACCAACGAAGACGCCACTACCACCGCCGCGCCCCATACCAACCCACCGCTCCCGCGTTTCTTCACCGAAGGCGAAGCCGAAGAACGCGCACCAAAACTTTCCGCCCCCGGCCTCGCACGCTGGCGCGACGATTCGCACCAGATACTCTTCTGCCCCCGCTGCGGCGTCGAGGAAGCGATAAGCGCAGAGGGATGATAGATAAAACAACGCGGGTCGGATGTCGAACTTTGGTCTTCAACCCGACATTCGACATCTAGCCTCCAGCCTCTAGCCGCTGTTTTTACTCGTTCCTGACGACGAGTTCCGCCGCCATTTTGCCGGACAGCAGCACGAGCGGGATGCCGCCGCCGGGGTGTGTCGCGCCGCCCGCAAAATAGAGTCCGGCAACCTCGCGCGACTTGTTGGGCGGGCGCAGAAAGGCGCTCGTCAACTTGTTTGAAGAGATGCCGTAGATCGAGCCACGATGAGCACCGTACATTTCACGGAAATCTTCGGGGGTGATGCGGTGTTCGTAGTCGGCGACGGCGCGGAGGTTTTCAAGCCCGTAGCCTTCGAGCTTTTCGAGTATCAAATCGCGATAGCCCTCCGACTCGTTCCTCCAGTCGGTGCGCTCGCTGGTCGCGGGCGCGTTGACGAGGACGAAGAGATTTTCGTGTCCGGCGGGGGCTTGCGTCGGGTCGGTGCGCGAGGTAGCGCAGACGTAGATGGTCGGGTCGGCGGCGGGTCGCAGTTCGTCGAACAGCGCGCGGAACTCCGCCTCGTAGTCGGACGAGAAAAAGATATTGTGGTGCGCGAGACTCTCGTAGCGACGCGTCGTGCCGACGAGCAGGACGAAGCCGCTACACGAAGGCTCGATGCGTGCGAGCCGACGGTCGTTGAAGCGTCGGCGGTGTTGGGGGTCGATGAGCCGGCGGTAGGTTTCGACCGCGTCCGAGTTGGCGACCAGCGCGTCGCAGAGTTGTTCCTCGCCGTCCGCCAGACGCACGCCGCGCACGCGCCCGTTCGCGATCAAAATCTTGGCGACCTCCGCGCCCGTCCTGATTTCCACGCCCAATTCCGTCGCGATGCGTGCGAGCGCAGACGGCAGCGTATACATCCCGCCGCGCACGTACCACGCCCCCAGCCCGAACTCGACGTAAGGAATGAGCGCAAACGTCGCGGGCGTGCGGAACGGCGACGAACCGTTGTAAGTCGCGAAGCGGTTGAACAACTGGCGCAGATGCGGCGAGCGGAAATATGTGCGGACGTGCGCGGCGAGCGTCCGCCATGAAGAGATGGCGGCGAGGTCGCGTGCGTAGCGCGGGCGCAGGAGTTTCGGCAGGTCGTTGAGACTGTGCGCGAGAAAAGTTCGCTCGGCGACTTCGTACTTACGCCGCGCGTCGTCGAGAAATCGACTGAACGCCGCCACGTCTTGCGGCGCGATGCGGCGTATCTCGTCGGCGGTGCGCGCGAGGTCGGTCGAGGCGTCGAGCGTCGCGCCGTCAGGCCAGCGGTAGCGGCAAATGGGGTCGAGCGGTTGAACGTCGAGATAGTCTTCGAGACGACGACCCGCGCTCTCGAACAACTCCGCGACGACGTGCCGCATCGTGAGCAGCGACGCGCCCGTGTCGAACGTGTAGCCGCCGCCGCGTTGGATGTTGACCTTGCCGCCCGGTGTCGCGTTCTTCTCAAA
>JBGTHJ010000269.1:0-4953 GCA_041746175.1 Pyrinomonadaceae bacterium
AGCGCAATCTCATCATCGACGCGGACGCCCCGCGACGAGCGCGCGGGCACGCCGTTGACCAGCACCGCGCCCGCTTCGCACATCTCCTGCGCAACCGTGCGCCGCAAAATCAAACGACTCGCCCGTAAGAATTGATCCAGACGCATCTCAAGACTACGACAAGTGACAGATGACGGGTTACGGTTTCTTTTTCGGGGCGGCTTCGGTTTCGGTGCTCGCCGTTTTTTGGGTCTCGATTTTCAAGAGCGGCATGACCTCCGCTGCGTAGTCTTTCGCGACCTTGATGTAGGCTTCTTTGCGCAGGTTCTGGAGATACGTTTCGCGCTCTTTTTCGACGCGCTCCTGTGTGATTGCGCCGCGCACGCGCTCCTCCGTAAAGGTCGGGTCGCCACCGGGCGTGCGCGCATCGACGCGGATGATTTGATAGCCCTCGTCGAGTTTGATGGGGTCGGTGACGCCGCCGACTTTCACTTCCTTGAGCGTCGCGACGAATTCGGGTTTGAGGTCGTCGATCTCGAATGTGCCGACCTTGCCTTTGTTCTGCTGGGCGACGCGCTCGCCGTTGCGTTCGCGTTCGGAATTCGCCACCGCCAGCGCGCCGAAATCAGCGCCGCCGCGCAGTTGGGTGACCAACTCCATCGCCTTAGCTTTCACGTCCGCTTCGGGCTTGCCCGCCACGCTGAGAAAGATTTCCGACAGTTCGAGGGATTCGGGCTTGCGGAAACGGTCGCGGTTCTTCTCGAAAAACTCTTTGAGCTCCTTGTCGCTCAGCCCGTAATAAATCTTGGCGTCAACCTCGCGCGCGAAGACGGCTTGTCGCGTAAACTGCGCGCGGAGCGTCTGTCGAATCTCCGCCGGGTCGAGACCGCTCTCGCGCAGAGCCTGATCGAGCGCCTCGATGGTTCTGATGCCCTGCCCGTTGGCGACGCGCAACATCTCGCGATTAACGTCCGCTTCGACATCTTCCTTGAGACGCGGAATCTCGTCGCCCTTCTGCATAATCAAACGCTCGTTGACGAGTCCCGCGAGAATCCGCGACTGATTCTTCGTCACTTCTTCCTGCGCCTGTTGTTCGGTCATGCCGCGCTGCTGCTTCAAAGTTTCGACGGCACGCGCCAGTTCGCGCCTGAGCATCGAGAGCGTAATCACGTCGTTGTTGACCTGCGCGATAACGGCATCAACCACCGTCGGCGTGTTCTCTTCCTGCGCCGGCGCAGAAGACGGCGCGACAAATAGCGCCGCCGGCAACAACAGTGCGGCGACGGCGAACGCCCGGACGCGCGCGAATAATTTCGTTTTCACAGCTTGTTTACTCCTTCACGGACGCGCCCGGCAAAATTCGCGGCGCGGCCTTAACTGTTTGGCTCGCTCTTTGGAACCAGATGCTTTCAACTTGCGGACGAACGAAAACGGCGGCCACCACAAAAACGCCGGTCGGGATGGCGAGCATCAAGCTCAACGGCAAACACGAAAACTTACCGGACGAAATCCGAAGCGCGCATTCTAATCCCCGGCACCGACTTCGAGCAACAGGCGGTGAGCGATTTCGATAACCTGCTCCGCCGCGTCTTCTTCCACCTCGACGCGCAAGACGCCGCTCGGCGTAAACGTCGCGCCCTCGTTTCGACCCATCAGCGCGAGCAATTTTTCGGGCGCGACTTTGGCCTTCTCGCCCAGTTTGACCGCGATCCCGGTCGGCGTCCGGTCGATCGAGACGAGACCCATCGTCTCTGCCGTCCGGCGCAGGCGCGCGTACTCGAAAAGTCGCTCGACCGCTACTGGCAGACGCCCGTAGCGGTCTTCGGTCTCGCGTCGAATCTGGTCGAGCGTCTCATCTTCGCGCGCCGACGCGACGCGCTTGTAAGTGCGCAAGCGCTGCCCCATGTCCGAGACGTAATCTTCCGGGATGGCGACATCGACTCCGAGATTGAGCGACACCGAAGCCTCGTCTTCAACGTCTTCGCCGCGCAGTTCCGCGACGGTGCGTTCGAGCATCTGCGTGTAAAGATCGAAGCCGAGCGCGTCCATGTGCCCCGACTGCTGACCGCCCAACAGGTTGCCCGCGCCGCGCAATTCCAGATCGAGAGCCGCGATGCGAAAGCCCGCGCCGAGGTCGGAGAATTCGCGGATGGCGGCCAGTCGTCGCCGCGCGATGGCGGTCAGTTCCGCTTCCGACGGGATCAGCAAATAGGCGTAGGCGCGGCGGTTTGAGCGCCCGACGCGACCGCGCAGTTGATAGAGTTGCGCGAGACCGTAATGATCGGCACGGTTTATGATGATGGTGTTGGCGCGCGGGATGTCTATGCCGTTTTCGATGATCGTGGTCGCGACCAGCACGTCGTGTTTGTAGGCGACGAAATCGAGCATCGCCTTTTCCATCTCTTTTTCGTTCATCTGCCCGTGTCCGACGCAGACGCGCGCCTGCGGCACGAGTCGGCTGACGAGCGCGGCGACCGTCTCAATAGTTTCGACGCGGTTGTGTATGAAGAAGACCTGCCCGCCGCGCCCCAACTCCAACTCGATCGCCGACTTGACGACCGATTCCGAGAACTGCACGACCTGGGTCTGAATCGCGAGCCGGTCGCGCGGCGGCGTCTCGATCACAGACATGTCGCGCAAGCCCATCAGAGACATGTTGAGCGTGCGCGGAATCGGCGTCGCCGAGAGCGTCAGCACGTCAACCTTTTTCTTCAACTGCTTGAGACGCTCTTTGTGCGCGACGCCGAAACGCTGCTCCTCATCAACGACGACCAGTCCCAGATCGCGAAACCGCAAATCCTTCGACAGCACGCGGTGCGTGCCGATGACGACATCGACCTCGCCCGCTTCGATGCGCTTGACGATTTCGTGTTGCTCCTTCGTCGTACGGAAGCGCGAAAGGAGTTCGATGGTCACGGGGAAGGCGGCGAAGCGTGCGCGGAACGACTCGAAATGTTGATAGGCGAGGACGGTCGTCGGCGTCAGTACGGCGGTCTGTTTGCCGTCCATCACGGCTTTGAAGGCGGCGCGCATCGCCACCTCGGTCTTGCCGTAGCCGACATCGCCGCACAGCAACCTGTCCATCGGCGTCGCCTGTTCCATGTCGCGTTTGACATCTTCGATGGCGGTGTCCTGATCCGGCGTCGGGACAAACTCGAAGCCCTCTTCAAACTCGCGTTGCCACGGCGAATCGCCGGAGAAGGCGTAGCCGCCGACCAACTTTCGCTCGGCATAAAGCCGGAGCAGTTCGTCAGCCATGTCGCGCATCGCGCGTTTGGCTTTGGCCTTCGTCTTGTGCCAGCCAAGCCCGCCGAGACGGTCGAGCGTCGGCTCGTGCCCTTCCGCGCTCGAATACCTCTGCACCAGATCGAGCCGCTCGACCGGCACGTACAATTTCGCATCATCCGCATAAAAGAGCAGCATGAACTCGCCGCGCCGCTCGCCTAGCTCCAGCGTCTGCAAGCCGCCGAAGCGCGCGACGCCGTGATCGATGTGGACGACGAAATCGTTGACCTTGAGGTCGCGAAAGTCCGACAGGAACGCCGCCGTCTTCGACCTTTTCTTCTGGCCTTTCTCCTTCTGTCTTTCGCCTGCGGTGGGCGCGCGACGTTCGAGCGTGCCGTCGCTGGCTTCGTCGAACAGATCGCTCTCGACGTGGACGACGAGCCGCGCCCCCGGCAACTCGAAACCGTTCGAGAGTCGCCCGACCGTCACCAGCGCGGGGTAATCCGCCGCCTCGCCCCCGCCCTCGCCCGCCAGAACAACGCGCGCACTGACGCCGTAGTCGTCCAAGACTTCGCCGATGCGTTCGGCCACACCCGCGCTCGGCATCGTCAAAAGAGTCACCGCCGCGCGTTCGTCATGGGCGCGGCGGATGTCTGCGGCAAGTTCGGGAACGCGCCCGTGATACCGGCGCGCCGCGGTCGCGCGCCATTCAATCTCCGGCGCGCTGACGACCGCCGGGAATAGAAACAGCGGCGCGCTCTGCGTCCGCGCGCGACCGATTTGCACGACGGGCGACCCGGTTTCACCGACAAACCTTTCATCAGTCGCCGCCGCCGCGCGACCGAGCACGCGAAGCTCGACGCGCTGCGCCACGTCAATCCCGGCGCGCAACTCTTCGGTCGTGAGATAGAGTTCTTCGGGGCGCAGACCGATTTCGTCCGCGCTCTCGTTGGCGGCGTAGCGCGCGGCGAGCGTCTCGTAAAAACTGCCGAGATGCTGCTCGATGACGCCCGGCTCGTCAACCACCAGCACCGCATCATCGAGGTAATCGAACGCGCTCGCCTTCGTGTCGCGGACGAGCGATATCAACCATTCCCAACCCGCGAACGTCTCGCCCTCGTCGGCGAAGACCGTGCGGTCTTTCAACGCCCGCGCGTGTCGTTCATCAGCGAAGCGTTCGCGCGCGAGTTCCGCCCAGAAACGAAACTCGCCCGCCCCGACCGCATACTCGCGCATCGGCACGATTTCGGCTTCTTTCAACTGTGCGACCGAAAGCTGCGTCTCGGCGTCGAACTCGCGGATCGAGTCCACCGTGTCGCCGAAGAATTCGATACGCACGGGCGCCGCGTGCCCCGGAGACCACACGTCGAGGATGCCGCCGCGCATCGAAAACTCGCCGACCGCGCCCACCGGGTCTTCGCGCACGTAGCCCGATGCCAACAACTGCTCGACCAACCTCTCCAGCGCATAATCCTCGTCCCGACGCAGCAACGCGCCCGCCGCTTTCAACTCTTCCGGCGCAACCGTCCGCCGCACCATCGCTCGCGCCGACAGCACGACGAACTTCCCGCGCCCGTGCGCCAGCCGCCACAAACTGAGCGCGCGACGCTCCAACGTCTCGACGTGCGGCGACGCCCCCGCGTACGGGTCGCTCTCCGAAGCGGGCAGCGTCAGCACGGCTTCGATTTGCGCGCGGACATCCGCCCGTCCGCCCGCCTCTTCTGCCGCGTCACCATCACGCCCGTCCGT
>JBGTHJ010000270.1:0-3988 GCA_041746175.1 Pyrinomonadaceae bacterium
TGTTGCCTGATGGCCGCGACCACCGACGCCGACGGCGCATAAACGATGTCGTTGGTCTTGATGAGGTAGGCGAGCGTCGAATAGTCCGCGCCGTCGGCGGTGGTCGTCAGGGCTTCAAAAGGGATGTAGTTGAGCGCGCCGTCGGCAACGACGAGCACGCGGCGTTCGCCGATGGCGGGCGCGGCGGGCGCGAGCAGTTCACGATAGAGCGCGTGCGCGGCTTTGGCGTAGTCGCCGGGGGCGACTTGCGTCGGGGCGACCAATTTTTCGCGCAGGTCGAGCACCATCTTTTCAATCGTCGCGCGCGGGGCGAGTTTGTGGAGCGAGACTCCGCCGCGCGTCGCGACCCAGAGATAGGAACGCTCTTCGCCGAGAGCGTATTCGACGAGCGCGGTCGCGTCGTCGAGCACGCCCTGTTGGACTTCGGCGAGCGTGCGCGGCTTCATCGAGGTGAGCGCATCGTAGCGCGGGCTGGCCGCCCTGATTTCGTTCTCGATTGATTCGTGTTCGTTCTGGAGCCGGTCGAGTTCCTTTTCGAGTTCATCGACCGGCTTGGAGGGCGGCTCGCCCGTCAACGTCACGCCCGTCAACTGTCCGGCGATGTCTTCCTGCTCATCGAGATTCTTCTCTTTGCGTTTGAGCAGCGGCTCCGGCACGCCCTCCGTGACGTTGGCCCCGGTTTCGGCGAGCAGGTCGAGCAACGAGCGTGCGCGTCCCTGTTCGACGACGCGGAAAGCCTCCGCCGCATATTCAAGCGCCTTGCCTTCGAGCGGCGCGCCGGATGTTGTCGCCGCCGTCGCCGGAGCGGACAGCAGCAGAGCCATGCTCGCAAACGCATCGGCGGCTTCGTCGAAAACGTCTTTGGTGGTCGCCAGAAAACTCGTCCGCGATTCGTCGGCGCGGAGACTTCCCTGCCGGAATTTCTCGATGGTGTTGAGCGCCTCACGATACGCGACGAGCGCGTCTTCGCGCACCTTGTCCGCCTTCTTTGCGTCCTTTTCCTGCGCGGCCATCTTCCAGCGCGCCAGCCCCCACCCGCGTTGCGCCGGCCACGCCAAATCGAGCCGCGCGTCGTCCTTCGCCCCCTTCGCCGCTTCCTGATAAAGCTTGACCGCATCGGCGTAACGCGACTGGCGCAGCAACACGTCGGCGAGACTGGTGCGCGCGGCGGTGCGGAAGCGACGCGACTGTCCGAGATTGCCGATAAAGGGAAGGTCACCTTTGGTCGCCGCGAGCGCGTTCTCGAAATGCTTGCGCGCGGCATCGAGTTGGTTGTTGTGATAAGCGATGCGCCCCATGCCGATTTCGTGCGTCGCGTAGATGATGGTTTGATGATAAATCTCGAAACGCTGTTTGATGGTTGAAGCCGCGCCGAGCGCGTCCGACGGTGAGACGCCCCCCGAAGCGATGCTGCTGATGCTGCCGAACAGCCCGCCGACCTTTTTCGCCTTGCCGAACGTGCTCGTGTCGGGCTTCGCGACCTTCATCTGTCCGAAGGCGGACTGCGCGGCTGGGATGTCGCCCTGCCGGTAGAGCATGTGGCCGACTTTGGCGAGCATTAGATTGGCGTGATAGAGGTCGAAGTTGGCGACGACGGCGGAAGCCACCAACTTCGACGCCGAAACCTCGGTCGCCTTGCCGGAGAAAATCTCGTGCGCTTTTTTGAAATGTTCGAGCGCGATGTCGTAGCGTCCCTGCCGCTCGTAGAGTTCGCCGAGCAGGTCGTGGGCGGCGGCTTCGCCGCGCGGCTGCTTGCCTTGATGATAAAGCGCAAGCGCCTTTTCGAGATGCACCAGAGCCTCGCCCGCCTTGCCGCGCCGGAGGAGAGTTTTGCCTTTCGCCAACTCCGC
The DNA here is from genome assembly GCA_041746175.1 of Pyrinomonadaceae bacterium. Taxonomy (GTDB): domain Bacteria; phylum Acidobacteriota; class Blastocatellia; order Pyrinomonadales; family Pyrinomonadaceae; genus JBGTHJ01. Next base: position 1,851 of record JBGTHJ010000270.1, read on the forward strand.
GCCCGCGCCGTCAGCTTGCAACGGCGGCGGCGGCGGCGGCGGTGGTGCGGCAAGCGCAATGGGTGCGCCGCCCGTCCACACAATCGAACAAACAAGAAATAACGATAAAGCAAACGCCTTGTAATCGATCATCTACTGACTCCTGAAAAACGATGGACGACAGGCTATCGACGATAGTTAAGCTGATAGCTTTTATCGTTGATAGTCTATCGTCCGTCGTCGGGCTTCAAATCACTTGTGAACGAGGTCGATGGTCGTCACCATCTTGCCAGCGTTCGACGATGTGTTCATGCGGATGATGGTGGGCGGCGGGGCTTCGAGCGAGAGGCCGAGTCCGCGCGTCAAAGCCTGACTCTCGCCCTCCGTCAGTTTCTGTCCCTCGTCTTTGCTCTGCGCGACGACGACGGGCGCGTCCGCGTCGGACTTGAGTTGCGCCCACATCGCGGCGGTCGGACGCCACACGCAGCCGCCCGGATTATCGGCGCACTGTTTGACGAGCGCCGCGCCGATGGGGACGCCCGCCAGAGGCGTGCGCGAAACAACCACGTAGAGACGTTCGATGGCCGGGCGGTCATCGAATTTGAACCAGCCGACGAGCGCGCCGGGGACCTGATAGGGCACATGCGCGCGGAGGTCGTTGCGCCCGCCGTCGAGTTTGGCGTCGGGGAACAGCATCTGCGGGCTGTTCCCGTCTTCGGTGTGGAAAATGTAGAGATAGCCGTCCGTGTTGGCTTCGAGCAGGGCGCGAATCCGGTCGCCTTCGCTGAACTCACGCGCCGGATCGACGCGAATCGCGTCGCCGTTCGCATCGCGCATGTAGAGCGTGTAACCCATGCCGATGGCCGCCGCGTCGGGTACGGCCATGCTGCCGTCGGGCAACATGCTGGGGACGGGCGGAATGTCGGGCGTGGTGTGGCCGACGGGCGTGGCGGTGCTCGACGTGGTCATCATCGGCTTCGTACCGTTTTTCGAGCCAGGGTTCGGCGCGGGCTTTTTGGTCGCCACAGTCTTCGGTGCGCTCGTCGGTCTGGAAGTTCGCGGGGGCGCCGTCGCCGTCGCCGCCGGGGTCGTCGGAGCGGGTTTCTTGGTTCCGCCAGCGGGACGCGTCGAGAAGAATGCGCCGCGCGTAACGATGCCGGGGTCTTCCTGTTGGTGTGGGGGGTCTGACTGGCCGGTCGCGGTTCGCCCGCTCGAAGCGGCGACGGCGACAAACGCGACCAGCAGCGTGGCGATAAAAGTTTTACGACGCATACGCTCTATCTCTCCTCGGTAAATTTCAAAAGCCTGCGGCGACCGGAGCGGGCGGGGAGTTCCGAGCGGGCGCGCGAGTTTACTTGTGCTGGATACGAACATCGAAGACGAAAGGTTGCCCTTCGGCGCGCGAAGCGGGCACCGCGACCGAGACGAAACTCTTATCCGCACCGTTGCCGACATTGACATCCAGAGACGGCTCGACGTTCTTCTGCTGCCCGCGCAGGTCTTCCAGCTCCTTCAACTGCGCGGGCGTCAGCACGTGTCCCGCATCTTCGACGAACGCGGTCGGCGACATCAGCGGGGTCGGCGAAAAGATTACGGTAAATTCTTCCGTGCCCGGATTGACACCGAGTTCGAGCGTGTTGTCTCTGCCGTTGGGGGCTTTGCCGAATGGAAAACTGAAGACCGCATCGCGCAAAATCTGATTCGTCTTCAAACCCGGTCCGCCCGTCGCGCTGAGAAACATCGCGGGCGCGTTATCATCGCCGTACGGCCCGATGATGTAGATGTAGCCGCGTTCTTTCGACCAAAAATTAAAACGGAAGTGCTTGCCGCTCTCGACCGGCGCCGACGTGTCGGCGACACGCAGCAGGCCGCCCTTCTGCGGCACATCGTAAACCTCCAGCCAGTAGCGCATCGCCTCGACGCGCGCGGCGGTCGGCCCCGTCGTCGTCGTGCCGCCGCCATTGTTGCCCGTGCGGGTGTTGGAGTTTGCGTCCGGCGCTGGTTTGATGAGACGGCTCCACGCCAGATAACCCAAACCGCCGCCGACCAGCAAGAATAACAACAGCCCGCCCGCAATCATCGGCGCCATCGAACGACGCGGGACGTTCGCGACCGCCGCCGCCGCCGATGCTTCTCCGTCCGGCGATGCTGCCGCTCTC
>JBGTHJ010000271.1:0-8445 GCA_041746175.1 Pyrinomonadaceae bacterium
GGGCACGCCGCCCGCGTCCGGGGCGGGCGCGGCGGCGGCCTTCTCGCGCGAGACGATACGGCGCAGCGTCGAGACGAAACCGCCGCGCGACTGACCGCCGAGAAACGCCGGGTTGTTCTGGAGGTCGAGCGCGAGAATCACCTGCCGCGCCAGTTCGGGGTTTTCGAGAAGCTTGAGTTGCGTCATCCAGTAGGCCGGGTCGCTCCCGCCCTTGATGGTCAAATCTTTGGTTTGCAGGATGCTCTTGCTTTTCTGCTCGATCTGAATCGTCGTCGTCGCTTCGTAAACCGACGGCAGCCGGTACATCTGTATCGCGACCAACGACGTGACGACCACGATGAGACTTAGTATCAGCCACTTGCGTTTGAGCACGACGGCCAAATAGTCGCGCAGGTGCGCCGGTTCGGTCGACGGCGCGAGCGCCGCGACCGGAGACGGTTGCGCCAGATCGCGTAGCGGACGGTCGAGCGTCTCAGACGATAGCGACGATGGCAGCAGGCGATTGTCTTGCATCATAACTTTTAACTCTGTAATTCCGGCTAGACGGTTGACGAATACGAAAAACACCGTGGGGCATCTCTGCAACCACGCATGATACCAGAGACGCGCGTTGAGGCAAGCCGACGCGCCGCCTCACGCGGAGAAAAAGCGGGAAAAGGACGAATAAAAAGCGGGAGAAATTGCCCGTCGCAGCCGGCGCTGTCCTCTTTTCGCCCCTTCCGCATTTAGCCTTTTCAACCTGCTGACGGGTCAGGTGTGCGGGCGGCGAAATCCCTGAGCGCGGCGTGCCAGTCGGGGAGCGGTGCGAGTCCGATGGCTTCCGAAACGAGACACCGGAGACGCGAATTGCGCGGACGCGGCGCGGGACGCTGCAAGGCGTCCATCGACACGCTTTCGATTTCGATACTCACTCCCGCGACCTCCGCCGCCGCGCGGGCGAAACCCTCAAAACTCGTCCCCTCGCCGCGGTTGACGACGTGATAGACGCCCGGCAAATCCCGCTCGGCCAACTCGCGGAGTCGCGCCGCCAGATGGTCGGCGTAGGTCGGCGTGCCGTAGGCGTCGCTGATGGCCTTGAGATGTTCGCCGCGCCGCGCGCGTTCGACCGCCGTCGCCAGAAAATTTTTCCCGCCGACGCCGAAAATCCAGCCCGTCCGCACGACGATGGTGCGTGCCGAAGCGGCTTGCGCGCGGCGCTCGCCCTCGATCTTCGAGATGCCGTAGACGCTCTTCGGCGCGGGGTCGTCGCGTTGCGTGTAAAAGCCCGGCTGGTCGCCGTCGAAGACGTAATCGGTCGAGATGGTGACGAGCGACGCGCCCGCCGCGCGGCTGGCCGTCGCCAGAATCTCGACGGCGCGGGTGTTCTGTTGAAAGGCGCGTTCGGGGTCGAGTTCGCAGCCGTCAACGTCCGTCCACGCCGCGCAGTTGATAACGGCGTCGGGACGCTCGCGCCGCAAGGCGTCGCTGACCTGCTGCTCGTCGGCGATGTCGAGCGTCGCGTGACCGTGCGCGACGACCTCGTCGCCGCGTGCCGTACAGTGTCCGGTCACGGCGCGGCCAACCATGCCGCCCGCTCCGGTGACGAATATCTTCAACTTGCGCCGACCTCCGCGCCGTACTGCCGCGCGTAAAACTCGCGGTACGCGCCGTCGCGGACGCGCCCGATCCACTCGCTGTTGTCGCGATACCACTCGATGGTTTTGCGCAAACCCGTCTCCCACGTCTCGCGGGGTTGCCAACCGAGTTCGGTTTCGGTCTTGGTCGGATCGATGGCGTAGCGACGGTCGTGACCGGGACGGTCTTTGACGTGCCGAATCAGCGACGACGGTTTGCCGAGCGCGTTCAAGACCGACTCGGCGACTTCGATGTTGCGCCGCTCGTTGCGCGCCCCGATGTTGTACGCCTCGCCGGAGCGACCCTTGACGAGCGCGAGCAGGATGGCGCGGCAGTGGTCTTCGACGTAAATCCAGTCGCGGACGTTGCGCCCGTCGCCGTAGAGCGGGATGGGTTCGTCGTGCAGCGCGTTCGAGAGCATCAGCGGAAGAAATTTTTCGGGGAACTGGCGCGGCCCGTAATTGTTGCCGCACCGCGTGACGACCGCGTCGAGTCCGAACGTATGACTCGCGGCGCGCACCAGATGTTCCGCCGCCGCCTTCGACGCCGCATACGGGCTGTTCGGCTCGAACGGCGACGACTCCGTGAAAAACGCCGTCTCGTCTTCGGGCAAACTGCCCATCACCTCGTCGGTCGAAACCTGCACGAAGCGACCGACGCCCCGCGCGCGCGCCGCATCGAGCAGAACCTGCGTGCCGAGAATGTTGGTGCGCAAAAACTCATCCGCTGAAGCGATGCTCCGGTCGACGTGCGACTCGGCGGCGAAATTGATGATCGCGTCGGTGTCTTTGTCGAGCGCGGCGCGGACGGCTTCGCGGTCGCAGATGTCGCCGCGCACGAAATGATGGCGGCTCTCATCAAGCCCCGTCAGGTTGTCGGGGTTCCCGGCGTAGGTCAGCGCGTCGAAGTTGACGACCCGACAATCGGGAAATTCTTCGAGCGCGAGCCGGACGAAAGCCGAGCCGATAAAGCCCGCCCCGCCCGTCACGAAAAGTTTATGCATAGGTGTCATGTCGATTCTTCAAGCCCCCGCGCGCGGTCTGCGCGCCGTCGTCATCATCATCAGGCCGCCCGGCCACGATCAAAGTTTCTCATCGGGGTTTGACTCGCGCAGCCTTGTTTCAGGTTGTCTAGAGATGCTCGAAGCATCCGTCAGATTCGACCGCCGAACTCAAGGAATTCCGCCGGGCGGGATGCTACAACGCGAAGCCGCGAGTATGAAAAAGGCCAGCAGGAAGAGTGCGTACCCGTCCGCGCCCCAGTATGCGACTCTGTGATAGATGGATTTACTCCGAGCTAAGAGCGACGAGGCGCCGATGATAAGAACCACGATGGGGGCCGCGACAATGAGGTAAGTGGCCATCACGTCTCCGGCGATCTGGAAGATTCCGCCGGCGGCAGATTGCCCCACCACATCGTCACCAAAAAAAATGGTGCCGAAGAACATCCAGAAAGCCATGCCATATGTGACGACTAAAATCATCAGCCGCCAGTAAATCGGCTTCTCGATGCCGCTCCCCACCAGTCGCCGGTGCAGCCACAAGCTAGCCAGCAGTGTGCCGGCAAGAACTCCAAGATTGAAAACTACTGCAAGAATATCTCTCATCACTCCACGCCCGAGAAGTAGGGTTCCAGCCGGTGCCCCTTGACGGCCTCGTAAGCGACGCCGCCGGTTGAGGGTTTACGGTGCCACGGGGTTTGTCCCCACTCGGTTCAATATTAAACCTCTCTTTGTGGCTGGGAAAGCCCGCCAAGCCACTAAATCGGAACAGATGAGAATGGGACACTGGCGTTTTGAGTGCCGACTTTAGTCGGCATTCCGCACCCGAGAAGAAGCCGACCAAAGTCGGTACTCAAAACGGTTGGCGGTCGCTCGCGCATTGTCTCTGTATCCCAATCTTGTAAGGACTGATTTAGTAGTCGCTCGCCCCCAAGCGGATGAGTTGGCGCGGGTCGGCGTACAACCTGCTAAAGAAGTCGCCGGGCATCGGCAGCCCACGGAAGTAATAGTATGCGAGTCCCGTCGCATGGTCTAGCTGGCTGTTCGGGCCGGGGTCGAAGTTCTCCGTCTGCATGTGATTGAGATAACTCAGGGCCGCCGTACCCCGCGAACGCGAAGTGGCCTCCGTTCTCCCACACCTTAAATGCGCGGGCCCTGACTACTTGCTCAAGGCGCTTCGTCTTTAAGAATGCGATTGCACTACGCATCGAGATTGGCTCCCGGGCGTGCGTTTTTGAGCGTGTGACGAAATGCTCTGGCGGGGCGCGTCTTAATAGGTAGAGGCGGGTGAGTTGGCGGAACATCGAACCCGCGCGGGAAGACCTTGACAGTCCGCCCGAATTGCTATAAAAGCATCCCGCTCCGTTCCCGAAAACTTCGAGCATTCGCTTTCGTTCGTCTGAATTATTTGGCAATCAACTTCGCCACGAACCACACAAAGATCATGCGACGTTCCTACGTCGTACCAGCCTTGAGACAGGCGTTCAATCACACCACCGCTAAGGAGAACTTCCAATGAATCGATTCCGCTTCGGCACCAATGTTATCGCTATTACTATCCTCACGATGGCCTTCGCCACGTTGGCGCAGGCACAAGCCACACGCACATGGGTTTCCGGTGTTGGCGACGATGTCAATCCGTGCAGCCGCACCGCCCCCTGCAAAACCTACGCGGGCGCCATCTCGAAGACGGCCAAAGACGGCGAAATCAGCACGCTCGATCCCGGCGGTTTCGGCACGGTGACGATCACCAAGTCGATCACGATCAACGGCGGCGGCGCCGGTCAGGGCTACGGCTCGATACTCGCCTCCGGCGGCGTCACGGGCGTCATCATCAACATCACTGACGCATTGGATATACGCAAGGCCGTGCGTCTCGACGGGCTGAACATCAACGGCGCCAGCACCGGACTCGACGGCGTCCGGATGCTCGCCGGTTTGGCGCTCCACATCGAAGACACGATCATCGACGGCTTTACCGACGACGGCGTTGAAGTGGCGATCACGGCCAATTCCGTCGAACTCGCGCTGCGCGACGTGACGATTCGTAGCTGCGTCGGCGACGGCGTCCGGATCAACAGTTCGGGGGCCGGCTTTGTGCTCGCCAGCATGGACAGGATACAGGTGGTCAATAGCGGCAACGGTGTGAACGCTGAAAGCAACAGTCGCGCCCACATTCGCAATTCGCAATTCGCGTCGATGAACACCAATGGGATCCTCTGCAACATCGCGACCGCCGAAGTCAATGTTGACCAAAGCATCATCACGAACAGCCCCGACGGGGTGAGGAACAACGGCGGGATGACGCGTGTCTCACGCAGCGTCATCACGGGCAACACCAACGGTCTTAACAACATCGCCGGAACGCTCAAGCGTTTCAACAACAACATGATCGACGGCAATTCCAATAACACGGTCGGCATCATCACGCCCATCAACGAAGGTTAAGCCGCGTCAGCGTTGTCCATCCCACGCGCCGCCGGAATCCGTAAGGAATCCGGCGGCGCGAACATTGCCCCCCGGTCACAAACCCCGCCGCACTCAGGTTGTCCATTTCCGCTAGCTTCTCCATCATCACGAATCCGGGTAGTGGGTCAGTTAGAAATCACGCTGAGGTGCGTAATGGCGGAAGCCCGCACTTCGTCAGGGGCGCAATCGCCACCACCATTGACACCCTTGACGAAGTGCGGGTTTCCGCAAAGTCGTTGAAGTTCCGTAGCTTGCACCTGCCTCGGATTTTCAAATTGACCCACTGCTCGAATCCGCGCGTGCTTGACGCGCACGCGGGCGTACGACTAGACTGACCCTTTTTAACCGGCGCGACGATTTCTCCCCGCGCAGACAACCGATAAAGATTTCCCCGGAAGGCAGCGCACACGAAGATTTTGACGCGAGCCGCCTGTCTCAAACACCCGTCCATATGGGTTCGACGACCGGCAAAACTGCGCGTGCGTTTGCAGATTCCGACCTGACACCTGAAGTAGTGTTTAATTTGAGCAACACCGCCGCCGCCCCGCCGCCGCCTACTACGCCATCATCCTTACCGGATAAACCGCTGACAGTTATCGAACCCGGCAAGAAATGGGTTCCGCTCAACCTCCGCGATATTTGGACGAACCGCGAGCTGCTCTATTTTCTGGTGTGGCGCGATGTCAAGGTTCGCTATAAGCAGACGGCGCTCGGCGCGGCGTGGGCGATCTTGCAGCCCGTCTTCATGATGCTCATCTTCTCGCTCTTTTTCGGGCGCGTGGCGGGCGTCGCCTCCGACGGCGTGCCGTATCCGCTGTTCGCTTTCACGGGGTTGGTGCCGTGGACATTTTTCGCCAACTCGGTCTCGTTGAGCGGCAACAGCGTCGTCACCAATTCCGGTCTGATTACCAAAGTTTACTTTCCGCGCCTGATGGTTCCGGCGTCGGCGGTGCTGGCCGGACTGGTCGATTTCGCGCTGGCGTTCGTGGTGCTCGTCGGGCTGATGTTTTACTACGGCGTCGGGCTGACGACGAATCTCCTGATGCTGCCCGTGCTGGTCGTGCTGACGGCGTTGTTCGCGTTGGGGGTCGGGATGTGGCTGGCGGCGCTGAACGTCAGATATCGCGACGTGCGTTTCGTCTTGCCGTTTCTGATTCAAATCTGGCTGTTCGTCTCGTCGGTGATTATTCCGTCGAGCGCGATTCCGGAGCGGTGGCGGTGGCTGCTGGCGTTGAATCCGATGTCGGGCATCATCGAGGGCTATCGCGCCGCGCTGCTCGGTCTCGCCTTCGATTGGCCGACGCTCGCCGTCGCTGCCGCCATCACCATCGTCGTCGTCGTTTATTCCGCCTACGCTTTCCGGCGCATGGAGAAAAGTTTCGCCGACATCATCTGAGCGAACAGAGATGCGGCCAGATTCCCACCGGGGGAGGAAGCCTCTGTATGAAAGTTGTGATACTGGCGGGCGGGTTGGGGACGCGGCTCGCGGAAGAGACCGAGATCAAGCCGAAACCGATGGTCGAGATCGGCGGGCACCCGATTCTCTGGCATATCTTGAAGCACTACGGGCATTACGGCTTCGACGAGTTTTTCATCGCGCTCGGTTATCGCGGCGAAGTCATCAAGCGTTTCTTTCTCGACTACTACAGTTTGAGCGGCAGCATGTCGATCAACCTCGCCAACGGACAGATCGAGATGGACGACCGCGAGTGCGACAACTGGACGGTTCATCTTAAAGACACGGGGCAGGAGACGCAGACCGGCGGGCGCATCAAACGCCTCGAACCCTGGCTCAAGGATGCGACCTTCATGGTCACTTACGGCGACGGCGTCTGCGATGTCGATTTGAGCGAGGTGCTCAAGTTCCACCGCGCGCACGGGCGCATCGCAACGGTGACCGCCGTGCGCCCGCCCGCCCGTTTCGGCGGACTCGTCTTCGACGGCGACATGATTACGGAGTTTACCGAGAAGCCGCAAATCGGCGAGGGCTGGATCAACGGCGGCTTCCTGATTCTTGAGCCGTCGATTTTCGATTATCTCGAAGCCGACGCGACCAGCCTCGAAGCCGACGCGCTCGAACGCCTCGCCGGAGAGCGCCAACTCGCCGCGTATCGTCACGACCGTTTTTGGCAGTGCATGGACACGTTGCGCGACAAGCGACTGCTTGAGAACCTATGGCAGGAAGGACACGCCCCGTGGAAAGTGTGGGAATGACCAAAGACTTTTGGCTCGACCGTCCGACGCTGGTGACGGGCGCGACGGGTTTGATCGGCGGCTGGCTGGTGCGTCATCTGCTTGAGCGCGGCGCGGACGTGGTGTGTCTGGTGCGCGACTGGGTTCCGCAGAGCATGTTCGTCAGCGACCACCTCATCGAGCGCGTCAAGGTCGTCCGCGGCAACGTCGAAGACCGGCAGTTGATGGAGCGGACGCTCGGCGAGTTTGAAATCGACACGGTGATACACCTCGCGGCACAAACCATCGTCGGCATCGCGAACCGCAATCCGGTCTCGACGTTTGAAGCCAACATCGCGGGAACGTGGTCGTTGCTCGAAGCGTGCCGGAGAAGCCCGACCGTCAAGCAGATCGTCGTCGCTTCGTCCGACAAGGCTTATGGCGACCACGAAGTACTACCCTACAGCGAAGACGCGCCGCTCGTCGGTCGTCATCCGTACGATGTCAGCAAGTCGTGCGCCGACCTCATCGCTCAGATGTACGGCGCGACCTACGACTTGCCGGTCGCGATTACGCGGTGCGGCAATTTCTACGGCGGCGGCGACCTCAACTGGAATCGCATCGTACCCGGCACGATTCGCTCGGTGCTGCGCGGGGAGCGTCCGGTCATTCGCTCGGACGGGCAGTTTATCCGCGACTATTTTTATGCCGAAGACGGCGCGCTCGCTAACATGACGCTCGCCGAAAAATTGGCAGCGGATACGAGCCTACGCGGGCAGGCGTTCAACTTCTCGAACGAGATTCAGGTGACCGTGCTCGAACTGGTCGGGCGGATTCTCGCGTCGATGGATTCCACGCTCGAACCCGACGTGCGCAACGAAGCGACCAACGAGATTCGACATCAATACCTGAGCGCGGAGAAGGCCAGAAAACTCCTCGACTGGCAACCGCTCTTTACGCTCGACGAGGGTTTGCGGCGCACGATTGATTGGTACGTAAACTTCTTTGAGACCACGCGATGAACCAAACTAAAATAGACGATTCCCGGTGGACGATGAACGATGAACGACTAGCGCGCGGGGATGAACGCGCGGCGGCGGATGATGCGAGTCCGGCTATCGTTAATGGTTCGGCGTCGGTCGCTCCGGCAGCGACCTGCCGCGCGTGCGGCGACGCGCGCCTCGTGACCG
>JBGTHJ010000272.1:0-9656 GCA_041746175.1 Pyrinomonadaceae bacterium
CCCGCGCGGCCAAACAAGCACGCCGGGCGGACAGACGCAACCCGCGCCCGCCGCCGCAGACCAACCTGGAGGGGCACAGCGATAATGGACGCGACCTACAACGTACCCGGAGGGGCTGACCGCCTGCAACGTCTGGCGTTCATCGCGGGCGCGGTGGCGCTCGTCGTCGTCGCGCTGGCCGCGTTCCTCTCGCACGAAGGCTTGTCGCTCGTCTTCCGCGCGTATCTCGTCGGCTTCGTCTTCTGGACGGGCATCGCCATTGGCAGCCTCGCCCTCCTGATGCTGCAACATCTGTCGGGCGGCGCGTGGGGGATGGTCATACGTCGCCCGCTCGAAGCCGCGACGCGGACGCTGCCGCTGCTGGCGGTGATGTTTCTGCCGCTCGTCGTCGCGTTGTTCGTTCATCCCGGCGGGCACGCGCTGTGGGAGTGGTCGCATCACGAAGCGGTCGCGGCGGACAAGATTTTGCAGCACAAGGCGACGTATCTGAACGTCCCGTTCTTTCTCGGGCGGGCGGTCTTTTACTTCGCGGTGTGGGGCGTGATGATCTACTTCCTCAACAAGTGGTCGGAGGAGCAAGACCATTCCGGCGACCCGCGCATCAAGCGGCGTTTGCAAAGTCTGAGCGGGCCGGGACTCGTCCTGTTCGGTCTGACGGTGACGTTTGCGGGCGTCGATTGGTTGATGTCGCTTGAGCCGCACTGGTTCTCGACCATCTACGGCATGCTCGTCATGGCCGGATGGGGCTTGAGCGCGCTCGCTTTCATCATTCTCGTTCTGGGCGCGCTCTCCGGCCAGGAGCCGATGTCGCGCGTCTATGCGCCCGCGCATTTCCAGGATCTCGGCAAACTGCTGCTCGCGTTCGTCATGGTCTACGCCTATTTCTCTTTCTCGCAGTTCTTGATTATCTGGGCGGGCAACTTGCCGGAAGAGATTCCCTGGTACTTGCGACGGACGCGCGGCGGCTGGGATGTCATCGGCATCCTCCTCGTCGTCATCCACTTCGCGCTGCCGTTCATCATGCTCTTGTCGCGCGACCTGAAGCGCAACGCGCGCCGCCTCGTGTGGGTTGCCGCGCTCGTCATCCTCGCGCGCATGGTGGACATGGTGTATCTCGTCGCGCCCGCGTTTCATCACGAAGGACAACCCGTCCACGTCAACCCGTGGGACTTCCTCGGCATGTTCGCGGCGATGGTTGGACTGGGCGGCATCTGGCTCGCGTTCTACATCCGGCAACTGAAGCGGCGACCGTTGCTCCCGCTGCTCGCGCCCGACGTGGAAAACGTCCTTAACGCGACCACGCATCACTGAGCCGGGAGTCAGACAAGACGGTGGCGACGACGGCGAGAAGTTCACGGAGGCTGTAATTAGTATGAAAGAGCGCGACACGATTTATCACGGCGGCGGGAGCGAGCGTCGGCGCAAGCGCGACGACATCCACGAGACGCCCGATATTTCATACATCACGAACCCGGATGTCGAGCACGAACACACGGACGTGAGCGTCCGCCCGATTGCGTGGTTCGTCTTCGGGCTTGGTGCCTTCGGCGCGGTCGTCTGCGTGCTGATGCTGTTGATGTTCAACCTGCTTGAGAAACGCGCGGAGTCGAACGAGTTGCCGACCTCGCCGCTGGCGCGCACAGAGGAAGAGAAGTTGCCGCCCGAACCGCGCTTGCAGGCCGCGCCCGGCTTCGGCGTCACGCCCCCGGGCGAGGAGCGAAAAAACCTCGAACTCCAACGCCCGCAATCCGAATACGAAGAATTGCGCCGCGCCTGGAACAATCAGTTGAACAACTACGGCGCCGCCGACCCCAACACCGGACTGACGCGCATCCCCATCGATCAGGCCAAGCAACTGTACCTTGCGCGACAAGCGCAGCCGCCGCCCGCGAACGCCGCGCCGCCTCCGTCGTCGTCGTCCTCCTCTTCCGACGGCCAGCCGACCATCGAGATGATGCCGATGCCGTCGAGTTCGGGGCGCACCCTGGAGAAGAGGAATCAGTGAGGCAATTCATGGAACAGAGAAAGCAGCGGACAGCAGTTTTGAGACCGACGGTAGAGGAGGGCGGACGAGCGACGACGCTCAAACCGCGCGCCCGTCAAACCGCGTCCCGGACGGGGTTGGCGCGTCCCGCCGCCTACTGCCTGCTGCTTGCTGCGTGGTGGTGCCTGCTCGCCGTCGTTCCGGCGCGGGCGCAGTACGGTCGTCCGCCGGAGAGCAAGCTGCCGCAGGGCGGCAAGCCGGAGGCGCTCAAGGAAGTCAAGATCGAGCAGCGTCTGAACAATCAGGTGCCGCTCGACATCGCGTTCCGCGACGAAACGGGTCGCCCCGTCCAACTCTCAGAATATTTCAAGGCGGGAAAGCCCGTCGTTTTGTCGCTCGTCTATTACGAGTGCCCGATGTTGTGCAATCAGGTTTTGAACGGGCAGGTCAGCATGATGGGGGTTTTGAATTTCGACGCGGGCAAGGAGTACACCGCCGTCACGGTCAGCTTCGACCCGCGCGAAACGCCCGCGCTCGCCGCCTCAAAAAAACAGACCTACCTGAAACGCTACGGGCGCGAGGGGACGGCGGCGGGCTGGCACTTTCTGACGGGCGAGCAACCATCCATCGACCGTTTGACCGAAGCCGTCGGGTTCCAGTATGCGTGGGACACCGACTCGAACCAGTTCGCGCACGCCAGCGCGATCATGGTGCTGACGCCCGAAGGCCGTCTCTCGCACTACTTCTACGGCATCGAGTACGCGCCGAAGGACGTGCGGCTCAGTTTGGTTGAAGCCTCGGCGGGCGGGATCGGCTCGGCGGCGGATCAACTGCTTTTGTATTGTTATCACTACGACCCGACGACCGGCAGATTCAAACCCGTGATGGCGGTGATCCGCGCCGCCGGGGGCTTGACGGTGTTGGGTCTGGGCGCGCTCCTGTTCGTTCTCATGCGACGCGGCGGCGGTGGGGGCAAAGACGACGACCATTGGGATGAGAGCGTGAACGCCGGAGGAGGAGTCGCTTAGGGTTATGCAGCTACAAGTACCATTCGCGCCTGAACAAGCATCCAGCTTTGCTGGCGAGGTGGACGCGCTCTATCTCTATCTAATCGGCATCACGCTCTTTTTCTCGTTGCTGATTACCTCGCTGATTATTTATTTCGCGGTTCGCTACCGGCGTCGCGCCCCGACCGAGTTGCCGCGTCCCATCGCGGGTTCGCTCAAGCTCGAAGCGCTCTGGACGATCATCCCGTTCATCATCTCGATGACCATCTTCGCGTGGGGCGCGAGCCTCTATTTCAAACTCTACCGCGCGCCAAACGAAGCGATGGAGATTTACGTCGTCGGCAAACAGTGGATGTGGAAGTTCCAGCACGCCGAAGGGCAACGCGAGATCAACGAACTCCACGTCCCCGTCGGCACGCGCGTCCGCCTGACGATGACCACCGAAGACGTGATCCACAGCTTCTACGTCCCCGCCTTCCGCATCAAGGCGGACGTGGTGCCGGGACGTTACACGACGACGTGGTTCGAGGCGACCAAGCCCGGACGCTATTATCTGTTCTGCGCCGAATACTGCGGCACGAATCATTCCGGCATGGGCGGCTATGTCGAAGTGATGGAGCCGACCGCGTATCAGGCGTGGCTCGGCGGCGGGGCGTCGGAATCCCCGGCTGCGCAGGGCGAGAAGATTTTCCAGAGTTTGGGTTGCGCCACCTGTCACCAGATGGATTCGCAGGGACGCGGCCCGATGCTACAAGGCGTGTTCGGCAAACAGGTGCTGCTCGACAACGGAGAACAGGTGCTCGCCAACGAAGATTACATCCGCGAGTCGATTCTCAACCCGCGCGCCAAAACGGTCGCCGGTTTCCAGCAGATCATGCCGACCTACCAAGGACAGGTGAGCGAAGAGCAACTGATTTATCTGATCGCTTACATCCGCTCGCTCGGCGCGCCCGCGACGCAGCAGCAGCAGCCGGGCGCCGCGCCCGCGACGACCGTCACACAGCAGCAGCCGGGCACGGAGACGACGACCGGCGGGGTGTCGCCGGGGACGCAACGGTCGAACCCGCTCGCTCCGACCGCGCCGCGCACGGGGCCGTCGCCGCAGTTGCCCGCTCCGAATCAGCCGAACGGCGCCGCCGTAAATACTAACCAGCAACGTCCGGGGCAGCAGTAGCAGGAAAAGGAATCATGAGCACAGTCGCAATACCTCCCGACACGCAGGTTGATGAAGCGAGGGTTCGTCACCCGCACGTCAATTATCTGAACGCCGACTACGGCATCAAATCGTGGTTGCTGACGCGCGACCACAAGCGCATCGCGCTGCTCTATCTCGTCGTCGTGTCGTTCTTCTTTCTGCTCGGCGGCGCGTATGCGGTGGCGATTCGCGTCGAACTGCTGACGCCGGTCGGCGACCTCGTCCAGTCGCAAACCTACAACAAGATGTTCACGCATCACGGCATCTTGATGGTCTTTTTCTTCCTGATTCCATCGATCCCGGCGATTCTCGGAAACTTTCTGATACCGCTCATGATCGGCGCGAAAGACCTCGCCTTTCCGCGCATCAACCTGCTCAGTTGGTACATCTATCTGGCGGGCGGCATCGTCACTTTCTGGGCGCTGTTGAGCGGCGGCGTCGATACGGGGTGGACTTTCTACACGCCGTTTTCGACCACCTTCTCGAACACCTATGTCGTGATGGCCGGACTCGGCATCTTCATCAACGGCTTCTCGTCGATTCTGACGGGGCTAAACTTCATCGTCACGATCCACACGATGCGCGCTCCGGGCATGACGTGGTTCCGGCTGCCGCTGTTCGTCTGGGCGCACTACGCGACGAGCCTCGTGATGATTCTCGGCACGCCCGTCATCGCGATCACGATTCTTCTGGTCGCGCTCGAACGCGTCGCGCGCATCGGCATCTTCGACCCCGCGCTCGGCGGCGACCCCGTGCTGTTCCAGCACCTGTTCTGGTTCTACTCGCACCCGGCGGTCTACATCATGCTGCTGCCCTCGATGGGCGTCATCAGCGAACTCATCGCGACCTTTACGCGGAAGAATATCTTCGGCTACACGTTCGTCGCGTTTTCGAGCATCGCGATTGCGGTCTTCGGCTTCCTCGTCTGGGGACACCACATGTTCACCAGCAGCCAGTCGGTTTACGCCGGGATGATCTTCTCGATCATCTCGTACGCGGTGGCGATTCCCTCGGCGGTCAAAGTCTTCAACTGGACGGCGACGATGTACAAGGGTTCGATCTCGTACGACACGCCGATGCTTTACGCGATGGCCTTCATCGGGCTGTTTCTGATCGGCGGCATGACTGGTCTGTTTCTCGCCGCGCTCGGCCTCGACGTGCACGTCCACGACACTTACTTCGTCGTCGCACACTTCCACTACATCATGGTCGGCGGCGCGCTGATGGGCTATCTCGGCGGGATGCATTTCTGGTGGCCCAAGATCACGGGACGGATGTACCCGGAGGGCTGGGCGCGTTTCGCCTCGCTGGTGATTTTCGTCGGGTTCAACCTGACGTTCTTCCCGCAGTTTCTGCTGGGCTACATGGGAATGCCGCGACGCTATCACGCCTACCCGGCGGAACCGCTGTGGCAGGTGCTCCATGTGATGTCGACGGCGGGCGCGTCGATTCTCGGATTGGGGATGCTGATTCCGGTGGGCTACTTTATCTGGTCGATGCGCTACGGACGTTTCGCCCCGCCGAACCCGTGGCCCTCGACCGGACTCGAATGGCGGACGGCCTCGCCCCCGCCGACCGAAAACTTCCTCAAGACGCCCATCGTCACGTGGGAGGCCTACGAATTCAGACCGATTGAAGAGATGCGCGTCATCGGCCCCGGCGATACGCCCGCGCAACCGATTGGCGGCGTGCAACCGACGGACGGACGAAACGTCACGGATGACAGGTAACACACCGACAGGCGACGGGATGAAGACATCGTGCGCGTTCGACTGCGATTTTGCGAACGCAATTTTTCCCGACCTGTCACCTGTCGAGCGTCACCCGTCACGGTTTTAGGAGGATCATCTTGGCTCAAAGTCATACGATTGCGGCGGAGCATGGGGGACAGCACCCGGCGGCGCACGAGGCGCTCGCGCATCACTTCGACAACCTCGAACAGCAGCGCGAAGCAGGCAACCTCGGCATGTGGGTGTTTCTGATTCAAGAGGTGATGTTTTTCGGCGGGCTGTTTCTCGTCTACGTCATCTACCGTTCGGCGTACCCTGAAGCGTTCGCGGCGGCGAGCAATCATCTCGATTGGAGACTCGGCGGCTTCAATACGGTCGTGCTGATTTGCAGCAGTTTGACGATGGCGCTCGCGGTGTGGGCGACGCAGGTCGGCAAGTCGCGCGGCACGCAACTCTTGTTCATGACGCTGACGATGATTCTCGGCATGGTCTTTCTCGGCGTCAAAGCCGTCGAATATTATGATAAGTACGTCCACCATCTGATTCCTCTCAACTGGGCGTCGTACTCTTTCAACTGGGAACAGTCGCTTGCGCCCGGCGTGACCGAGCAGAACATCCAGATGTTCTACTGGATTTATTTCGCGATGACGGGGCTGCACGCGCTGCACATGATTATCGGCATCGGCATCCTGCTGCCGATCATGTATCAGGCGTGGCGCGGCGCATACTCGCCGGAGTATCACGCCCCGGTCGAGATTTTCGGACTCTACTGGCACTTCGTCGATATCGTCTGGATTTTCCTGTTCCCGCTGCTCTATTTGCTCGGCGCGCATTACGGCGGTGGGGCGCACTAGAGGTTCAAACGCACATGTCGGAACATATCGTTTCAAGGAAAATATACTTCGTCGTCTTCGGCGCGTTGATGGTCGGCACGGTGCTGACGGTGGCCGCCGCGCAGTTCGACTTCAAACAATTCAACACGCTCATCGCGATGACCATCGCGGTCACGAAGGCGCTGCTCGTGATTCTCTTCTTCATGCACGTCCGGTACGGCTCGAAGCTGGTGATGCTGGTCGTCGCGGCTGGGTTCTTCTGGCTCGCGATCATGCTGGTCTTGACGCTCAGCGACTATCGCACGCGCGAATGGCTCGGTCGCGTCTCTCCCACGCCTCATGCGCGCACGGCAACTTCGGGCGCGACCAAACGCCCCGCGTCGGAATCGACGACCGGACACTGACGAAGGCAAGCGACTCGAACTGCTTCGCTTCGCCGCGTGCTTCGTTTAGCAACGCGAAAGCCCTTTCCACTGGAGGGGCTTTTCTCTTTTCAGCGCCCACACTATCGACGCAAAAAAATCCCGCACGCGCCGCACGCATCCGCAAAACGGCCATAGTATCGTGCTCCGCAACTGGATGAAGGCTGGTAGCGCCAGCGTCCCGCTGGCCGTCGTGCCCCGCGCACGCTCACTGATTCGCGTTCGGCGAACGCGCAATGCGCGCCGGAGGCTCGCGCTCCCGGGCGGGCGGCGCCTCTCTTTTGGGTGCGACGTTCTATCGCAACTCGCTATAGAATACGCGCGGGCGTAAAAGACCGGAGCGCGCCCGCGTCGCAGGTCGTTTGCGGCGCACGAAGCGCGATGCTCAACCGACGCGGGAGGCGTCTGCCCCTTTGACGAGAAAAATAATCACCGTCCTGCTCGGTTTCATCCTGCGCGTCTTCTTCCGACGCATCGAGGTTGCCGGTCTCGAACGCGTGCCGCGACGCGGCGCGACGATGTTCGTCCTCAACCATCCGAACGGGCTGGTCGACCCGCTATTCATCCTCTGTCTCGCGCCGCGCCGCGTCTCGTTTCTCGCCAAGTCGACTTTGTTCAAGATGCCCGTCATCGGTTTCCTCGTCCGCGCGCTCGAAGCGATTCCGGTCTATCGCAAACAGGACGAGGGCGAGAACACCTTGCGCAACCGCGAAACTTTTGAACACGCGCGCGCGCTGCTCGCGAGCGGCGGCACGATTGCCATCTGTCCCGAAGGCATTTCGCACAACGAGCCGAGTTTACGCCCGCTCAAGTCGGGCGCGGCGCGCATCGCGCTCGGTGCGGCTTCGACGGGCGATGCCCTCGACGTGAAAATCGTTCCCGCCGGTCTCTACTACACCGCCAAGACGAGCTTTCGCAGTTCCGCGCTGCTCTATTTCGGCGAGCCGATCAAGGTCGCCGCAGTCGCGCTCGGAGCCGACGGCAACCCGCCGCGCGAAGCGGTCAACGAACTGTCGAACCGCGTCGCGGTGGCGATGCGCGAAGCGACGCTCAACGCCGAACATCACGAAGCCCTCGCGACGGTCGCCCGCGCCGAACGTGTCTTCTCATCCGCGCGCGACGGTGAAGAACAGTTGAGCCTCGCCCGCGAACTAAAAGTCCGCCGACGCTTTATCGAGGGTTACGCCTTCCACCTCGCGCACTCGCCCGAACGCCTCGCCTCGCTCGAAGCACGCATCCGCCGTTACGAAGAAGAACTCGCGCAGGCCGGCATCGACGACCCGCTCGATCTCTCAAACACGCTGCTCAACCGATACGGGCGCATCCGTTCGCTCGTCGCGCTCGTCGCGCTGTTCGTCGCGCTGTTTCCCTTCGCGCTCGCGGGCGCGCTCGCACACTATCCCGCCTATCGTCTCGCGGGACATCTCGCCACGCGTTTTTCCAACAACTACGACGACGTGATCTCGACCGTCAAGATGCTGGCCGCCGCGCTGCTGCTGCCGCTGACGTGGATCGTGCTGGCCGGGCTAGGGTGGTGGGTCTTCGCAAACTGGCGTGTGGGGTTGGGCGTGCTTGTCGCCGCGCCGCTTACGGGTTGGATCGCGCTCCGCTTCACCGAACAGTTCGACCGCTTCATCGCCGGAACCAAAGTCGTCCTCTTCTTCATCACACGTCGCGGCTTCTTCAAACAACTCCTCGCCGAACGCCGCGCCATCCGCCGCGAAATTCTCGAACTCGGCGACGAAGCCGCCCGCGCCGGCGCGCTCACCACCGCGATGGAGAGTTGAAAGCAAAGGCTGGAGGCCGGGGAAGGAGCGGGGGGGCGGCGGCGGGGCAGCATAAAAGCGTCGGCCAGCCCTCGCCCTCATTTGCGACCGAGCGCGACGGCGCGCTGATAGGCGGCGTAGACGGCTTTTGAGAGGACGGTGCGGAGCGAGCCTTTTTCCATTTGATAAATGGCTTCGGCGGAGGTGCCGCCGGGCGAGGTGACCATGTTGCGCAACTCCGCCGGGTGCTTGTGCGACTCTTGCGCGAAGAGCACCGAGCCGAGCATGGTTTGCAGCACGAGCGTTTCGGCGACGTGGCGCGAGAAACCCATGTGCACCCCGGCATCGACGAGGGCTTCCATCATCATAAAAATATAGGTCGGACCGGTCGCGCTCAACGCGGTCGCCATGTCGATCATCCGCTCTTCTTCGACGTGCATCTCGCGCCCCAACGCGCCGAGCATCGCGCGGACCTGCGCCCGCCGCGCCTCGTCAACCTGCGGGCTGGTCGTCCATGCCGTCATCCCCTGACCGATTTGCGCGGGCGTGTTCGGCATCGCGCGCACGACCGTCGGGTGCAACAACTCGCCCGCCAGCGTCTCAATCGTCGCGCCCGCGATGATCGAGACGACGAGTTGTTCCTGCGTCAGAAGACCGCGCAACTCCTGCATCACGCCGCCGAGTCGTTGCGGCTTGACCGCGAGCGTGACGATTGCGCC
>JBGTHJ010000273.1:0-2887 GCA_041746175.1 Pyrinomonadaceae bacterium
TGCAAGGCCGACTCGGCGACCGAGGCACGCGCCTCCGCGAGTTCCTCCTCGCGCCCGCGCGCTATCGAGGTCGCGCGCCGCGACTCGTCCTCGTGCGTCTCGACCTGCCCGGCCAACGCGTGCTCCTCTTCGCTCGCCGCCGCCAGACGCCCCTGCAACTCTTCCAGCAGACCCGACAAAGCGCGCTCGTCCGCGACATACACGCGACGCAAAAGCTCGCGCAACTCGTCGCGCAACTGACCGTAACGCCGCGACTTGGTCGCCTGCCGTCGCAAACTCCCGACGTGCCGTTCGATTTCCGAGATGATGTCCGAGACGCGACTGAGATTGCCCCGCGCGCCTTCCAGACGCGCTTCCGCCGCGCGCTGCCGGACGCGAAACTTCGTGATGCCCGCCGCCTCTTCAATCAGCGTGCGCCGATCCATCGGCTTCGCCGAGAGGATTTGACCGATGCGCCCCTGCTCGATGATGGCGTAGTGCGCGCCCGCCAAACCCGTCCCCGAAAACAAATCCTGAATGTCGCGCAGACGACACAGCCGACCGTTCAGCAGATACTCGCTCTCACCCGAACGATACAGACGACGCGTGACCGAAACCGTTTCGCCGGGCGCGAATTCGAGCGCCAGCCGACGCGGACGCCAGTGACGTTTGTGCCGCGCCTTCGCCGTCGCCGCCTCCGCCAACGATTCCGGCGACGCCACAACGGCGGCGGATAAATCTCCGCCTTCGATAGCCACGCTCCCAACCGCATCCGTCGGCGCGGCGTCGAGCGTTGTCGCGGCGGCGTCGACGGTTTCAGCAGTTGCGGGCGCAGCGTCGGCCAAAACTTCCGGCGAGAGTCTTCCTTCGATTTGTTCGGTCTGGTCGTCGATGTCTTCGAGCGCGGTGTCGATGTCTTCGATGTCGGGTTCTTCCAAAAACATCTCGTCGCGAACCATGTGGAGGACGACTTCCGCCATGCCGCTCGGCAGACGATTGCGCGCGCCTTGAAAGATGACATCCTTCATCTCGGCGCCGCGCAGTTGTTTGACCCGCTGCTCGCCCAAAACCCACGAAATGGCGTCGGCGACGTTGGACTTTCCGCACCCGTTCGGGCCGACCACCGCCGTGATGCCTTCGCCCGTGAAGACGAGTTCGGTGTAGTCGGCAAAGGATTTGAAGCCGGTGATTTCTAAGCGTTGAAGTCTAAACATGTGTGTAGGTTTCCGTTCGAGCGGCTCCGGATCGTTCTGCCCCAAAAACACAGTCCCTAGAGCGCGTGCGGGAGACGAGCACTATATGTTGGAGCAAATGCGGATGTCAAACCTAAACTTCAAGCGAAATATCTTTACTGATGTCACGCGGTGGGTTAGGGTGTCGAGGGAGCTGCGCCCGTGTGATCCGCGACCACAAAGCAGAGGGCAACCGCGCCCTCCGCGCTCTACGATTGAGGCAAAGCACACGCGGCGCGGACGGTCGTAGCTCCGACAAAGTTCGTGGTACGATGAACCAGCGACACCGACGATTAGACCGGCGACGTTGGACAACAAACGCTCAATGCGTGGCTATCATCAAGCGGCTATCATCGGGGGTCTAGCGGCTATCTTTTGAACGGAGTGATCGAGATGCGTTTGACCGAGATGGTCTCGTGCGCGGGTTGAGCGGCTAAGCTCGCGCCGGGCGTGCTCGCCCAAGTTTTGGGCGGCTTACGAATTCCTGAAAACCCGAATCTGCTGGTCGGCATCGAGACGGCGGACGACGCCGGGGTGTATCGTCTGACGGATGAACTCGCGCTCGTGCAGACCGTCGATTTCTTCACGCCCATCGTCGACGACCCCGCGACCTACGGACGCATCGCCGCGCTCAATTCGCTCAACGACGTGTGGGCGATGGGCGGTACGCCCCTCACCGCGCTGGCGATTACGTGCTTCCCGAAAAAGGGTTTGGACTTCGCGATACTCGGCGAAATCATGCGCGGCGGGCTTGAGGTGTTGACCGAAAACGGCGTCGCGCTGCTCGGCGGCCACAGCGTTGATGATCCGCAAATCATGTTCGGCTACGCCGTCACGGGCACGATTCACCCGAACAAAATCATCACCAATCGCGGCGCGCGCGCGGGCGACGCGCTGATCCTGACCAAGCCTGTCGGAACGGGCGTCGTCTCGACCGGCATCAAGTTCGACAAAGCCGCGCCCGAAGTGATGGAGGCTTCGATCTCGACGATGCTGCTCGCCGGACGCGAAGCCGCCGCCGCGATGTCGGAGCACGGCGCGCACGGTGCGACCGACGTGACCGGCTTCGCGCTGCTCGGTCATGCGTGGGAAATGGCGCACGCGAGCGGCGTCACCTTCGAGATCGAAGCCGCGCGCGTGCCTTTGATTGACGGTGCACGCGCGCTCGCCGCGCATGGCTTGTTGACGAGTGGCGACCAGACCAACCGTCAATACGTCGGCGACGATGTATCAATCGGCGACGACGTGAGCCCCGAACTCGTGACCCTCTTTTTCGACCCACAGACGGCGGGCGGACTGCTCATCTCGATTGCCGCCGACCGCGCCGCCGACCTTCTCTCGCGGCTGCACGAGACCTACGCGCAGGCCACCGTCATCGGTCGCGTGACGGAGCGCAGCACGAATCTCATCAACGTCCGATGAACGACCCGCCAAGCCTTTACATCCCCGACCGCTTCGAGGCCGATGCTTCGCGTTACGCCGATTATTTGCAGACCGTCGAGGGCCGGTTGCGTCTCGACCTCGCGTGGTTGAATCTGCGGGAATTTCTCGCGGACGGGGTGGGCCGCGCGCTCGATGTCGGCGGCGGGACGGGCGCGCTCGCGTTGCGTCTGGCACGGGCGGGCTGGCGCGTGACGGTGTTTGATGCCTCGGCGTCGATGCTCGCGCTCGCGGAG
>JBGTHJ010000274.1:0-3057 GCA_041746175.1 Pyrinomonadaceae bacterium
GGCATCAGGCGCTGCTGCTCACCGAACTCGGCGCGGACGCGGGTCACCCGCACGGCACGCAACATCAATGGATGGCTTCGGACGCGGCGGCCTCGCGCGAGCACGCGAAGGCGTCGCCGTCGTCGTCGTCATCGTCCGCGACGGGCATCACGCCGCAACTCGAAGCGCTCGAACAACAGCGCATCCTCGCCGCGCAAGCCTCGGTCAAAATCTCCGTGCGCGGTCGCGGGTGGCGTCGCGTCGGGCGCGCCGAACTGGTCGCCGCCGGTCTCAGCCCGTCGGCTGACCCGACGCGCTTGCAGTTGTTCGCCGACGGGATTCAGATACCGATCTACGTCAACGATGCGCAGTGGCGACAGGGCGCGGGCGCGGTCGAATTCTACGGCGAAGGACTCGACCGCCCATCGACCGCGACGCAAACCTACTGGCTCATCGAAGGCGCGTTCCCCGGCAGACGCATCCCGCAAGCGCGCACGACGGGCGGGCGTCCGCCGCGCGCGGGCATCGGAGCGCAGACGGGCATACCCGTCTCGATAGCCACGCCTCCTTCGACCTTCGCCGGGGTGAGTTTCGACTACACGACCGAGCGACGCGACCGCACTATCTATTTCTCGTCGCTCTTGAACGGCGAGGCGGAAAACTTCTTCGGTCGCCCGGTCACGCCGTCGGGCGTCACGCAAACCGTCAACGTCCGCGACCTCGACGCCTCCTCGACACGCGCGGCGCAACTCAGCGTCGCGCTGCAAGGTCTCTCGAACGTGGCGCATCAGGTGCGCGTGCTCATCAACGGCGTCGAAGCGGGGACGCTCGAATTCGCCGGACGGACGCGGCACGAAGCGACCTTTAACGTCGCCGCGTCGCTCTTGCGCGAAGGCTCCAACGATGTGCGGATGGTCGCGTCCGGCGGTTCGAGCGACACGAGCCTGACCGCGCACATCCGTCTGACCTACGCGCGTCTCTACCGCGCCGAAGCTGACGCGCTGCGCGTGCCTGTGGCGAGCGGCAGCCCGCTCAACGTCGCCGGCTTTACGTCGCCCAACATCCGCGTCATCGACATCACAGACCCCGCCAACGTCGCGGAGTTAGCCGTCACCGTCCGCGCCGAAGAAGACTCGATGTTTATCGCCTCGGTTCCGGCACGCACCTTTACAGGCGCGGCGCGAACGCTCTACGCCTTCGCCGATACGGGCGTGGCGGCGGTCGATACGGTGGCGGTCAACGAACCTTCGAGCTGGCACACGAGCGAGCACGGCGCAGACCTCGTCGTCGTTACGCACCGGAGCTTGCGCGAGAGCGTCGCGCCGCTCGTCGCCGCGCGGACGGCGGAAGGTCTGACGGTCGAAGTCGTCGATGTCGAAGACCTCTACGACGAGTGGAGCTACGGCGCGCATTCGCCGCTCGCGGTGCGTGAGTTCCTCGCCGGGGCGGCGGAGAACTGGCAGAGCGCGCCGCGCTACGTCCTGCTCGTCGGCGACGGCAGTTTCGACCCGCGCAACCACCTGGGACGCGGCGCGTGGGATTTGGTTCCCGCTAAACTCATCGACACGTTGCTGATGGAGACCGCCTCGGACGGCTGGCTCGCCGACTTCGACGACGACGGGTTGCCCGAAATGTCGGTCGGACGCCTGCCCGTGCGGACGGCTGCCGAAGCCGCGCGCGTCGTCCAGAAAATCGCCGCGCACCAACTCGACGCGACGCAAACATCGGCGCTGCTCGTCTCGGATCGGGCGGGCGCGGACGGCTACGATTTTGAAGCCGCGACGGGTTCGGTCGAGGAATTGTTGCCGAAGGGCGTGCCGGTCGAACGCGTCAATCGCGGCTCGCGCACCGCCGAAGACGTGCGCACCGAAATCGTCGCGCGCGTCAACACGGGGCCGCTCGTCGTCAACTGGATGGGACACGGCTCGATCGACGTGTGGACGGGCGACGGTCTGCTCCGCGCGCAGGATGCCGCCACGCTCGCCAACGGTGACCGCCTGCCGCTCTTCGTGATGATGACGTGTCTCAACGGCTACTATCAAGACCCGTCGTTGGAGAGTCTCGCGGAAGCTCTGTTGAAGGCCGAACAGGGCGGCGCGCTCGCCGTCTGGACTTCGACGGGCATGACCGAACCGGAAGGACAGGTCGAGATGAATCGCGAGTTGTACCGTGCGCTGTTCGGCGACGAAAGTCTGCGGCTCGGCGACGCAATGCGCCGCGCCAGAAGCGCGACCGCCGACCGCGACGTGCGCCGGACGTGGGTGCTGATCGGCGACCCGACCTCGCGCGTGAGATAAAAATTCAGCCACTTGACCATTTTAACCATCGATTCGCCGGTGCAACGGTTCATTGTCGCAATCAAACAATGAACCGTTGAGCCGTTGAATCGGTCGCGGCGGCTCAAGTTTTGCTCAACCAGCCGGCGTCAGGATGCACGTTAAGAAGCCATCTTCGGATGAAGGGAAACCCCGGACAATCCGCCGTGACGCCGCGAAAAACGGTGGCGCGGCGGGCGCGTCGTTGAAAACAGAGATCGCTGACGCCGCCTCGCGCACGAGGCTTCCCCGCTTTTTGTGGGGTACGGCATGACTCGTCGGTTTCGGGCGCACCGCGCGCGCGAAACGGCGAAAGGACATGCGCGGGGCGAGGTGCGGGCGGTGAACCGTCGATATGTCGAAAGTTGACCCCACGAAGAAAACCAAGACCAAACGGAAGCGCACCGCGCTCGTCGTCTGCCGCGACCGCCAGCAGTTTTGGACGACGCAGGCGCAGTTCTGGCAGTGGGTGCGCGATGGCGTCGTCGAGAAGACGCACGACCACCCGCTGACCGGCACGTTTCGTCGCGAGCACGCGGAACTGCTCGTCGTCCTGAGCCACACGGTGCTCGACCTCGCCCACCCGAACCACGTCCGCGAGGCGCTCGCGGCGCGGCGCGCCGGGCTGGGGAAGAAATGAAGTCGCAAGGTGTTTTATGAACGATGATGATCGCAAATTAGTCGGTGGCGTCGCGGAGATTTACGGGCTTGAGAAACCGCTCGCCCCGCCCGCCGCACCGCCGCCGCCCTTCGGAGCATACAC
>JBGTHJ010000275.1:0-3776 GCA_041746175.1 Pyrinomonadaceae bacterium
CTGCGCGCCGCACAGTCGTTCGACCTCGCGGGCCAACGCGCCGACGCGCTCGCGCAGTACAAAGCCGTGCTCGCGCGTCCCAACGTCTACGACGCGCACGCCGAAGCGCAGCGCGGACTGCGAGAACCTTACAAGAGCGCACCCAAAGCCGCGCCGACCACTACCACCACCACCACCACCGTCGATGCCCCGGTCAAGAACGACGACCCCGAAACACCGAAGCCGTAACCCGTCGATAGACTTTGGACGATAGCCGGAACGCTGCCGGCTTGCTTTAACGATGCCGGCGACTCTTTATCGCCAACAATCCATCTCCCCTCATGCGTGCTTTGGTCAAAGGTTGATGATGAAAGAAGAGTGTATGCAGACACGTCCACGGCGATTGCTGTTGTGTTTAGACGGCGTGCCGCTCGAGGTTATCAAAGCCGCGAAGGGACGCGGGATGTTCGAGCGTTTCGGCGAGCCGTCGTGCCTGCTGTCGCCGTTTCCGACGATGACTAACGTCGCGCTCTCGACGATGCTCGGTGCGACCGCTCCGCTCGGTTACGAGAGTCTCTATTTCGACCGCGACGCGCGCGAGTTGCGCGGCGGCGTGCGCAAGTATATTGGTCGCCGCACGCCCGACAAAACGCCTTCGTCCTACATGGACGAACTCGATTATCAAGAGCCTCTGCCCTTCGAGTTTCTGGTTTACGTCGCGCCGGAGACGGTCTGGCGCGCCGACATGCGACGCTTCCGCGAACGCTTTCGCGCCGCCCCGCCCGAACGCGATTTCTTCGCCTTCCTCAAAGGCACGGACGGGCTGCTCCACATACGCGGCCCCGCACGTCTCTATGTCGCGCTCGAATCGCTCGACCGCATTCTCACCGAAATTCAAGATACCTGCGGCGCGGAAACCGAGATCGTCCTGTTCTCGGATCACGGCATGAACCTTCAGGAGAACCGGCGTGTCCATCTTCAGACGCACCTGCGCGGTTGCGGCTATTCGGTGGTTGACCGGCTCGGCAAGGAGCATCGCGGCGGTCGGCGCAACGTCTCCGCTCCGGCCTTCGGACTGTGCGGTTACGCCGCCGTCTATTGCGCCGACGAAACTGATACTTCGACCGTCGCCGGCGCGCTCTCGACGCTCGAAGGCGTCGATTTCACGATTCGACGCGATGGCGCGTCAGATGCGGTCGTGACGGGCGGGCGCGGCGCGGCGCGCATTCGTCGCACGCAGAACGGCGTCGGCGCGAAGTTCAGCTACGAGCAGATCGACGGCGACCCGCTCCAACTCGCGCCCACGCTCCGCACCCTCGTCGAGCACGGCCAACTCAACGAACTCGGCTTCGCCACAGATGCCGCGTGGTACGAGCACACCGTCCGGCACGTCTACCCCGACGCGCTCGCGAATCTTTACAACTCGCTCTACGCGCCGCGCGTCCGCCACCCCGCCGACATCCTCGTCAGTCTCCACGACGGCTACTACTACGGCATGTCGTTCTTCAGTCGCTTCGTCCGCCTCGCCGCGACGCATGGCAACGCGCTCCGCGCCAGCACCTCCGCCTTCCTCATGAGCACGCACCGCACCTTTCCCGCACACGTCCGCGCGGGCGACGCACAGCCGTTCCTGCGCGCCTAACGCCGTCTCGCATGTAAGAGAAGGCATGAGCCGTAGATTGAAACAGACGAAAAAGCATCACGCCGGGACGCGAAGATAAAGAACGACACAAGCCGCAAAGAAGCATCCCCTGTGCGCCTTGTGTCCTTTTTCTTTGCGGCTTGGCATGAAACTCCGACGCGCCTGTTTTGCGAACTTCAACCGGCGGCGAAGCAACTCCGTTATCGCCGCCAGATGTGGATAAATGAATCTGTCCTTAACTTGACCCGCGCGCGTGCGGCGCGTACAAAAGATTTATGGATAACTTTTCTGCGCCCGAAGGTGCTGCGCCGCTCGCGGTTGAGACGACCGATCTCGTGCGGCGTTTCGGCGACTTCGCGGCGGTTGACGGCGTCAACTTGCGGCTTGAGCGCGGGCGGTTCTTCGGCTTCCTCGGTCCGAACGGGGCGGGCAAATCGACGACCATCAAGATGCTCACGGGGCTGCTTGCGCCGACGCGCGGGCGGATTCTCATACTCGGTCGCGACCTCGCGGTCGAGCCGTTGGAAGTGAAGCGGCGTATCGGCGTCGTGCCGGAGGATCTGAACCTCTTCGAGCGGCTGACGGGCGCGGAGATGCTCGTCTTTACGGGGCGGATGTACGGGCTTCGGCGTGAGGAAGTCGCCGAGCGCGGGCGCGAACTGCTCGCGTTGATGGAACTCGACGGCGACCCGAAAAAGTTCATCGTCGATTACTCGCACGGCATGAAGAAAAAGCTTTCGCTCGCGTGCGCGCTGATTCACCGTCCCGAAGTTCTGTTTCTCGACGAACCGTTCGAGGGCGTCGATGCCATCGCCTCGCGGACGCTCAAGGACTTGCTCTCGCGGCTGACACAGCGCGGGCTGACCGTCTTTCTCACCTCGCACGTGCTCGAAATCATCGAACGCCTCTGCACCGACATCGCCATCATCAGCGAAGGCCGCCTCGTCGCTTCCGGAGCGCTCGACGAACTCCGGCGCGGCATCAACGTCACAGCGGACGGGCACGACGCGCCGCACGGTGCGCTGCTCTCGCTCGAAGACTATTTCATACGCGTCGTCGGCGGCGCGCCCGCGACCGGCGACGACACGCTCCAATGGCTCGCCTGACTCACCCGCCATCAAAAACCAATCTACATCGATAGACAGGATCGCGACGGGATACAGCCAATCCGTCAACCGCAAGGAGTAAAGATCAGCGCAGAGATTCTTACTATAGCAAGTTGCAATTGCATGTCGCGCTAATAAAAAGAGCGGCATCGCCCGGGAGCGCGAGCGTCCCGCTCGCATTGAGCGTTCGGAGAACGCGAACCATTGAACGTGTTCCGAGCACGCTTGCCAGCGGGACGCTGGCGCTCCCAGCACTCACCCAATTGCAAACCGCTATAATGTGATTTTTGCTCGTTGCCTTTTTCTTGTCCTGTCCATCCTGCCTGCCCAAGTTAATGTCTCCCGAATTTTTCACCCGCGCGGCTCAGTCCGACGAGCAGCACGACGGGGCCGAGGAGCAAGAACCACATCATCACGCCGAGTCCGTAGCGTTGGGCGACGCCGCCGAGCGCAAGCGGGAACAACCTGCCGATGACGCCGGAGATGTTGCCGAGGGTTATCACCGTTCCGCTGCGACCGGGCAGAGCCGTGTAGACCTGTGCCTGAAGAATCGAGTACCAGCCCGCGTTGGCGTAACCGAGCAGTCCGAGCAGCGCGAGCTTTAACGCCACGTTCTCGACGAGCAGAAACAACGGGAACAGCACGAGCACAAAGAGCGCGCTCCAGCGCAGATAACTCAAACCGCGCATGCGTTCAAGCAGCGGAATCAGCAGGATGTCGCCGGGCAGCCCCGCCAGCGTCAGCACGAGCACCGTCAACGCCGCGCGTGATTCCGTCAGCCCGACCACGTCCACAAAATAGAGCGCGATGAATCCGCGCAGAACGTCCCACGTCAAATCGCCGAATTCGAGCATGATGAGCCAGCGCCACACGTCGCGCCGCTTGACGGCTTCGAGCGCGCCCCCAACGCCGTCTCTGAATGCGGAGCGTTCCTGTTGGACGGCGGCGGCGGGCGGCGGCGGCGGCGGCGGCATCGTCGGAAAACGAAAACGCCAGACGACCGCGAGCGCGAGCAGCGTCAACACCGCGAGGGTCGCGTACACTTCGCG
>JBGTHJ010000276.1:0-9442 GCA_041746175.1 Pyrinomonadaceae bacterium
AGCGCGAGCGCGGCCTCGCGTTGCGACACGGGCACGGCGGCCAGCACGTCGCGCACCACCGCCGAGATGATCGGCGTAATCATGATGGCGAGGATGATGCCGCCGGTCAGCAGCCCGATGCCAGTTACGGGGCCGCGAAACAGCGGCGTCCAACCGAACCACGCGACGAGCGGCGGCCCCAGATGTTCACGAATGAACGGCGCGAGCACGAAGATGCCCCACAAGCCGTAGACCACCGACGGAATCGCCGCCAGCAACTCGACGAGAAAAGTAATCGGGCGCGCGAGACGGCGCGGGGCTTGCTCGACCAGAAAGACCGCGACGCCCAAACTCAGCGGCACGCTGATGATGAGCGCGATGACCGACGACATCACCGTACCGTAGATGAAGGGGAGCGCGCCGAAGTCGCCGCGAATCGGATTCCATGCGCTGCTCGTCAGAAACCCGAAGCCGAACGCGCGCATCGACGGCACGCTCTTCCAGGCAATCGCCGCGATCATCATCCCGACCAGCACGAGCACCAGCAGCGCGCACAAAAACAGCGCGGCGCGAAACACCGCATCGCCCGTGTTGCCCGTTGGCGATAGCACGCGCCGCCAGTTCCACGCGCGAAACCGCGCGCCGTGCGACGACGCGGGCGTGGGCAAACTTGGCGGCGGGTTCTTCACTTAAAAATACGACGCTCCGCCTTTTATTGTCTGAGCGGAGCACCGCCCGCCGTGATCGTTTTCAGTTTGGCTTCGACGCGTTTGACGATTTCCGGGGGCAGCGGCGCGTACCGCAAGTCGCGCGCGAACTTCTCGCCGTCGTGCGTGCCCCACCAGAGGAAATCGACGAGAGCCTTGCCTTTGCCCGCGTTCTTCTGGTCTTTGTAGAGAAGAATGTAGGTGTAGCTCGCGATGGGGTAAGCGCTTGCGCCCGCCGCGTTGGTGATTGAGACGCGCATGTCGTCGGGTGTCGTGGCGAGGGATTCGGCGGCGGCGGCTGAGATGTTCTCAAGCGACGGGGCGACAAAATTACCCGCGCTGTTTTTTATCTCTGCGACGGGAAGCTTGTTCTGTTCGGCGTAGGCCAGTTCGACATAGCCGATGGTGTTCGGCTGGTTCTTGACCTGACCCGTGACGCCCTCGTTGCCCTTGCCGCCCTGTCCCGTCGGCCACGTCGGCGAAGTGCCCGTGCCGACCTTCTCTTTCCATTCGGGGCTGACTTTTGAAAGATAGTCGGTGAAGACGGCGGAGGTTCCGCTGCCGTCCGAGCGATGGACGACGCCGATCTCGACGGCGGGCAGCGCGACGCCCGTGTTGTCGTTTTTGATGCGCGCGTCGTCCCAACGCTTGATCTTGCCGAGATAGATGTCGGCGACGACATCGGGCGAAAATCTGAGCGGCTGCGCGACACCCTGCAAGTTGTAAGTCAGGACGACCGCGCCGAGCGCGGTCGGGATGTGTGCCAACTCGCCCGGAGCTTTCTTTAGTTCGTCGTCGCTCATCGGCTTGTCGGTCGCGCCGAAGTCGATGGTCTGCTCGGTGATCTGCTTGATCCCTGCGCCCGAACCCGTCGATTGATAATCAATCTGCGCCTGCGGGTTGACCTTGCCGTATTCGCTCAGCCATTTCTGATAGAGCGGGTTCGGGAACGACGCGCCCGCGCCCTGTAGACGCACCGCACCGCCCGACGGCATCGTCGTGCCGTCGCCGCCACCACCACCGCCACTACCCGCGCACGCCGCCGTCGCCAGAGCCACCGACGCGAGCGCGAGCGCGTGCACAACGCGCCGTAGATTTTTCGAGAGACTCATCAAAGGCTTCTCCTGCAAACCGGATGTTGGGAAGATGTAAGAGCAGAATACTATATTGCGGCGATGTTAAATCCAACTGAATTAGAATTGAAATCTATGTAAACGAAAACAGAAGGTGACGGCTTTTAGCCGCGTTTTCCGCCGTCACGGTCGTTTCCGCGCCCGCCGGGAGCGAGGCGATAACCGACGTTGACCATCGTTTCGATCCGCGCGCCGTGCGGTTCGAGCCGGCGCCGGAGTCGGTAGATGTGAACGTGGAGGCTTTCGGCGTTGAAGGGTGTGCGGCGTCCCCACCCGTGACGCCAGATTTCCTCCGACGGGACGATGCGTTCGGGGTTGCGCGCGAGCCGCGAGATTATCAAAAACTCTTTGCGCGGAAGTTTGACCGGGCGTCCGTCGAAACTGACGTAGTAGTTGTCGTGTTCGACGCGCAGATGTCCGTCGTCGTAAACATCGCCGTTCAAATCGACGACGGCGGACGGCGCGGCGGACGGTGCGGCGGACGGTGCGAGTGCGGGTGGTTCGCGGGTCATATAAGAAAGCGTCACGGCTCTTAAAAGTTCAGACGCAGCGCGAACTGTATCTGACGGTTGGTGCCGAGACCGACGGTGCGACCGACGGTCGAGTTGAGGATGCCGAAGTTGGCGACGCGCGCATCGGTCAGCGCCTGTCCGGGTTGGAGACCCGCGCCGACGGTGGTGACGCGCGTCGTGTTGTTGAACGTGATCGACGGCAGCGATTCGGGAATCGTCGCGGGCGGGTTGGCGAAGTTCGCTTTGTTGAAGACGTTGTAAACCTCTGTGCGGAATTCGACGTTGACCCTCTCGGTGATCGGGAAGCGTTTCTGCAACGTCAGGTCAAACTGGTGAAAGCTCGGCCCGGCGAGCGCGTTGCGTCCGAGGTTGCCGTAAGTCCCGGCTTGCGGGATGGTGAAAGCAGCGGGGTTGAGCAGCCGTTCGCCGTCGAGGAAGGGATTCGCTCCGGCGACGATATCGGGGCGGCGCGTGTTGCGCGAGGCGTTGCCGCCCGGCGTGTTGACGACGGCGGTGAAGCCTACCGGCAGCGGCGTCGCGCTCGACGGATTGAAGAACCGCCCGACCGTGCCGAAGGGGATGTTCGGCTGTCCGGCGACGCCCGTCGGACACCCGCCCGTCTGCGTGCACCGGATGGCGAGATCGGCGCGCGTGATGCGAACGTCGAGCGGCTGACCGGAGCGTCCGTTGTAAACGCCGCCGATTTGCATTCCCTTGAAGATGGCGTTCGCGATGCCGCCGAGGTCGAAGCGTCGCCCTTCGCCGAAGGGCAGCGCGTAAAGCACGTTGAGGTTCGCGCTGTGGCGGATGTCGAAAGTGTTGTTGCCGCGCTCGGAGTTGAAGTCGAACGGGTCTTGCGCGGTCTGGGCTTCGTTCGAGCCTTGCGTGTTGCCGATGCTGTGTCCCCATTGATACTGCGCGCCGAGCGTCAGCCCCGCCGTGAAGCGACGGCTGAGCGTCACCTGCATCGCGTTGTAGCTATCGCGTCCGCCGCTCGTCTTGTAGTCGATTTCGCCGAACGGCTGGAGCCGCGCCGCCGGGTTGGCGACGACTTGCCCGCCGCTGTTGAAACCAAAGCCGAGGATGTCGAACTCGCGGATGGTCGTCACGCCGACGACCTGACCGGCGGCGTTGACGCGGTTGACGACGCCGACTCCGGCGGGCAAGGCCGAGCCGTCGGCAATCGTGGCTTGACCGGGCAGGATGCGGTTGGTAATCGAGCGGAGAAACAGGTTGCGCCCCTGACTGCCGACGTAACCGACGGTGAGTACCGTGTTGCCGGGAAGCTCCTGCTGCACCGACAAACCATACTGACCGACGCGCTCCGGCACGCGATACCCGCCGACATCGTAGGCGCGCGGCGTAAACGGCAGCGGCACGGCGGTCGCGCCCGGTGTGGCGAGCGTTTGGAGCGTGGTCGGGGTGAGGCCGCCCGCGAAGCTTGCGCTGGTGCGGAACACGTCGCTCTCGATGGGTTGAATCAAGTCTTCATACTGACCGGGGCCGTAATACAGCCCGCCGCCGACGCGCAAGACCGTCTTGCCGTTGAACCGCTCGGGCGCCCACGTCAGACCGAGACGCGGCCCGAAGTTGTTCTTGCTTGACTGGTAAAAATCGGTTGACGAATCGAGCAGCGTCCCCGTCGCGGGGTCGAACACGACGGCGCGGTCGTCGGCTTCGCGGTTGGGCGAATAGTATTCGTAGCGCAGCCCGTAATTGAGCGTGACGTTGGGTCGCACACGCCATTCGTCCTGCCCGTAGAAAATGATGTACTGCTGGCGGCCTTGATGGAGACCGCTCGCGGGGCGCGCGATGGTCGCGACGGGGTTGGTGGCGACGCGGAAGTCGCCGGGGGCGGAGAGGTCGCCGATGAATGCTCCGGTCAGTGTGCGGTTGAGCAAAAAGTCGCCGACGCTGCCGTAAGAGAGAGTGGTGCCGCCGAGTTGGTCGAAGTCAACGCGCAAGAGACGCACCTCCCCGCCGAACTTCAACGCGTGGTTGCCCTTCGTCACAGACAGATTGTCGATGAAGGAGAAGCTGCGCGCGTCGATGGGTTGGGCGCGACCGTTGCCGGCTGACGACTGGCGCGTCAGTCCGCCGGGGCTGGCGAACCCGGTCGGCGCGCCGCCGTTGACGCCGGGTGAGACGATGTTGCCCGTCAAGGTCAACGAGACGGTCGAGAAGTCGATGCCCGAACCGACCGACGGGAACGAGGTGGCGAGCGTGGTCGGCGAACGATTGATGCCGAATTTGGTTTCGTTGACGATTGTCGCGCCGTAAATCTGTTGGAGCGAGGCGACGAAGTTGTCGGGCTGTTGTGTGGCGACGAGCGCGCGTCCGGTCGTGCCGTCGGGCGAGAGGAGTTCGCCGTTGTCGCGCTGGTAACGGACGTAGCCGTTGAAGCGGTCGCTCAACTTGCCGTCGAAGCGGATGCTGAAAGCATCTTCGTCGAGCCGCGCGGTGCGGTTGGTCTGGACGAACTGCGCCGTGTTCGATAGTTGACGCGCACCCGCGCCGACCGGAAACGCATTGATCACGTTCAGGTCGCGCAGGGCGGCGATACGCACCCGGTCGGCGGCGGTGACGGTCGTGTCGTTCGGGTCGGGCGTCGCCGTGTTCGGAAAGAGCGTCGCGGCGTTGTCGATGCCGCCCGACGCGACGAACCGGCGCGCGAGGTCGGAAAGCGTCAACTCGATAGAGTTGAATCCGGCGCGCTGGCGCAAGCCTTCGTAGCTGCCGAAGAAGAAGAGCCGGTCTTTGATGATCCGCCCGCCGAGGCTGCCGCCAAACTGGTTCAAGCGTAACGGGGATTTCTCCGCGCCGTCGAAAAAGTTGCGCGCGTCGAGCACGTCGTTGCGGAGGTAGTGAAAGAGCGCGCCGTGAAAATCGTTGCTGCCCGACTTGCCGATGACGTTGATTTGGCCGCCCGTGCCCGTGCCGTACTCCGCCGGGTAGTTCGACGAATCGACGCGAAACTCCTGGATGTTTTCGAGCGAGGTTTGCAAACGAAACTGCGAACCCTGAACGGTCAGATAACCCGGCGATGAATCGAAGATGGCGGTGTTCTCGATGCCGTCGAGTTTGGTCTGGTTCTGCTGGTTCGCGCGTCCGTTGAAGCGGAGGTCGCTGAAGTTGCCCGTGCCGGTATTGGTCGCACCGGGCGCGGTCAGGTAAAGCTGCGAATAGTTGCGCCCGTTGACGGGGAGTTCCTTAACCTCGCGCGCCGTGACGTTGACGCCGAGCCGGTTTGAACTCGTATCGACCGCGGCGGTGTCGCTCGCGGTGATGGTCACTTCGTCCTTGATCTCTCCGGCGGCGAGGGCGATTTCGAGCACCCGCGACTGGCCGACGCCGAGCACAAGATCGTTGACCGTCGCCGTGCTAAAGCCCGCTTGCGTCACGGTCACGATGTAGGCGCCGGGGCGAAGTTGGGGGACGGTAAAGACGCCCTGATCGCTCGTCGTCGCGGTGCGTTCGATGCCGAGCGCGGGCGCGCTGACCTTGACGGTGGCCTCCGAGATGACCGCGCCGGTCGCATCGCGCACCACGCCTTCGAGCTTGGCGGCGTCCTGTTGCGCCTGAAGCGTCGCCAATCCCAGTATGTTCGAGAGCAGCACGGCCAGCACACACCGCGCCGCGATTCGATGATTCAATTTCATTAGCTCGCTCCTGTGGAATTTCTCGTCGGGATCGACAGTCCCCGTCGTGTTGGTTAAAAGATTGCCGTCGATAAAATAAGAGTTCGCATCGCGTGGCCGTTGTCGAGAGGCCCGCAGATCGTCGCGCGATGTCGTGTGTTGACCAGTCGCGGACAGTAGCGCGCGTGAGTTAAGACGGGGTGAATGTCGGCTTAAATGTTTGTTAACAAGAGGACGGGCAACGAACCGCGAATCGAAGTATGATGGCCGCGCTTCAGTTTTTGACAATCTGTAAGGAGAACCGAATGAAACTATGCGCTCTTTTTTTCCGCGCGAATCACGCGCCGTTTGTGCGGATGATTCTTTGTCTCGCGCTCGCCCTGACGCCGTGCTTATCGGCGTCGGGGCAGACGGGAAAGATAAAGGCTCTGGTGGGCGGGACGTTGATCGACGGGTTCGGCGGGAAGCCGTTGCGCAACAGCGTCGTCATCATCGAAGGCGAACGCATCAAGGCGGTCGGGCAGGTGGGAACGCTCGCTGTCCCGCGCGGGGCCGAAGTTATCTCGACCGAAGGGATGAGCGTGCTGCCCGGTCTGTGGGACATGCACGTTCACCTGATGCTCAACGGCCATAGCGATTACGACCACTGGGACAAAACCTATCCGTCTTTGTTCGAGCCGGTCATCATGCCGTCGTCGGCGAAGCAACTGCTGCTCGCGGGGGTGACGAGCGCACGCGACCTCGGCGCGCCGCTCGAAGCGAGCATCAATGTTCGCAACTCGATCAACGCGGGCAAGCTTCCCGGCCCGACGCTCTACGTCTCCGGCCCGTTTCTTCAGCACGAGTCGTATCCCGGCACCGAGTTGTTTCGCTGGGGCATCAAGGGTGTCGAAGACGCACGCGCCAAAGTCCGCCGTCTCGCGCAGGCCGGTGTCGATTGCATCAAGCTTGTCGATCAAGACGAGATGACGATGGAGGAGGTCGAAGCCGTCGTCGATGAAGCGCATAAACACAAGCTGACGGTCGTCGGGCATTCGCACAGGCCGGAAGAGATCAGACGCGGGTTGCGCGCGGGCGTCGATTGCTTCGAGCACACGGGATTGGCGACCGCGCCCGAATACCCGGCGGACATCATCGAGATGATCCGCGCCCGCAGCGCGCGGTCGAACGCCGGGCCGCTCTTCTGGACGCCGACCATTGAAGGGCTGTTCAACTACGAGTACGTCCGCGACAACCCCGAACAGTTGGACGACCCCTCTTGGCAGGTGGGCTTGCCGCCGAACATCATCGCCGACATCCGCGAGTCGATCCGGCACCCGGACCGTCTCCCCTACTTTCAAATCACGCCGAGCCGTCGCCCGACGCTCGCGAAAAAGTTCAACCAGTTGAAGCAAGCGGGCGTCGTGCTGCTCGTCGGCACCGATAGCGGCATCCCGATGAAGTTTCACAGCCAATCGACGTGGCGCGAACTCGACATCTGGGTCAACAAACTCGGCGTCGAACCGATGGAGGCGATTCGCGCCGCGACCTACTGGCCGTCGGTGCTGATGAAGGTCGACGCGCAGGTCGGCACGGTCAGCGAAGGCAAGTACGCCGACATCATCGCCGTTCGTGGCGACGTGCTCCGCTACATCACGCTGCTGCAAGACGTTGACGTGGTCGTCAAGCGCGGCACGCGATACAAATAGCACCCCGGACGGTCGGCAGTTGTCAGCAGAAAGCGACAAGCCCCAATAGCTTGTCGCTTTTTTTTGTCTCGACCGCCGACCGGGCTTGTTGTCTTGCCGTCCTCAGAAACGGAACTGGGTGTCGAATTGCAGACGTGTGGTCGGGGTGTTGAGCGAGCCGGGGGGCGTCGTGCCGAAGGCCCCGGCGAGACCGTTCGGGCGTTGGGTGACGAGGGCGGTGAGCATGAGCGTGACGCGCGGGTCGGCGGCATAACTGATGTTGAAACGCTGCGCGCGGCTGTCGGATTGCTGCGTAATGTCGCTGATGTTGAAGGGCGTCAGCACGGCATCCTTCTCGATGCGCATGAGCGTGTAGCCGAATCGCCAGTCGCCGCGCACGTCCGTCTTGCCAACCTGAATCTCCGCCCAGTAAGCGTTGTTTTCGTGGTTGGGGAGCCGTCCGTCGCGCCCCCCCGCGCCCGCGACGACGACATCGCGCGTCTGCGTGTTGGTGGTGAAATTGAAGAGCAGCAGGACGGGGAAACGATTGCTGTGCGAGAGGTCGAGGCGCGCGATGAGATCAACGAGATTGAAGCCGGAGGCGAGCCGCCCGTCGCGGTTGATGGCGTTGTTGGTGGCGGTGGCGATGCCGAGGCTGTTGCCGGAAACGAGCCGGTCGCGCGCGATGGTGGCCTGCCCGGTAAGGGTTTGCGCGGGTGTCGTCGCGGTCGCCGGAATCGTGATGGTGACGGGGAGTTGGACGTTGCCGCCGAAGAATTGGACGGGCGTGATAAACTGCGTGCCGGAGTAGTAGAGGTCGGCGGCGGAGACGGTGAGCCGCGTCTTTTTGCCCGCCTCGAATCGCGCGAGCGCCTGCGCGCCGTAGAGTGCGAGGTCGCGTCCCGCGCGGCGCGACTGGTCGACGTTGACGCGCCCGTCCGCGCCGAGCACGAAGGCCGACGCGCGTTCGAGAAAAGGAAGTTGCCACGCGGAGAAGGTGAGATTGGCGAGCGTCGAATCTTTGAAGTCGCGCGTGTAGGTTTCGCTGATGCCTTCGACCTGGATGTCGTTGTCAAAACTCATCTCGGTGTGAACCCACGGGGTCTCGAACTTTCCGGCCTGCAAGCGTAAGCCCGGGACGGCGGACGGCGTGTAGCCGATGAACGCCTGGTCGAGCGCGAAAGTTTTGTGCGAGTAAAAATCGGTGAGAGTTTGATTCGGCGAAATCACGTCGG
This sequence comes from Pyrinomonadaceae bacterium, assembly GCA_041746175.1. Taxonomy (GTDB): domain Bacteria; phylum Acidobacteriota; class Blastocatellia; order Pyrinomonadales; family Pyrinomonadaceae; genus JBGTHJ01. The sequence goes on from JBGTHJ010000276.1 coordinate 8,872, forward strand.
GGAGCGCGCCGGTCGAGAGTCGCAAGCCCCAATCGAACTCGTCGTTGATGCGCCCGCGCATCGCGAGCCGCGCGCGCAGCCGTAGCCGCTGACGTGATGAGAGCGGATTGCCGAGCACGCCGGGATTGTCGCTGTTGGGCGCGGCGTTCAACTGGCCGTAGATGGATTCGTAGCGGAAACGAATGTCGCCGCTCAAACGTATCGCGCCGAGTTGTCGCGCGAGCGCATCGGTCGTCCGCTTGACCTGCGCTTCGACGTTCGCGAGGCGTTCTTCGACTTGAACCGGCGAAGCTTGGCCGGATGGTTGTCGGAGCGCCGCCGGTGTCAAGCCCGTTCCGGCAGCGGGCGGCACATCGTTTAGCGCGAGTGGCCGGAGGTTGTTGACCGCAACGGTGTCCGGCGCCGCTGCTTGTTCCGTCCGCTCGACGCGCACGCGCAAATCGTCGATCAAACGCAGTTGCTCTTTGAGAGCCGTCTGGAGACGCTCGATCTCTTCGCGCTGCGCGCGCAATTGGCGGCGCACGTCGTCGTCAGCGCTCGCGGCGACGGCGGGCGGCTTCGTGTCGGCGGC
>JBGTHJ010000277.1:0-5117 GCA_041746175.1 Pyrinomonadaceae bacterium
CGTCAGCGCGGCGCGTGCGGCCACGCGCGCGGCGATTTCGCGTAAGCCACGCTTCAGTTCGTCCAGCCCCGCGCCGGTGCGCGAACTAACGGCGACCGTCGCCGCATCTTCGAGAAACGAACCCGCGACGAGTTCCGACGCTTCAGCGCGGACGAGTTCGAGCAGTTCTTCGTCAACCGTGTCGGTCTTGGTGATGACGACGATGCCGGTTTTGATTTCGAGCAGGCGGGCGATGTCGAAGTGCTCGCGGGTCTGCGGCATGACGCCTTCGTCCGCCGCGATGACGAGCGCAACGGCGTCGAGGCCGTGCGCGCCCGCGAGCATGTTTTTGACGAAGCGTTCGTGCCCCGGAACATCGACAAAGCCGATGCGCGCATCGCCCAAATCCAACTCCGCAAAGCCGAGGTCGATGGTGATGCCGCGTCGCTTCTCTTCGGGCAGGCGGTCGGCGTCCGTCCCCGTCAGCGCGCGTACCAGCGAAGTTTTTCCGTGGTCGATGTGACCGGCTGTGCCGACGATGATTGAACGCATGACTGCATCGTAAATCGAGAAGCGTCAATCGTAAATGGAAACGCGGTGGAGGCTGCAATCTATTTACGAACCATGCTTCCCGATTCGCCTCGCCGAAGACGCGCGGTTAGTTGCTTTGGAACAAGCTTCGAGTGAATTAGACAGACTGGATTTTCGCGTCCGAGTGTGCGATTCTTTCCCGCCACAAATAATCAAAACTGAACGGAGTGGATCATGTCAGAACAGGTGAAGAACGGCGATACGGTGCGGGTTCATTACACGGGGCGTTTGAAAGACGGGCAGGTTTTCGATTCTTCGGAGGGCGGCGAAGCTTTGGAGTTTGAGGTCGGCGCAGGGCAAGTCATCCCCGGCTTCGATGAAGGCGTGCGCGAGATGACGATCGGCGAAACCAGGCGCATCGAGATCGAATCCGACGACGCCTATGGCGAGCGCGTCGAGGCTCTCGTTCAGTCGGTCGCCCGCGAGGGCATGAACATGGAGGCCGAACCCGAAGTCGGCATGAATCTCATCATGCAACTGCCCGACGGCAATCAAATCCCCGTCGCCATCACCGAAGTCACCGACACCCACGTCACGCTCGACGCCAATCATCCCCTCGCCGGAGAACACCTGTCCTTCGATGTCACCCTCGTCGAAAACAAATCCAGCGACACAAAATAACCGGAGGGCGAGCACGCCGCGCACGGCGCGCGCGCCGGTGAAGCGGAAGACTCATCTCTTTCGTTTACCGGCTCGCGTGGTGTGTTCGTCGTCGTCTCTCTCCGGGTCATCGTCGGGCGCGACGCCGAAATAGCGCATCCAATCGTTGATCCCGACGCCGGGGATGTTTTGATTAACATCTGCGACGGGATGTTCGGCGGGCTTCACGGCGGCGTCGAGGCGTCGGCGGAAATCGCCCGCGCGAATCACTTTGACGCCGGATCGCCGGACGTATTCGGCGAGCGCGCGGTCGGAGGTGACGACGGTCAGCGTGCGCCGCTCGCGCGAAGCGTCAACCATCTGCTTGATGCGCTCGTCGGCGTTCGAGCCGCGCACCGCGTAGAACACGCGGACGCCGCGATAGCTCGCCCCATCTGGAAAATGCTCGTCCGGCGCGCCGTCGAAGACCGCCAGCACGCGCGCCCGCTCGACCCGTACAAACCGCGCCAGATCATCGAGCAGACGCCGCCGCGCCGCATCCTTGTCGCGATGCCACCCGACCCGCTGCCCCATCACATTGTTGCCATCGACGAGATACGGCATAAATCGAGAGAGTAGCCCCGCCCCGCGAAACTTACAATAGCCTGTGGCCGGTGCGCGACTCGCGGTGGCGAAACTAAAATTTGTAGCGATAGCGAACCGTCACGCCGCGACCCGCGCCGTCGATGCCCCAACTGATGCCGCGATATTGTTTGTCGGCGATGTTCTCGAAATCGACGAAGACCTCGGAGCGTTCGCCGAAGCGCAGCGCGCCGCGCACGCCGACGAGTCCATAATCGGAGACGGCTGGAAACAGAGGGACGGCGGAACCGTTGCCGGTAACGGTCACGCCGTTGATGGTCGCGCCGATGGGCAGCAGACGGTTCTGGATTTGCGCGAGCGTTTCGCCCGTCGCAAGCAGGAAGTCGTCCGAGGTGTTCGGACGCCCGTCCGCGCCGTTGCTGATGAGGCCGCGCACGCGCGCTCCGCGATTGAAGAAGTTGGCGATTTGCGAGCGCGTGCGCGGTGCGCCGGTGCGCCGGTCTGCGAGGTCGAGCGACGAGAGTCGATGCTGGCGGGCGGCGAGCGTCGAATAGCCTTCGATGTAGAAGCGCGAAGTGTTGCGCGGTTGATAGCGGAGACTGAAGAAGCCGGTCGCGGGCGGAACGCCGCCTTCGACGTTGGGCGGCAGTCCGTTCAAGAGGCTGTGCGCGCGGATGTATGTGAAATTGCCGCTGGTGGTGAAGTCCCCGCTCAGGCGCGCTTCGGTGTTGAACTCGACGCCGTTGAAGCGCGCGTCGTCGTAGTTGACGCGCACGAGCACCGGACTCGACGCGGCGGCGACGAACACCAACCCGTTCGCGTTCTGCGAGACGATGCGCTCGCTGCCCAGCAACGTCCCGACCGCGCCGGGCGGCAACACGAGCGCCTGATCGAAATAAACATTCTTCAGTTTGTTGGTGAAGCCCGTCAGTTCGGCGCGCACGCGCGGGTGCGTGAAGCGGAAACTGAGATCAAAGCTGTCACTGGTTTCAGGGCCGAGGCGCGCGATGGGGATGCCGGACGAAACCGCATCCGCGCCCGCCGTCGTGCCGATCAAGCCGCCGAGGCTGGCGGCGGTCGCCGCATCGACTTCAAAGCCGTTGCCGACGAGTCCGATGATGCCTAGATCGGTCGTGTTCGGGGCGCGAAAGCCGCGCGTGTATTTAGCCGCGATGTCGAACCCGCCGCCGACGTTCAAGACCGCGCCGATGCGTCCTGAAAAAGCGTCAAAGCGCGCCCTGTCGTCGGGGAACAACCGACGCCCGTTCGCGCCGAGAGGGGCGTTGGCCGCCTCTGATTTATAGGATGCGGCGCTGTAGCGCAGCGCGCCGCTCACGCGCAGACGTTCGGGGATGACCGTCAAAACGTCTTGCGCGAAGAAGCCATAGGAAAGATACCGCGCGCCATCGGGGATGCGTGGGCGCGCGGGGGTCGCTACTCCGGTCGAAGGCTCGAAGGTCGTCGCCGGAGCAGCAATCTTGTCGCGGTAGATGTCCGCGCCAAAAAGAAGCGTGTTGCTTTCGCCGGTCTGCTTTTCGACGTTGAAATTGAAGCCGAGCACGTTGGTGCGCTCACGCTGGTTGGTAATGGCCGCGAGCGGGTTGCCCTGCCCCCCCTGATTGACGCGCTCCTCGCGTTGCCCGTTGTAGGAGAAGGTGAGATGGGCGTTGTCGAAGAAGCCCAGGCGTTGCTTGACGAGGCGCGCGTAGAACACGTCGGTCATCAGGTTGCGCAAATCGGCGATGAGATTGCCGTCACCCCCGAGCAGTTGATCGTAACGACGCCCGCCGTCCTGCTGGTTACGCGAATAGCTGACGAGAGCTTGCGTCGTGTCGTTGAGATTGAAGCTGGCGCGCAGCAACCCGCCGTACTGCGTAAAGGCCGTGTCGGGCAAACGCTCGCCGAACACGTCCGATGGAATGCCGAAGAAGCGCGTCACCGCCGCGTGTGAATCGAAGCCGCCGCCCGGACGCAGGCGGTTGATGCGGCGCGCGTTCAAATTGAACAACAGACCGTAACGCCGCGTGCCGTAGGTCAGCAGCGTGTTGCCACCGAAACCGTTGGTCGGCGACGTATAAAAGATATTCGTGTTGCCGTGCACCTCGCTGTCCGCACCGCCGTAGAGAGGCACGCGGGAGATGAAATTGACGACGCCGCCGAGCACGTCCGAGCCGTACTGCGAACTATTCGGCCCGCGCAGGATTTCGACCGCTTCAAGGTTCGACGGTTCGATGAGGCTGAAGAACGTGCCGACGCCGCCACGCTGCGCGCTCGTCGTGTAGCGCACGCCGTCAACGTAAACCGCGACGTTGCGCCCCGTCAGCCCGCGCACGAAAACCGCACTCAACGACGGACTCGTCCGCTGCAAATTGACGCCCGGTTCTTCGTCAACCACCTGCGCGACGACCTCCGGCGCACGCTCTAAAATTTCCGCTTGGTTGATGACGTTGACCTGCTGGTCGATGCTGCGCGCATCGGCGACCTGTCCGGCTTCCGCCGTCACCGTCACCTGTTCGGCGAGCGCGTTGACTTCGAGCACGATGCTGACTTCCAACGTCTCGCCCGCCGCGACCTGCGCCGCGATGCGACGCTCGCCGAACCCGCCGCCGGAGACGACCACCGCATAACTACCCGGCGGCACGTCGCCGATGCGGAAGCCTCCTCCGGCGTCCGTCGTGGTCGTGCTGAGCGCGGACTGCTGCGCGTTGAAAAGCGCCACGACCGCACCGCTGACGACCGCGCCCGAACCGTCCGTGACCGTTCCCGCGACCGCGCCACGCGAGTCCTGCGCCGCGTGCGCGTGATAGGTGAAAGCGACCAGATACAAAGTGACGGCCAGAGCGCTCAACAGCGCATTCAGTGTTTTTCTCATGATTGATTGGTGCATTTATGTTGTCAGGGTAGTCGAAGAACTTTCGCGAACGAAGAGACTAAACCCGGACGCGCACCTACTACCAGTGCTCGTTGTTTGACGGCGGAAATGGATTCTGTGAGGGATAGGGAAACCGCGCGCGTTGTCGGCTGGTCGTCCGGGCTATCACATCGCGCGGAAGCTATTTGAGTAGTCGCACGACGTGTTCGGTAACAACGTGAACGGTCAGGAGGATTTCGAGTTCGGCCACCGACGCGGTGAGAGCGGCGGTGATTCCGGCAAGGCCGGTCGGCATGGCGATTATCGATGGAAACAGTCCGCGACCGTCGGGCGCGCCGTGTAGCGAACCCATCTCGGTGAGCCGGCGGATGCGTCCGGCGACGCCGCCGCTGTCCGCCCCTTCGAGCAGAAACGCTCCGGCGGGCACGACCTTGTTAACCCCCGGTGGCATCAGACGCGCAATCTTGATGAGCGCGGCGGCGAGGTCAAGCGC
>JBGTHJ010000278.1:0-9165 GCA_041746175.1 Pyrinomonadaceae bacterium
GGCGCGGGCGTCGGCAGCGGCGTCGCCAGACGCTGCTCGGCGGCGGCGACGATCGAAGTTCGCAACGCGCCGTCGCGCACGAGGGACTTGGCGATGGTGATGGTGTCGGCGTTGATGGCCGCCGCGACGAGGAAACCGAGCACGAGCAGGATGACGGTGGTGCGTCGCTTGTACCAGCCGGAGACGCGATCCATCATGCCGTTGTACCAGTCTTCGATGTTGGTGCGCGCCCGCTCGATGTCGCCCTTCGCTTCGTCGATCAACGTCAGCAGCGCCGTCCGCAATTCTTCGTTGGGCAAGTGGTTGGCGATGGCTTCGCGAATTTTGTTTAAATCAACCGTGACACCGGCAACCGCGCCGCCGCTGCTGCTGCTGCTGCTGCTGCTGCTCGCGTGCTGTGCGGCGACCGTCGTCGCCATGTTCCAGAGCGCGAGCGCGAAGGTGCGCGCGGGTATGTACGAGGGCAACCGTCTGGCGTCGCGGTAAAGCGGTCTGATTAGACCGTGCGCGTAGAGTTGCGAGGCGAGGTCGGTGCCTTTGCCGTCCGTCTCGTTGAGCAACAGACGGATGCCGTCTCGTAAGAGTTTGGCGCGATTGTTCAACCTGGCTTCGATGTACTCGCCGACGGCGGAGCACAACAAACTCAATAAAAGATAGACGAAAATCATCCCGATGATGACTTCGAGCACTGTCGATCCGAACAACATGGGGGAGTCTCCTTGGTTTCACACCGACCGGGCATCACTCCGGCGGGCAGGATGTCGAAGATCGTGGAAGTTTGATCGTATGCGCGGTCTCTCCCGGGACACGGGTGGTGTCTGCGACGGTGAGAATCGCTGCCGATCGTGCGCGCATTCTATACCACAACCCTGACCCGGCGAGTCATAAAATATTCACGCGCACAGTTCGACGCACGTCCTCACCGCTGGCTTCGCAAGCCATTTCATTACAGGGTAGCTGAGAACATCATGCTACTTCCGAAGGTGTGGCTTGCGCACCGGAGCGGTAGCACATCGTGGAGTGATGGTCTCGCCGGATCGTATAGCCTCGGCTACCAGTACAATCGGGCGGGACGGCTGACGCGGCGCTCGATGCCGGACGACGTTTACGTCGATTACGCGCGCGACTATCTGGGGCGGGTCACGACGGTGGGCGACACGGTTTGTGCGGATGCCAACGATGCCGGGTCAACTGGTTCGTTGCTAGAGGCATCACGGTTACCTCCGGTTTTTGGGTTCGATAACCGTGCGAACCTTTTCAGGATAATACGCACCAGCACCACATAACGATTGAGATGACCGGGGGGGGGGCAAGAACCGCCGACACGCAGCTTGAAGGAAACCAGACAACGGGATGATAAATTTGTAAAACGGCAGCGGCGAGCGCGGTGGGGTCTAATCCTCCACGCTCGCCGCCTTTCACCCGCCCGCCCGAAGATATCCTGATTCTCCTCAGGCTGCGTTGTGAACCGTTTGTTTGCGCAGCTTGGCGGCAGTCGCGGCGCGTGCCTGACTGGTCTTGCTGCGCAAGTCGAAAGCCGCTCCGGTGCGTTCGAGCGCGCGTCGCATACTCTGTTCCGTCCAGGGTTTGGCGATGAAGCCGTTGATGGTTCCGGCGTGGATTTGATGAATCACCTCGCCGATGTGGGCGGTGTCGGTCAGCAGCACACGGTAGCTCGCCGGATGGGCGGCGGCCACCTCGCACAAGAAATCAGTTCCGCTGATTTCGGATAGAGTCTGGTTGCTGATGATGATGTCGGCGGCGCGCTCCTTCAGTGCACGGCGCGCATCGGAGAGGTTCGCCGCCGTGCGCACGTCGTTTTCGACGCCGAAGGTGTGTTTGAAAAATTCCACACATCCGGCTTCATCATCAAGGTAGAGGACAGATCTTTTCAATCTCGTCACCGCTCTAATTATGCGTAAGTTTGATGAGGAAACCATATTCGTTGCCGGGCACGTCTGATGAGATGACCCCTCGGCCCCCTTGCATCGGCTAGTTGCAATAGCCATTCCACAGTTTGCAAGGAAACTTGCATTTCACTATTTGACCGAAATTTCGGGTTTTCACATCCGGCCATCAAAATTCTAGTCACGATGCCGGGGCGAAACGCCGCGCTGCTTCTGCGGTCAAATGCCGCGCTCGGCGTCATATCTGATACAAAAAGCCCCGCGCGTCGATTCGAGCGGGGCTTTCTCTGTCATCGTTTTTTCGGCGGGCTGAGCGCCTACTACGCGGGAGCTTCGACCTCGGCCATGGCGGTCGCGGGGTCGAGCAGCGACGCGCTCGTCACCTTGTCGCCGCCGTCAGTCCGGATGAGTCGCACGCCGGAAGCGGAGCGCCCCGTCTTGCGAATCTCGCCCGCATCGATGCGGATGAGTTTGCCGTGCTGCGTGATGATCATGATTTCGGACTCTTCATCGACGGGGAAGACGGCGACCACTTTGCCGACCTTGTCGTTGGTCTTCATGTTGATGACGCCGCGCCCGCCGCGCGACTGCAAGCGATAGTCGCTGATCTTGGTCTGCTTGCCATAGCCCTGTTCGGAGACCGAGAGCATCCGCTCCGAATCATCGGCGGAGACGGGGCAGACCGAGACGACGTAATCGGTCGGGCGCAGTGTTATGCCGCGCACGCCGCGCGCCGCGCGACCCATCGAGCGCACGTCTTCTTCGTTGAAGCGGATGGCGATGCCGTCGTGGGTGGCGATAAAGACGCGCTTGGTGCCGTCGGTCAAAACCACGTCGAGCAGTTCGTCGCCCTCGTCAACATTGACGGCAGTGATGCCGTTCGAGCGGATGTTCTGAAAGTCGGCGAGCGAAGTTTTCTTGATCACACCTTTACGCGTGACCATCAGCACATAGCGCCCCTCGGAGAACTCGCGCACGGGCACGACGCCCGCCAGCTTCCGGTTCGACGGGAGATTGACCAGATTGACGACCGCCTTGCCGCGCGCCGACGGCATCGCGTCCGGTATCTCGTGCACCTTGAGTTTATAAACCTGCCCGTCGTCGGTGAAAATCATTAGGTACGAATGGGTCGAGGCGATAAACAGATGCTCGACGTAATCGTCGTTCTTGCCCGTCGAAGCCCCGGAGCGTCCTTTGCCGCCGCGTCCCTGCCGTTGATAGGTGGTGACGGGCGTGCGCTTGACGTAGCCGTTTTTGGTGATCGTGATCGCGACATCTTCGTCGGCGATCATGTCTTCGATGGTCAGTTCGACGCCCTCATCGATGATCTCCGTCCGCCGCTTGTCGCCGAAATCCCTCTTCACGTCTTCGAGTTCTTTGACGATGACGCGACGCAGCGCGGCTTCGCTCGCGAGAATCTCATCGAGTTCGGCGATGTGCCGAATGACCTGCTCGTACTCGTCGAGAATCTTCTGGCGTTCGAGCGCGGAGAGGCGGCGCAGCTGGAGGTCGAGAATCGACTGCGCCTGCAACTCGGAGAATTCAAGCCGCTTGATGGTGCGTTGCAGTTTGGACTGGAAAGCCGCGAGCGACGCTTCTGCGGACGTGCCCTTCCACGCTTGCTTATCGCTCATCGACGAGAAGTCGCCGCTCAACCACGCGCGGGCTTCGTCCACCGATGCGGCGTTGCGAATCAGCGGGATGATGTAGTCGAGCGCGTCGATGGCTTTGTTCAAGCCTTCGAGGATGTGCGCGCGGGCGCGTGCCTTGCGCAGTTCGTACTCGGTGCGGCGGCGCACCACCTCGCGCCGGAAATCGACGAAGGATTCGAGCATCTCCTTCAACTTCATGACGCGCGGTTGACCGTTAACGATCGCCAGATTGATGACGCCGAAGGACGACTGCATCGGCGTCAGTTTGTAGAGTTTGTTGAGGACGATCTGCGGCACGGCGTCGCGCTTGAGTTCGACGACGATCCGCATCCCATCGCGGTTCGACTCGTCGCGCAAGTCCGAGATGCCTTCCAACTTCTTCTCGTTGACGAGTTCGGCGATGCGTTCGATGAGTCGCGCCTTGTTCACCTGATAGGGAATTTCGGTGATGATGATGGCGTCGCGTTCGGTCGTGCCGCGCCCGATGCGGTCGATGCCTGCGCGGGCGCGCATCTGGATGATTCCGCGACCCGTCAGGTACGACGAGCGGATGCCTTCGCGCCCGTAAATGAAACCGGCGGTCGGGAAGTCGGGGCCGGGCACGAACTTGATGAGGTCTTCGTCTTTGATATTTGGCTTGCGGATGAGCGCGACGGTGGCGTCGATGATTTCGGTCAGGTTGTGGGGCGGAATCTTGGTCGCCATGCCGACGGCGATGCCGTCCGAGCCGTTGACGAGAAGATTCGGGACGCGCGTCGGCAACACCGACGGCTCGCTCAGCGACTCGTCGTAGTTGGGACGAAAATCGACCGTCTCTTTTTCGATGTCGGCGAGGATTTCGCTCGTCAGGCGGGTCATGCGAACTTCGGTGTAACGCATCGCGGCGGCGTAGTCGCCGTCAACCGAGCCGAAGTTGCCCTGTCCATCGACGAGCGGGTAGCGCATCGAAAAATCCTGCGCCATGCGGACAATCGTGTCATAGACGGCGGTGTCGCCGTGCGGGTGATATTTACCGATCACGTCGCCGACAACCCGCGCGCTCTTTTTATAAGCCTTGTTATAACCGTTGCCCAACTCCTGCATCGCCCACAGGACGCGGCGATGGACGGGTTTGAAGCCGTCGCGCGCGTCCGGCAACGCGCGCCCGATGATGACCGACATCGCGTAGTCGAGATACGAACGCCGCATCTCCTCTTCGATGTCCACGGTATTACGTTCTGTTGCTGTTTCCATCAATTAACCTTTCCGGTACAATCGGCGCGGAATCCGCCGCGCGCTATTTATATCTACAAAAGTTTTCGTTCGATCAATATCTTCGGACGTGCGCCGCAGGGTCGCCGTTCCGCGATAAACCTCTCGGACGTGCTCGACCGGATACGGCTTCTTGTGCGCGACTCAAAAGTCGCCACTCCCGACCTGTTTGGGATGTCGTCGGGCGGCACTTTTCGGGACGGTTAAGGAGCGGCCAAAGTACACCGTAGTGTAGCCCAAAACGCGGGTTTTGGCAAACGATTGAAGGCCGCAAAAGTCCCGTAAAATCAGGGGTTTTACCGCGATTTTGGACTATTTTGCGGACAACCTGAACGGGCGGTGGAAAAGAGGTTTGCGGGCGGGCGAAAAGGGGGTTCAAGGGTGGCATTTGAGGGCAGATCCAAGCGTCTGCGCGAGCGCGTGAAACTGTCTCTGCCGGTGCGCGTTCAGGGGAGCGAACGCGCCGGACAAGAATGGGTGGAGATGTCGCATCTGCTCGACGTGACGCCGTTCGGCGCGGCGTTCACGCTCGCCCGCCCGTCCGTCGTGGTGGGACGCCTCTTGCAACTGACGCTGCCGCTGCCGCGTCAACTGCGTTGCTTCGATCATGTCGAAGATCAATATCGCATATGGGCGATTGTTCGCCGCGCCACGTTGTACAATCCGAAGCGCGACGCGCGCGTCGCCAACGGGGCGAGCGTTGAACCCACGCGCTATCAGGTCGGCACGGCTTTCATCGGCAAGTATCCGCCCGCGACTTACCTGGCCGACCCGACGCAGCGTTACGAAGTGAGGTCTCTCGCACCCGACAGCGGTGTGTGGGAACTGCGCGAGATGGCGCCGTCGCACGAACCGGAGACGCGTCCCGACCGCTCGCCGGAGACGCGGCTCTCGATGCCGGTCGAAGTCATCGTTGAAGTCTGCGACGAGGGCGGCGCGCCGGGGGGAAGCGAACTGACCGTGACAGAGAACATCAGCCGTCGTGGGGCCGCCGTTTGGACGACGCTGCCAATCGAGCGCGGCCAGCTCGTGCGCGTGACGAGCGTCCGGCATCAAATCACGGTCGACGCCATCGTCCGTGCCCGACGGCGCGGCGCAGACGGCATCCCGCGTCTTCATCTTGAGTTTATCGACCGGCAATGGCCGCTCGAAGGAATCGACTGAAGAGATCCCGGCTCATCGATCTTCCGAACCCGTGAGCCGTCGAGCGATTTTCTCATGGGCAAAAGTCGTATCACATTTCCGCGCGAGGTGTTGCTGGTTGAGATCGAGCGGCGTTGCGGCATCGCCGGATGCGGGGCGCGCGCGCGCGTTAGTTTGACGAAGGAAGAGGCGCGGGGCTACACCGGCTTCGAGTGCGAACGATGCGAGGGGTGGAACGACGACGGGCTGACCGAACGCGACATCCCCGAATGGTGGAAGGACTTGACCATCACTTCGCTCTACGGACTGCGCCCTCCCCCTGTGCCGGCGGCGGATAAAGCCGGGAGCGCGGGCGTGCCCGGTGAAGTGGTCAAGCGTCTGAGCGATGCCTGGCGTCAGGAAACCGAACATGGGGGAGATCACAATAGCGATGAAGAAGAGCCGGTCTGAACACCAACATGAGCGCTGCCGAGACACCCCGACGGGAACCAGACGCCAAGCGAAGCGACGCCGCACACGACGCGCCACAGACGTTGCCGCAGTGGTCGATTGAATGGTTGGTTCGCCCCGTTCTGCACACGGCGTTCAAGGCCATTTGGGGGTTGCGTCTGTACGGCGTCGAGAACATTCCGCCCGCTTCGATGGGCGGCCTCATCATCGCCTCGAATCATCAAACGTACGTCGATCCGTTCTGGGTCTCCGCGCCGGTCAAACGCCCGACGCGGTATCTCGCGTGGAGCGTGCCTTTCAAACAACCCGTGCTCGGAAAGATGCTCGAGTTGTTCGGGGCGTGGCCGCTCAACGTCGAGGGCGGCGACCCGGCGGCCATCCGGCGTTCGCTCCAATGGTTGCGCGACGGCGGCGCGGTGTTGATTTTCCCCGAAGGCGCGCGCGCCCTTGCCGACGGCGAAATGGCGAAATTCAAACCGGGTGCGGCGCGAATGGCGCTGGAGGCCGACGTTCCCGTGCTGCCCGTAACGATTCGCGGCGCGAACCGCGTGTGGCCGCGCGGGCAGGGTTTGCCGCGTCTCGGACAGGTCGATGTGATATATCATCCGGTGCGGCGTCTCACGCCGTTGCCCAGCGAAGACGCCCGCCGGTGCGCCCGCCGCGAAACCCAACGCCTCGCCGACATCATCGCCGCACCGCTCATCTATAGCGAGTTGCAATAGAATGTCGCACCTATAGCGGTTTGCAATTGGGTGAGTGCCGGGAGCGCCAGCGTCCCGCTGGCGTTACACCAGCATTCACCCAATTGGAAGTCGGAAAGCGGAAAGCTGAAAGCGTCGCTATTCAACTTGAACAGCGACGCTTTCAGCTTTCCGTCGTCGGCGAGTTCACTTGTCCGTCACCGTGCCGCCGCAGCTCGAACCCGCGCCCGCGGTGCACCCGAAACAGTGCGCGGCGGTGACGATTGGTCGTCCGGTGAATTTGGCCGGGTCGAAGTCGGAGATGGTTTGTGGGAGTTCGGGCGCGACGCCGAGTTCGAGCATTTGGTTGAAGTCGCAGTCGAAGAGTTTCCCTGTCCAATCGACGCTGACGAGGCTGCGACACATCAACCCTTCGACCGCGTGCGGGTTGAAGGCTTCGACGAGCTTGCGCATGTAGCGCGATTCGTTTCCGCTGCGACGCAGGTAGTCGAGGAAACGCTTGATGGGCATGTTGGTGATCGTGTAGAGATGGTTGAAAGAGACGTTGTAGCGCGCCAGCAACTCGCGTTTGAAGTCGGCTTCGATGGAGCTTTGCGGCGGCGGCAGAAATGCCCCGACCGGGTTATAGACGAGATGGAGGTCGAGACCGCTGCCGTCGATTCCGTAGCCGACCTCGTTCAGACGCCGCAACGCCGCGATCGATTTTTCAAAGACGCCGTGACCGCGTTGTTGATCCGTCTGCTGTTCGAGAAAGTACGGCAGCGACGACACGACTTCGACTCCGTGCGCGCGAAAAAATTGCGGCAGGTCGTCCTGTCCCGGCTCGAACAGAACGGTCAGATTGTGGCGCACGATGACGCGCGTGCCGAGCGCGTGCGCCGATGCGACGAGGTGTCTGAATGAAGGGATGAGTTCGGGTGCGCCGCCCGTGATGTCTAAGACGGGAAAGCGAAAGCGGCGCACCGCGTCGATGATCTCATCGACGGTTTCGCGCGTCATGATTTCGGTGCGCGCGGGACTCGCATCGACGTGGCAGTGCTTGCACGCCTGATTGCACAGCTTGCCGACGTTGACCTGCAACGTCTCGACCGTCGCGGCGGCGCGCAGAAGTAGGCCGTGCGCCGCGAGTTTTTCGTCGAAGTCGGCGGGCGCGCGGGCGGCTCCGGTTGGTGCATTGATGACGGGCAAAGTTTGCGGCATCACATCGAAACCTTATTGACGGAGTTGTGGGCTTGCAGTCCGTGAATGAGACTCGCGCCGCCGCGAATGGCCGACGCCATGTGGATCGCCTCGGTCATCTGCTCCATGTTCGAGCCTGATTCGAGACAGGCTTGCGCGTAGGCGTCGATGCAGTAAGGACACTGGAGGGCGTGCGCCACCGCGAGGCCGATGAGCGACTTCTCGCGCCGCGAGAGCGCGCCGTCTTCCTGACACGCCTGATACCACGCCATGAACTTTTCAAAGAGGTCTGGACGGTGCTTGCCCACTTCGCCGAAGCGGTCGAGGTCGTCTTCTTCGTAGTATGCCATTCGTGAAATTCTCCAGACGGGTTGTGCCGCTAAGAACGAGGCCGCTTCAGTTTCTCGCGCGCGGATCGCGCACGGGCGCGTAGAGTCGTTCAAGCACGCGCGGATGGACGCCGATCCAGTACAGAACTTGCAGGAATGCCCAACGCGCAAACGTAAACGCGAAACTGCGCCCCTCGAAACGACGCGAAGAGGTGACGACCGCGACGGGCAAATGAACCATCCGCCCGCGACGCTTGAGCCGTCGCACAAAATCCAAATCCTCGAAAATCGGAAACGGCTTGAAGCCGCCGACCTGTTTGTAGCTCGACGCGCGAACGAAGATGCCCGAATCGCCGTAGCAGAGTCCGAGCCGTCGCAGTTGCGGATAAAGCCACGTCATAAAACGCGCCGCGCGTCGCCCGCCGTCGAAGCGGATGGTGAAGTTGCCGCCCGCCGCGCCCGCGTCGCGCGCGAGGGCTTCGGCGATTCTCTCCGCCGCATCGGGCGGGGCGGTCGTGTCGGCGTGGAGGAACAACAACGCCTCGCCGCGTGC
>JBGTHJ010000279.1:0-4455 GCA_041746175.1 Pyrinomonadaceae bacterium
CGCCAGCGTCCCGCTGTCAAGCGTGCTCGGAGCACGTTCAATGGTTCGCGTTCTCCGAACGCTCAATGCGAGCGGGACGCTCGCGCTCCCAGGCGCCGCCGCTCTTTTTATTAGCGCGACATGCAATTGCAACTTGCTATAAAAGGGCGGCGGGGGCGGCGCGTCAATCATGAGGGAGCGGGCGCGGCTACTACTGCGCTTTCAGCTTTTCCATCTCGGCTTCGAGCGCGGCGCGCGTGCGTTGGAGCATGTCGCGATGGGCGCGCGTCAGCGGACGGTCGAGACGCGCGAGGGTGCGCGCGTGCGAGAGCCGGAGCGATTCGAGTTTCTCGCGGCGGAGACGTTCGGCGGGCGTGACTTCGCCGCGCGACGTGTTGCGCAGGGCGCGCTCCTCCGCCGCTTGCTGCTGGTCTTCGACCGCTTTGCTCTCCCACCCTCTCGCCACTTTATTCGTCGTCCAGTGTGATACGTGTCGCCTGAATTTTATCTCTGACGCCAGCGGAAAGAAAAGGCGAAGCGGCTGTCGTGTGACAATCGCTTCGCCTTTCGGTCACCGGATGTCGCGCTTTCCGGCGGTTAGCCGTTGAGACGAATCGAGCGCAGGACGGTGTTGAACGTGTTCTGATAGTTGCGGTAGTCCTCTTGCGGGGCGACCGAAATCATATAGAACAGCGAGCCGTCGCGAAGCAGCGTCGTGTAAACGGTCGCGACTTCGTTGCGCCCCGTGTTGGGCGAACGTCCCGCGAGCGTCATCGCCAGCGCGTTGCGACCGCCGACGTTGCCACGCTGGTAGTTTCGCGTCTGCGCGCGGAGGTGCTGGTTGCCTTGCAGCAGGGCGCGCATGTAGTCGTCGGTCGCCTGCCGCAGGTCGTTGCTCTGCGCGTTCTCGACGCCCAGCATCACGCCGTGCGTGAAGATGAACTGGCCTTGCACTTGTCCGTACGCGCCTTCGGGCGAGAACGTCACCGAACTGTTGCTCGGCAGGTCGCGCCAGTTGTCGGGCACGTTCACTTGAAAGAGATTGCCGCCGTTGTACGTGCGGTAACGCGTTGACGGAAATTCGACGTTGCCGCTCGTCTGCGGGTAGCGCGTGTCGTTGTTGCCGCCGCCGCCGCCCGAAGGATTACGACCGCCGCCCTGCGCGATCTCCTGCATCGAGGGCGCGCGACCCATGCCGCGCAGACGCGACTGTACCTGCGCGAACTCGCGCGTGTTGCCAATCGGGTTCGAGACGCGCAGTAACGCCGCTTCCTGATTGATACGCTGGTAGCGGTTGCCCGGATTCGGGTGGCTCGACAGCCATTCCGGGCCGCTTCTGCCGCCGCCCTGCTGTTCGATGGTGCGGAACATGTTGGCGAGGTCGCGCGGGTTGTAACCGGCTCGCGCCATGATTTGCGCGCCGAGGATGTCGGCCTGCGTCTCATACTTGCGGCTGTACTTCAGCGCGCCCGCGCCGAAACCGATCTGGCTGCCCTGCGCGATAATCGCGCCGGGGACGCCGCCGATAACCGCGCCCGCAATCTGGCCGAGCACCGAGCCGATTTGAAACTTCTGCGTCTCGGTGGCCTGCGCCGTCGCGTGACGCAAGGCGACGTGGCTGATTTCGTGCGCCATCACGCCCGCCATTTCGCCTTCGGTGCGCGCGGCTTCGATCATCCCGCGATTGACGTACATCGGGCCGCCGGGTAACGCGAAGGCGTTGATGTCGCGCGCGTTGACCACGTCGAAGGTGTAGCGAAATTCTGGTTGTCGGAACTCCGACGGAATCGCATTGACGAGTCGCCGACCGACCGACTCGACGTAGTTATCGACCGTCCCGTCGCGCAAGATCGGCATCTGCCGCTGGACTTCCTGCACCGCCTGCTGACCCAATTTAACATCGTCGCTGACGCTGTACTTATTGCTCGGCGCCTCGACTCTGGTCTGCGCCAACGCCGTTAGCGGCATCGCCAACATCGCCGCCGTCATGAGCCACGCGGTGAACCGATGGGCGCGGCGATTAATACTTTTATTCATTATCTTCCCTCCATGAAAACGTGGCTTTGACGACACGTTTTCTCTCTTAAAGACGACACGAGCGGCGTCCCCTCGCGCTGTTACAGGAGGGTGCGCCGCTCGTCAAATCGAGGCTTATCTCCCTCCGTCTTGAAACCTTATGATTCGCCAACATGGTTGGCGCGTCCGGATAGGAGAGAGTGTCAAATCTTTGCCGTCCGTCGCCGCGACTGTCTGTTTCACTGCGCGCAACGTATCGTTTCGGCACTTTTTTAGATGTCCTTTGTTACGAACTGGTTTGCTTCGTCAAGGGCGTCGCCGCCTGACGGTCCGCTTCCCGCGACGCGGTCGCGGCTTCGCATTTGGCCGAGTTTTTTCAGGACTCTGCACCGCTCCGCTCTGCTGCGCGTCGAGTCTGACGACCGTGCCGGCGGGCGGACGCGGAATCGAGACGGCGACGAAGGGCGAAGTGATGACCTGCGTTGTAATGTCTCCGGACGCCGGACGCCGTTCGTTAATCTTTACTGCAAGCACAGTGCCATCGCGTTTGATTTCGCTGACCGAGACGCCGAAGCCGCCCGTCGGTTGCCGCCCCTGATAGACGACGACGACCGCGCGCGTATTGAAGTTGACCTCCGGCGCGGGGCGACCGTTGCCGATGATGCGCCACGCCCTGCTCCATTCGTCGGGCACTGTCACCAACTGTAAGGCACGCGCGCCATCGTACTCGCTCATCTGTC
Organism: Pyrinomonadaceae bacterium; assembly: GCA_041746175.1. Lineage (GTDB taxonomy): Bacteria > Acidobacteriota > Blastocatellia > Pyrinomonadales > Pyrinomonadaceae > JBGTHJ01. The sequence goes on from JBGTHJ010000279.1 coordinate 2,736, forward strand.
CCTGACCGAGCACCGTGAACTCGACCGGAATCGAAAGGTCGTCATCCGCTGCGCCGTTGCGCACGATGTTATTTGCCGGCGCGTCGCCGAGCAACGCCATGCGCACGATCTTGACGGGCGGCATCCCGTAGCTCAACAACCGGTCGTGAAACTCTCCGAGACGGAACGACGCGCCGAGTTGCGCCTTCCACTCTTCGCGCAGTTTGAGAATCTCCATCTTGCCGAGCGTGTAGACGAGATAGGTCGGGTCTTGCGTGCCGCGCCGCGCCTCGCGCTCCGCATTGACGCGCGCCTGATAGCCTTCGCGCATGAAAAATTCCACGCCCTCTTCGTACGTCATCCCGCCGGTGTGCATCTGTAGCCCGACCAGATAACGACCCAGCCGCAAGAGCGCGAGATTCAACTGCGCAAGCCTGAACTTCGGGTTGTTGCCGCCAAAACCCTCGTCGAGCATCATCTGCTCGCAGTAGTGCGCCCAGCCTTCGACGAAGCTCGCCGAGCCGAGCGCGGCACGCACGCGCGAACCCGAACGCCGCGCCGCGAGCAACTGATAGTAGTGTCCGGGAAACGCTTCGTGAATCGAGATGATGGGCAGCGCGTAACGATTGAAGAAGCCGAGATGTTCCTCGCGCCGCCGCGCGTCCCACTGCGGATCGGGCGGCGTCACGTAGTAAAAGGCTTCGGTCGCAACGCGCTCGAACGCCCCCGGCGTATCCATCGAAGCGAAGCTGTTCGAGCGCGCGTAGGCGGGCGTCTCCGCGACGATCAGATTTTGATTCGCGGGCGGCGTCAGAATTTCCTGCGTGCGGACGAAGGCGCGGATGCGGTCGAGTTCGGCGCGCGTCTCGCCGACGAGACCGTCAGCCGTCGGATGTTCGCGCGCCTGCACCTGCAAAGCGGCCAGCACGCCGCGCCCCGGCGCGATCTCTTCGGCGAGCGCACGCATCTCGTCCTGCGTGCGGCGCAACTCTTTCTGCCCGTCGCGGATGAGTTGCGCGACCGGGGTTTCGACCATCTCGTCGTAGAGAAGTTTGCGACGGAAGTTCTCCGCGCCGATGGAAAACTCTCCCGTCGAACGCGGCAAGAGGTCGCGCTCCAACCACTCTGCGAACGACTTGAGCGTCGCGATCACGCTTTCATTGGCCGCGCTGAACTCGGCGCGACGCGCGGCGTTGAGGCGTCCGCCGCCCGCGCGCTCGAACATCTGCGGCACGACCGACGTGAAATAATCGACGCTGCCCCGCACTTGCCGGAGCGCGGTTTCGGTGTAGATGCGCGGTGGATTTTCGAGATTGCCGCGCGCCTCATCGAGCAAGCGCGCGATTTGCCGCTCGCGCGACAGGAGCGCGCCGAGACGCTGCTCGACGGGCGCGTAGTTGCGCTTCAGAATATTGCCGATGCTCGCCGCGACGACGCCGTTGTAGACGTTCGGGTCGCGCTGCCACATCCGTATCTCTTCGAGTTCGAGAAGCTGCGCGCGCGCGTGCGACTGCACGACCAGATAATCGTAACGCGCGTCGGGCGAGAGCGCGCCCTCGCGGATGCGCGAAAGTTCGGCGAGCGCGCCGCGCAAGCGTCTGACCTCGCGCGCCACGTCGTCGCGGCTGCGCGATTCGAGCGCGTCGTCGTAATCGTGCAAGCCCTGCGCGGTCGCCTCCGTTGGATTGAACGCGAAATAGCCCGCGAGGTAGGCGTCCGTCACCACACGCAGGCGCGCATC
>JBGTHJ010000280.1:0-4190 GCA_041746175.1 Pyrinomonadaceae bacterium
GACGGACATCTCGCGCTCTACCCCGATGCGACGCTGCGCCCGCGCCAGCCTCTGCCGCGGGCGCGCGTGCTCCGTTCGCTGACGCACCTGCTCGAAGCGCGCGACATCATCCGGCTGCAAAAGGCGACCGTGCGCCCGTCCGTCAACGGCGGACTGGTCTTGCGTCCGGCGGCGAAGGGCGCCGAGCGGACGCTCAACGTCGGCGCGGATGCGTATCTTTTCCGCGCCTACGGCGTCGGACTTTTTCAGGTGCGCGAAGTGGCACTGGTCGGCGGCGAGCCGGTCGCCTATCACACCAACGCGCGGGGCGAAGTTGACTACATCGAAGTTAGACCCGCCCCGAACGGCGCGGCGGCGGAACGCTTCTCGCCGTTCACAAACTGGACTGTCACGCTGACGCCTGCGCAGGTCGCCGGTCGACTCGCGCGCTACGCCGGGAGCATCGGCACGCTGAGAGACTTGCGCGTCGCGGCGCGCGGCTCGTCGCGACGCGTGCTCGATCTGGAAGTCGTCGGCACGCGTGGAAGCGCGCACGTCAGGTCGGGGCGCATCCGTTCCGCGCTCGAACTCCGCGAGCAACTCTTCGTCATCAGCCGACGCTACGACGACGCCGGCAACATCGCGGCCTACGTCTTCACGGGTCGCGGCTGGGGGCACGGCGTCGGCATGTGTCAGGTCGGCGCGTACGGGATGGCACGCGCCGGAATGAGCTACGACAAAATTTTGAAGTCGTACTACACGGGCATCAACCTTACGAAGTTGTATTGAATACATCTCCGTCAACAATTTTCACAGCCCCACGATGAAGGAGGACTGCTCATGTCGCGAGAGAATGTCGCGCTATTACATCGTTGGTTCGAGGAAGTTTGGAACAAGGGGCGACCGGAGGCGATCGACGAGATGCTCGACCCCGACGGAATCGTTCACGGACTTGGCGAGGCGGGCGTCGAAGTACGCGGAGCGGTTGGGTTCGTGCCGTTCTTCGCGCGATTTCGCGGCACGTTTCCCGACATCAACATCACCATCGAAGACACCATCGCTGAGGGCGACAAAGTGGCCGCGCGCTGGACGGCGCGGATGACGCACGAGGGCGACGGATTAGATTTCGCGCCGACGGGCAGGGCCGTCACCATCACAGGCATGTCGATCATCCGCGTCGCCGACGGCAGAATCGCCGAAGCATGGAACAACTGGGACATCGCGAGCCTTCTTCAACAAATCAACGCGCCGGGCGACACGCGTTTGCTCGACTAGTGTAGGATGCGTCCTGGGTCAAGGCGCGAGACAAAGCGTCAACCATTCGCAGGTTGGCGGAATGAAGACATGGATGGACATAATGAATTAGAAGTGATGAGGGAGGCGCGCCGGTTGATGAGCGAATGACCGCTGCCTGCTGCTTTTCCTTCACCCGTCAACGCTCTACCTTCATCATTTCAAATTATCCGGTTCATCCCGCTCTCCATTCCGGTCATCCTGTGGGTTTCCTGTGTGTCATGCAAGAGACGACGAAAGAAAATGGATTAACGCTCTACGTGGTGCCGGGCTGCCCCCTGTGCGAGCGGGCGCGGAGGTGGCTCAAGGAGCATCATGTCGGATACGTCGAGCGTGATGTGGCGCAGGATTTCGGAGCGTTTCGACGTATGTACCGTTTGACCAAACAGCGTTTCGTGCCTGTCTTCGAGTCGGCGGGGCGTGCGCTCGTGCGACCGTCCGAAGACGAATTGAAAGAACTCCTACTCCAAACTTGAACCGACTTCCGGCTTAACTTTTCGCGTGCGCTTCACTCGTGCACAACTCGTCGGCGCGCTCATGCTGCTCGCAATCATCTGGGCGGTCGTCGCGCTGCGTCAGGTCATCTCAAGATTTTGAATCCGTCAACCTATCCCGCGCGCCCCATCATCGCCATCGTCGGCCCGACGGCTTCGGGCAAAAGCGAACTCGGCATCGAGTTGGCGCGGCGCTTTCGCGGCGAGATCGTCAACTGCGACTCGGTGCAGGTGTATCGCGAAATCGAAATCGCAACGGCCAAAGTTCCGTTTGCAGAACGGCGCGGCGTGCCGCACCACCTGCTCGATTTTGTGCCGCCGGAGACGAACTACACCGCCGGAGATTGGGCGCGCGAGGCATCTGAGCAAATCGAAGCGATTGAGGCGCGCGGCCACACCGTCTTTTTTGTCGGCGGCACGGGATTTTACCTGCGCGCCCTGCGCGAACCGTTTTTTCAGAGTCCTCCAACCGACCTCGCATTGCGTCGGAGGTTGACCGCGCTCCGCGAGAAGCGTGGCGCGCAACACCTCCACGCCATCCTTCGACGCATCGACCCTCAAACCGCCTTGCGACTACACGCGCGCGACTGGTCGCGCGTCCAACGCGCCATCGAAGTGCGTCTTCAGACAGGCGCGTCTATTTCGGTCAGACAGCCCGCGCGAGCCGCGTCGCACCCGTCGGCGGAGCGCATCCACGTCGTCGCGCTCCGCCCGCCGCGTGATGAACTTTACGCGCGCATTAATCGTCGCACAGAAGCCCATTTCCGCGCGGGGCTGGTTGATGAAGTCCGCCGTCTGCTGGAGCGGGGCGTGCCCGCCGCGTCGAACGCGCTCGGAGCGCACGCATACCGTCGTGCGGTCGAATACTTGCGGGGCGCGCGTCGTCTGGAAAGCGCCGTCGAGCAGAGCAAGCTCGACGTGCGTCATTACGCCAAGCGGCAGTTGACCTGGTTTCGCCGCGAAGCAGGCGTCAACTGGTTTGAAGGCTTCGGCGATGATCCGCGCGTGCAATCGCGCGTTGCCACGCACGTCGCCGCGCTGATGCCCGACGCGCGCGCGTCATTGGGTTGAGGGCTTTACACGACGGGTTCGCGAGTGGATACACTGACCGCCCTTGTTCGTAGTGTGCGCTTGGTGTAATCTAAGCGCACTCCAGACTGATTGTGCGTTGTAGAGTGAAACAGCGGTGGAATCAAAATCATCTCCACAAAATATTCAGGACGCTTTCCTTAACACGGCGCGACGTGAGAGGGATGCGGTCACCATCTATTTGATGAACGGCGCGAAACTTTCCGGGCGGATCAAAAGCTTCGACAAGTTTTCGGTGCTGCTCGAATCGGGCGCGCAGGAGCAGTTGATTTTCAAACATGCCATCTCGACCATCCTCCACGCGCGTCGCAACACGGGCGAGATGCGCTCTCCGCACTCCGCAGCTGATCCCGCGCCCCATGAATCCGTCTCCGAGGCTTCGCCAAGCCGCTCCGAAAACTAACCCCGCACGATTCCCAAACGTCACAGGAGAACCCGTTAGGTGAATGCCGCTTTTATCACTTTTGAAGGCATTGACGGGTGCGGAAAATCGACCCAGTTGAGAATGCTCGCCAGCGAGTTGCGGCTGCGCGGCAGCGAAGTCGTCTCGACGCATGAGCCGGGGGGCACACCGCTCGGTCAGCGCTTGCGCGCCGCGCTGCTCGATACGGAGGAACAGGTAGACCCGCTCGCGGAGCTCCTCCTCTTCGCCGCCGACCGCGCCCAACACGTCCGCGCGATGCTCCGCCCCGCGCTCGAATCCGGACGCACGGTGCTCTCCGACCGCTACGCCGATGCGACTGTCGCGTATCAAGGCGCGGGGCGGGGCTTCTCTTCCGCGCTCATTGCGCAGGTGGTCGAACTGGCGACGGGCGGTCTCAAACCGGATTTGACGTTGCTCTTCGATCTTCCCGTCGAACTGAGCAGGCAGCGCGCCAACCATCGCGCACGCGACACCGCCGCCGACCGTCTCGATGTTGAAGATGCGCCGTTTCACGCGCGCGTGCGCGAAGCGTATTTGAAGATTGCGGCGGACGAACCCGAGCGCGTCCGCGTCGTCGATGCGAGCGGGTCGGTGCAGGAAACTTACTCACGGATGTTGGAAATCGTCAGCCCGTTCTTGAAGCTGACCGCCGACCACAAACGCTAACTAAACCGACGACGAACGATTGAACCCCTGACCATCGCCACGCCGGTTGCCATCAACATCCATCGTCCACCGCCCGACAATTATGTTCGACACCCTCGTCGGAAACGAACGCGCGAAGGAAATTTTGCGACGGATGCTCGCGCAGGATCGCGTGCCGGGCGCGCTGCTGTTCGCGGGCGATGAAGGCGTCGGCAAGTGGGGATTCGCCGTCGAACTGGCACGCGCGCTGAACTGTCGCGCGCGGC
>JBGTHJ010000281.1:0-4076 GCA_041746175.1 Pyrinomonadaceae bacterium
CGGTTCCAGGTGGGCGCGTCGCGTCTCTTTGCGCGGGCGGTTGTTGCGAAAGCGGAGCGGTCGGAGTTTGCCGAAGCGACGCCGCCGAACTCGCGCGCAGACTGCCACTGCTCGTTGACGCGCGGACGTGGAGCGTGGCGAAAGGCATCGCGGCGAGCGCGAGCACTAGTGCCGCGCCGGAAAAAGACCTTGCGCGAATGCCGTGCGATGAAACAGGACGAAGGCTAAACATCTACCCGGAGACTCCTCTATGATTTTTGTTGGGACGACTGACGAAAGCAGTTTATCTCTAACCCGGACAGCGACAAAGCAGGTCAGAGCGTACTACGTGCGCCCCTTGCGCGGAGTTTCATAAACATCCCGCGCCGCACATGGAGGGAAGTGTTTCAAAACCCGCCCCGCGAGGGGCGCGTCAGCCGCCCCTTCACTTGACAGTGACTGCGCCGCACATTATCTTGCCTTTTCTTTATCCATCTCGGTTATACATCTGAGTGAGAGAACGGACATCGGCGGTCGAAGTGGGGATGCGCCGCGCGATACGCGCATGGTCTCTTCCAAGAAATTCAGGCCACGTCAGGAGGCTCTTGAAATGACAATCAAAGTCGGCATTAACGGATTCGGACGCATCGGACGCAACGTTTTGCGCACGGCGCTTGGCGACAAAGACATCGACTTCGTTGCGGTCAACGATATCACCGACACGAAGACGCTCGCCCATCTGCTGAAATACGATTCCGTGCTCGGCAATCTCGAAGAGGAAATTTCCGCCACCGACAATGGCATCAAGGTCGGCGCGGACGAGTTTCGCGTGTTCGCTGAAAGAGACCCCGCGCTAATTCCGTGGGAAGAGGTCGGCGCGCAGATCGTCATCGAATCGACGGGGCTTTTTACCAAAGCTGAAGACGCGCGCAAACACCTGCGCGGTCCGGTCAAGAAAGTGATTATCTCGGCGCCCGCCAAGAACGAGGACATCACCATCGTGCTCGGCGTCAACGAAGACAAGTACGACCCGCAGGAGCATCACATCGTCTCGAACGCCTCGTGCACGACCAACTGTCTCGCGCCTGTCGCCAAAGTCATCCACGAAAAGTTCGGCATCCGCTCGGCGCAGATGACGACGATCCACTCCTACACCAACGACCAGCAACTGCTCGACCTCCCGCACAAAGACCTCCGCCGCGCTCGCGCCGCCGCGCTCTCGATGATTCCGACCTCGACCGGCGCGGCCAAAGCCGTCGCGCTCGTCCTGCCCGAACTCAAGGGCCGGTTCGACGGCATCAGCGTCCGCGTCCCGACGCCCAACGTCTCGCTCGTCGATGTCGTCATGGAACTCGAACGCGACACCACGACCGAAGAGGTCAATCAGGCGTTCAAAGACGCGGCGGGCGAAGAACTCAACGGCATCCTCGCATTTTCCGAAGAGCCGCTCGTCTCGACCGACTTCCGCAAAAATTCTAACTCCTCCATCGTCGATGCCGAGTACACCAAGGTCATCGGCGGCAACATGCTCAAGGTGTTGTCGTGGTACGACAACGAGTGGGGGTACTCGTGCCGCGTGCGCGACCTGATTAAATTCATCGCTGCCAAAGGATTCTAAAAGCCGTGACGGGTGACAGGTAACAGGACGGAAAACCTGTGGCTAACTTTCCTGGTCGCCCGGCACCTGTCACTCGTGATTGTTTCTCTATGGACAAGCTTTCGATAAAAGACCTCGAACTCGGCGGCAAGCGTGTCTTCGTGCGCGTCGATTTCAACGTGCCGGTAAAGGGCGGCGTGGTCGAAGACGACACGCGGATTCGCGGCGCGCTGCCGACCATCCGGCACGCGACCGCGCAGGGCGCGCGGGTGATTCTCGCCTCGCATCTCGGACGACCGAAGGGCGCGCGGGTTGAGAAGTACAGCCTCCGTCCCGTCGCCGAACACCTGTCGAAGTTGTTAGACGCGCCGGTCGCTTTTGCCAAAGACTGTACGGGCGAAGCAGCGCGGAGCAAAGTCGATGCGCTCAAAGACGGCGAAGTCTTGCTGCTCGAAAATCTTCGCTTCCACCCGGAAGAAGAGCAGAACGACGATGCGTTCGCGAAGGAACTGGCGAGCCTTTGCGATGGCGTGTACGTCAACGACGCATTCGGCGCGGCTCATCGCGCGCACGCCTCGACCGTCGGCATCACGAAGCACGTCGAGCACGCCGCCGCCGGTCTGTTGATGGAGAAAGAACTCGACTATCTGGGCCGGGTCATCAACGCTCCGGAACACCCCTTCGTCGCCATTCTTGGCGGCGCGAAAGTGTCGGATAAAATTCCGGTCATCAACGCGCTCATCAAACGCCGCGTCGATAAAATTCTGGTCGGCGGCGCGATGGCCTACACTTTTTTCAAGGCCGATGGATTCACGGTCGGAAAATCGCTCGTCGAAAACGACATGCTGGCGACGGCGCGCGAGATAAAAGTCAATGCCGAAGCAGCGGGCGTCGAGTTGATTCTGCCGACCGATCATCAGGTCGTCGATAGCTACGATCCGCTAAAGAGTCGCAAGACGATTCCGATTGAGTTTACCAACGCGGGGTTGGTCGGTCTCGACATCGGCGTCGAAACGATCGCGCTCTTTTCGCACGCGCTGGAAGGCGCGAGAACGATTGTCTGGAACGGCCCGATGGGAGTTTTTGAAGAGAAGGGGTTCGAGGAAGGCACGATGGGTGTGGCGCGTGCCGTGGCGGAGGCTGCCGGACGCGGCGCGACGGTCATCGTCGGGGGCGTCGATTCTGTTTCCGCCGTGACCGCGGCGGGAGTCGCCGACCGCATCACGCACATCTCGACCGGCGGCGGCGCGACGCTCGAATTCTTGGCGGGCGACGAACTCCCCGGCGTCGCCGCGCTGAACGACAAATAAGATGTTGAAGGTCGGGTGGCGGATGTCAGAAGAAAATCTAACGCCCGCCGATCTTTAACCAACCTCCGACCTCTGATCTCCGACATGTGCTTTTATGCGTAAACCTGTCATTGCCGGAAACTGGAAGATGTACAAGCTACTGTCGGAGTCGGTGGCGACGGCGCTCGCGTTGCGTCCGCTGGTGGCGAACGCGAACCATTGCGAGGTCATCATCGCGCCGGTCTTTACGGCTCTGAAAGTTGTCGCAGACCGGCTCGAAGGCTCGAACATCCAGATTGCCGCACAGAATTGCTCGACCGAAATGGGGCACGGCGCGCACACCGGCGAGGTCGCGGCAGACATGCTGCGCGATGCCGGAGCGACGGTGGTCATCGTCGGCCATTCCGAACGGCGGCATCTCTACGGCGAGACGGATAGCTTTGTTCAGCGCAAGACGCAGGCGGCGCTGGCCGCCGGTTTGCGGGTCATCATGTGCGTCGGGGAAACCCTCGAACAGCGCGAGGGCGGGACGGCGGAACAGGTCGTGCGCGGGCAGTTAGACGGCGGCTTGCACGGGTTGACAGCATCCGACCTCGAACGTATCATGCTTGCCTACGAGCCGGTCTGGGCAATCGGCACAGGTCGTACCGCGTCGCCGGAACAAGCGCAGGAAATGCACGCGTTTGTCCGGCGAATTTTCGCGGAAAGGTATTCTTCGGCTGCCGCCGAAGGGTTGCGGATTCTGTACGGCGGGTCGGTCAAACCCGATAACGTCGCGGGTCTGATGGCGCAGCCGGACGTGGACGGCGCGCTCGTCGGTGGGGCGAGCCTCGAAGCCGACACCTTCGCGCAATTGGTTCATTTCAATATTTAGACGAGATTAGAGGACGCCAGCTTTTGTTGACCTACACTTTATACACACTGTTCATAACGTCGTGCATCGTGATGATTTTGTCGGTGCTGTTGCAGCCGGGCAAGGCAGACGCGGGCGCGCTTTTTACGAGTTCGGTTTCGAGCACGGCCTTCGGCCCGCGCGGCACGCAATCGCTGCTTGCTAAAATCACGATTGTCGCGGCGGTGGTTTTCATGTTAACCGCCTTGACGATCTCCTTCGGCGTCACCGAGACGCGTTCGGTGCTCGAAGGCGCGAGCGAAACAACCGCGTCGCCGACGCCTGCGCCCGCCCCGTCGCCGCAAGCGAGCGCGTCGCC
>JBGTHJ010000282.1:0-2319 GCA_041746175.1 Pyrinomonadaceae bacterium
CGCGGCGTCGATGTCCGAGACGACGACCCGCGCGCCGTGCGCCGCAAACAGCGACGCGCACGCGCGACCGATGCCGCGTCCCGCGCCGGTGATAATCGCCACTTTGCCTTCCAGCAGTCGCATAAGTTTCAACTCGCCTCCGCCGTCTCAATCCGAACTCTTCGACTGTTCCTCTTCGCGCAAGACGCGGTGCAGAACCTTGCCGACCGCGGTTTTCGGAAGACTCGCACGCATCTCCATCCGGCACGGAACTTTGAACTCGGCGAGGTCACGCTTGCAGTGTTCGGTCAGTTCTTCAGTCGTCGCGGTCGCGTCCGGCTTGAGCACGACGAAGGCTTTGACCACTTCGCCGCGATACGCATCGGGGATGCCGATGACGGCGGCTTCCATCACCGCCGGGTGCGTGTAGAGCACGCCCTCGACCTCCGACGGATAGACGTTGAAACCGCCGACGATGACCATATCTTTCTTGCGTTGGACGATGTAGAAATAGCCGTCTTCGTCCATCCGCGCGACATCGCCCGTGTAGAGCCACATCCGTCCGGCGGCGTCGGCGCGCAGCGCGATGGCGGTTTCGTCGGGTCGATTCCAGTAGCCCTTCATCACCTGCGGCCCCGCGATGCACAGCTCGCCCTCCTCGCCGACCGGCATTTCGCGCGTGCCCTCTTCGAGGTCAACTATTTTGATGTCGGTATCGGGCAGCGGCAGCCCGACGCTGCCGGGTTTACGCCGCGAGAGTTTGGGCGTCGTGTGCGTCACGGGCGAGGCTTCGGACAGGCCGTAACCTTCGTTGAGCGTGCCGCCCGTCAGACGCTCAAACTGTTCGATGATTTCGACGGGCAACGGGGCCGAGCCGCTGTTGAATAGTCGTATCCGGTCGATGCCGTACTCTTTCGCCTGCGGATGATTGAGCAGCGAGATGTAGATGGTGGGCACGGCGGGAAAGTACGTCGGGCGGTAATCGCGGATCGCGCGCAGCAACGCTTCGACATCGTACTTCGGAATCAAAACCTGCTGCGCGCCGCTCCACACGCCCTCCATCATCCCGACCGTGAAACCGTAAATGTGAAAATACGGAATCACCAGCAGGTACGTGTCTTCGCCCCGGCGCAACTCGCTGTGCGACCAGCACTGCGCCTGCACGACGTTGGCGAAGATGTTGTAATGCGTCAGCATCGCGCCCTTCGGCACGCCCGTCGTGCCGCCGGTGTACTGCAACACGGCCACGTCGTCCGGGTCGATTTGCACGGCGGGCAAGTCCGGCGCGTCAACCCCGCCGAGCAAGTCCGACAGAAGCTGCGTGCCCTCAACTTCCGGCGTCGGCGTCGCGGCGACCGAGTACTCCGCCGCCGACGTGATGACGACATGCTCGATGCTCGTCTGTTCGCGCACGGCGAGCGTGACGGGCGCGAGCACATCGAGCGTCAACATCATCCGCATCCCCGAATCCTTCGCGACGACCGCGACCTCGCGCGGGGTGTAGAGCGGATTGACGTTGACCACCGTCGCGCCCAGACGCAACACCGCGAAAGCCGCGACGACATACTGCGGGCAGTTCGGCAACATGATCCCGACGCGGTCGCCCTGCCCGATGCCGAGCGTGCGGAGCGCGTGTGCGAACTTGTCCGACTGCTGCTTGATCTGGCTGAACGTGAGATGCGCGCCGAGGAACGCGGTCGCCGGACGGTCGGGCACTTCGACCGCCGCGATGCGGAGGATTTCGTGCAGCGGTCGGCGCGGGTAATTCATGTGCTCGCGCACCCAGTAGTCGTAATGTTTGAGCCACGGTCGCGCCGCGTAGGGCGACGCTCCGGCTGGCTGCTCGCGACTGGCTTTGCTCATCTCTCTGTGTCCTCGTTAAGCATCGACGACGAGGCGCGCGATGCGCTCGCGGTGAAAAGTGGCGTCGCCGAAAAGCGTCTCGGACGACTTGCTCCGCTTGTAATAAAGTTGCAGGTCGTGCTCCCACGTAAAGCCGATGCCGCCGTGCACCTGCACGCCGCGATTGCCGACTTCGCGAAACGCATCCGAGCAGTAAGCTTTGGCGACCGCGACCGCGCCGCGCGCCGACGCATCGCCGACGCTCAACGCCCACGCCGCGTAGTATGCCGCCGAACGCGCGCTCTCGGTCAGCAACAACATGTCCGCGCACTGGTGCTGGACTGCTTGAAACGAGCCGATGACGCGACCGAACTGCTGCCGCGTCTTCGCGTATTCGACCGTCGTATCGAGCACCCACTGCATCCCGCCAACCATCTCCGCGCACAACGCGACGCACGCCACGTCCAACGCCCCGCCGAGCGCGTCGAGCGCGTCGCC
>JBGTHJ010000283.1:0-2094 GCA_041746175.1 Pyrinomonadaceae bacterium
GACGGCGGGCGCGTGCGGCTGCGCGACCTCGCGCTCGGACGCGACCTTGCCACGGAGCTTTCAGCCGAAGAGGTTGCCGCGAGCGGCGGGCGTCTCTACATCAAACATGACGCGAGCCTCTCCGAGATCGAGTTCGTCGAACTCGGCGGCGACACGCTGGCCGTCCCCAGACAAGTCGGCAACGTCGCGCCGAACTCGACGCAACTCTTCGAGGGTGTGGCGCTCCAGAACCTCTTCGGAGCAGCCTACGCTGCGCTCCTTTCAGCGCCGGGCCGTTGCCATCAGGCGCGTTTGCGTGAGCTTGACGGCTATCAGGTGCTCGACGCCAAGCTCTGCCGCAACGTGCTGGTCTTGGTCTGTGCGAAGGGCGGCGTCTACGACCGGCTCGTCTTTCGCTTCGAGGAAGACTTTAGCGGCTACGACCTGCGCGTCGCCGCCGATGTCGGCCCCTCCGCGGTCAACTTCAACGTGCTTGACACGGGCGTCGTCCTCCTCTTGAATGAGCGGGACGAGTTGGAGGTCTTTTCTCACCGCAAGGGCTTGCCCGCGTTCGAATCAATCCGAGATGCGGCCCTCGGCGGTGACATTAAACTTTTTCGCGCGGGCGACCGCGCCCTCTTTGCACGCGGCGACAGGCTCTACGCTTTTACGCGGCGCGAAGCGGGCTGATGAACGGGTCGCCCCGCGCCGAAAGGGGCGACCACGGATGAATGAGTCGGACGACGAGAAACAGGGAAACTACGCACGTCAAGATCGCGGCAGCCGCGAAGCCTACGAGTCTTACTTCGCCGGCATGGACACCTCGATGCGGCAAAAGGTGGCGCTCACGACCGCGCATTTTCCCGTCCGTGGCCGCATCGCCGACATGGGCTGTGGTTCGGGTCTCGGCACTTACGAACTGGCCTGTCTCTACCGCGATCTCGAAATGGTCGGCGTGGACATCAACCCCGTCTCGGTCGAGCGCGCGCGCCGCGAGTACCGGCGAGAGAATCTCTCCTACGAGGGCGGCGACATCTCCGGGATGGTCTTCGACGCCGCGTCGCTCGATGGCATCCTCAACTCTTCCGTGCTCCACCACGTCACCAGCTTTAACGGCTTCGACGTGGGCCGCGTGCTGCAAACTCTCGACCATCAGGTGGCGCAACTCAAAACGGGCGGCGTACTCATCATCCGCGACTTCGTCATCCCCGACGGCCCCGCCGAACTCTTTCTCGACGTGCCGACAACGGACGGCGCAACGCGCGGCGGCGTCGCGGAACTTTCAACGGCGGCGCTCTTCGAGTTGTTCGCGCGCAACTGGCGCGGCAGCACGAACCTCTCTGGGCCGCTCGAATATGCGCCGTCCGACTCGCCGCGTAACGGCTTCACGCGCTTTCGGCTCACGCCGCGCGCCGCCGCCGAGTTCGTGCTTCGCAAGGATTACCGCGCCGACTGGGACACGGAGCTACTCGAAGAGTACACCTATCTCAGCCAGTCCGGTTTTGAAGAGGCGTTCCGCGCGCGCGGTCTGCGCGTCGTCGTCTCCGCGCCTATCTGGAACCCGTGGATCGTGCGCCATCGTTTCGAGGGCCGCTTCCATCTTTCCGACATGGAAGGACGCGCGCTGCCCTTCCCCCCGACCAACTATCTCATCGTCGGCGAAAAAGTCGACGCGGGGTGCGGCGTCGAACTCTTCGAGGAGCAGAGCCGCGCGCCACGCGAAGCACGTTTTCTAACTCTGACGGCCCACCGACGCGCAGACACCGGCGAAGTCTTCGAGTTGGCCGAGCGCCCGCACCGCACGCTCGATCTCGTGCCGTGGTGCGAACGCGACGACCGCATCATCGTCTTCGCCAAGAAGAGTTTTCCGCGTCCCATCATCAACGCGCGCATCGGCTCGCCGCGTCTCGATGGCGCTTCCTTCTCCGGCTATGTCACCGAGCCGGTCAGCTCCATCGTGGATTCCTCGGAGCCGATGGATGAGGCCGCCCTGCGCGTCCTCGCCGAGCGGGCCGGCCTCACGCGCGAGGAGATCGTCTCGCTCGGAGAACCTTTCCACTACTACACCTCGCCGGGCGGCGTGAACGAGCGCGTTCTCGCTCGCCTCGTCCGCAT
>JBGTHJ010000284.1:0-2127 GCA_041746175.1 Pyrinomonadaceae bacterium
CTGGCGGAAGGTGGCGGGCACGTCGCGGTCGCTCCGCCGCCAGACGCCGAGGAACTGGCGAAATGTACGCATCGCGCGCGCGCGCGCGACGCCGCCGATGGCGACCAGCGTCGCGTTGTTCGGGTTAAGGAATCGCTCGCGCGCCTGCATGAGGTCGGCGCGTTCGACCTTCGCCAACGATTCGGTAGTGCCGGTCACGGTGCGCCCGTACGGATAGTCGCCGAAGAGTCTGGCCGCGATGGCGCGGTCGGCGACCGTCGCGGGAGCGAGGCTCGTTTCGCTCACAGTCTTGATGCGCGTCGCGCGCAGACGCCCGACCGTTTCGGTGGAAAGCGGCGTGTTGACGAAGGCGTTGCGGAGCAGTTCGACCAGTCGCTCGAAATCTTTAACGGGGGCTGAGAGCGTCACCTCGATGGAGTCGAAGCCGGTCTCGACCGCCAGCCGTCCGCCGAGTTCCTGCGTGACGTAATCGCGCGTCACCGGGTCGGCGAAAAGCGCGTCGCCGAGAAGGGCGGTCATTCCCTCCTTCCCGGCTAAATCAAAGGCCGACCCGCTGTGCACGCGCAACTTGAGCGTGATTTGCGAATCGTCCGGGTGATGCACCAAGAGGACTTTGAGGCCGTTGAGCAACTGTTCGCGACGAGCTTCGACGGCGACCAGTTGCGCGTCGACGCCGCGCGGCGCGGCCCAAATAACAAGCGGCAACAGCGCGAGCAGCAGCCGCGTTAAAACTTTTGCGCGACCTTTCGAGGGGGCATTATTTCGGGGTTTCATGATGCGGCGATGATTCAATGCGCTGGCGGCGCTGCAAGAAAGTTGATGAAATTTTTGGGAGAGCCGAACATTTCGCGTGCTGAATTATGGGGGAGCGCCACGCGTGCCAGTTTAGATGCCGTCCTGCGGCTCGTCAACCGCCCGCGCCGTAAAATTTCCGTCCGGATTCCGGTGCATCAATTTTGCTCGACGGCGCATCGAAGTTAGCTTTTTACATTTTTGCCTTATCTTCTATTCCACTCTCCTTTGAGAGATTTGATACAATCCACCCCGGCGCTTGAGGATGGTAGCGGCGCGCGACCGCCGGGTTTATTCAAAAAAACTCCCGCTCCGTCGTGAGAAGAGTTTTGCTGAACCGCCTTCCATTGATTGGCTGTGAGGTAGTTGAAAATGAATCACTGTCCGAATTGTCAGGAATCGTTTGCTGACAAATTTGCTTTTTGCCCGGTTGACGGCACGCCCCTCAACGTCGATATTCCTGCGACGTTCGACCAACCGGAGGCATTCGCCAACCAGTCTGCGTCAATGAGTTCTTCCGCCCCGACACCGGACGCCGCCGACTCGACTTCCGATTCCGCCGACTCGTTTGACAATCACCCGTTCGACGACGACGCGACGACGGTCGCAGCAAGCGCGGGCGCATTGGTTCCGCGCGGCGAATTTCATCTGACATTTTTGGAGGACAAAGGACTCGTCAGCCGACTGACGACCGAGTTGCGCGGCGTGGCGCACGAATCGCAGTTGACGTGGCCCGACTTCAAACGCGACCCCGGCGGCTACACCAAGCGCTTCTTCGCCGGTTATGGTCAACTGACCTACAAGTTCTTCTCGCAACGCAACGTCGCGCTCGCCACCCTGTCGAGTTTTCTCCTGATCTCGACCGTGCTGGCGGGCTTTGTCCTGCTCGACCTGCGCAACACGCGCCACCGCGCCACACGCCAGCAGAAGGTCAACGAGAATCTCGAACTGCAAGCTCTGCTCGACATTCCCGCCGAGCAGGAGCAGCCGGAGAAGGGGACAGCCGGAACCGCCAAGGGCACGGGCGGCGGAGCAAAGCCCAAGCCGGAGAAAGCGCAGGGCGGGGGCGGCGGCGGACGCCAGGAGCAGACCCCGGCATCGTTCGGGAAACTTCCGCCGGCGCGTCTGGAGCAACAGATCATCGCCCCGACGACGCGCCCGCCGGTCAACACGCGACCCAACCTGCCGGTGCCGATGACGATCGTGGGCGACCGCGTAATCATGCCCGACGACAATCGTCCGCTGCCGTACGGCGACCCGAAATCGAGTTCGACGACGCCGTCGGACGGGCCGGGGACGGGGTTGGGGATCGGGACGGGTGATCGAGGCGGGGTC
>JBGTHJ010000285.1:0-1912 GCA_041746175.1 Pyrinomonadaceae bacterium
CGGCTGCGCCGACTGTCACACCGTGCGCGGCGGTCTGCCGCAATCGCGTCAGGTGACCGCGACAACTCCGTCGCAGCACTTCGGTTCGGGACGCGGCCAGAGTTGTATGACCTGTCACAACAACCAACGCGCCTTCGGCGGCAACGACTTCTCCGACTGCAAGCGTTGCCACAAGGGACAAACCTTCAGTTTTCGACTTTAGAGACACGCGCGCGATGACCCGTTTCAGAGTTCAACCCGAAAAAAATTGACAAGTACGTGATGCCGGAATATGATTTCAGTCGGTTTGAAATCCATGTTCAACGGTTGAGTTCGTGAGTCGCCTGATTCCCGGCGGTGATAGATAAAGCTCTCCTAAAACATTCTGCGAACATGCTTCGCACATCCAAATCTGGGGACGTTCAATATGAAACTTTTTATCGCACTGTTTGCCCTGGTCGGCTACATCGCCGTCACATTGGTTTGCGGTTCGTCGATTTCGCCTTCTATGGCCTCCGCATCATTGAGCCAGACACCTTCGCCCGCCGCCTCGCCGTCAACTGCTGCCGCGACGACCGCCGCGGCGGCTCCATCGACCGGCGGACGTGTGCCGAAGGACGACTACGTGCTCTCGCTCGACAGTAAGAGCAAGGATGCTCCGGCGGTTCCGTTTAGTCACGTGACGCACAGCACGAAAAATTACAGCGTTGATGGTACAGGTCTCATCGGATGTACCGAGTGTCACCACACCGATCAACCCAAGTCGGCTTTGAAGTCGCCCTACATCTCGTCTTTCCCCGCAGACCGGACGACCACGCTGACCGCTGACCTGCTCGCCAAAGACCCCAAAGCCCCCGACGTTCTGTCGTGTCGCGCGTGCCACGAGCAGACCGGCTCGAATCCGAAATCCTGGCCCAAAATGCCGGAAATCGTTTACGAGGGAGACACCGACCCCGTCGTCCTCAATAACGAGGAAGCCTATCACCGCAACTGCAACGGCTGTCACGATCAGGCGCTTGATGCCCGCAAGACGTTCATCGCGAAAGCCCCGCCCTCGGGGACGGCTTGCGCCGAGTGCCACACCGGTAAAAAGTAGATTTTTGTCGTACAATACACGCGACCGCTCGCAACTTGATAGCCTTTTGCGAGCGGTCGCGTGATTTATTTTGTAGACCTTGTGTCAGGAGAAATGATTGATGAACAGGTACGCCATTCTTTCCGTCGCGCTTCTTGCGCTCGCGCAGTTCGCCGGATGCGGGCAGGCGACTTCGACGCAAAATTCCAACGCCGCTAATTCCAACACCGCTTCGACCGCGACCAGCAACAACCCGCCCGCTTCAAACAACACGACGGCAGGCGACGGCGCTCCGGTCGCTTCCGCGCATCGCTCGGCAAACAACGCCGCGCCGGTATCCGGGGGCAGCAGCCCCGCCGCCTCTTCGGATAAGCCCGACATCGAGACCAAAGAACTCGACGCCGAAATTACGCGGGCTGAGGAGAAAGCCAAGCCCGCCACCGCCACCGACGCCGACAAGCGCGCCGCCGCCACCGCCTACGTCAAACGCGCCAACGTCTATTATGCGGCGGGGCGACCGACGCTCTACAAATTCGCCCTCGGCGACTTTCGTCGCGCGCTCCGCTACCAACCCGACAACGCCGAAGCACGCGAGAAGATTGATACCATCGTTTCAATCTACGAAAGCCTCGGACGCCCCGTCCCGACCAACGGCTCGGAGCAGTAGTAAACCGGAGGCTGGAAGTTATAGCAAGTTGCAATTGCATGTAGCACATAAAAGAGCGGCATCGCCTGGGAGCGCGAGCGTCCCGCTCGCATTGAGCGTTCGGAGAACGCGAACCATTGAACGTGCTCCGAGCACGCTGGCCAGCGGGAGGCTGGCGCTCCCGGCACTCACCCAATTGCAAACCGCTATAG
>JBGTHJ010000286.1:0-4489 GCA_041746175.1 Pyrinomonadaceae bacterium
GCGGGCGCGCTGGTCGGGCTGGCGACGGACGGCGACGCCGACCGCCTCGGCGCGGTCAACGAAGCGGGCGCGACGATGACGATGCACGAAGTCGTGCCGCTCATCCTGCTCCATCTCGTGCGCCACCGAAAAATGACCGGCGGCGTCGTCCGCACGTTTTCGCAGTCGGTCTTAACCAAGCGCATCGCCGCCGCGCACAATCTCGTGCTCCACGAAACGCCGATCGGATTCAAGTACATCGCCGATCTGATGCTCCGCGAAGACATTCTCATCGGCGCGGAAGAGTCCGGCGGCATCGGCGTCAAAGACCACATCCCCGAACGCGACGGCATCCTCAACGCGCTGCTCTTTCTGGAAACCGTCGTCGCCACAGGTCAGACCCCGACCGCGTTGGTGCGCGAGATGCACCGCGAGTTCGGCGAGTTCTATTTCGGGCGTCGCGACCTTCATTCCAACGTCGCGCACGGTCTCGCGCTCGTCGAATCGCTCGCCGCTGCGCCCCCCGCCGAAGTCGCCGGACACGCCGTCAGCGGCGTCGCCAAGCTCGACGGGACGAAGCTTTTATTCGACGATGAATCGTGGCTCTTGTTTCGACAATCCGGCACCGAGCCGGTGCTGCGCATCTACGCCGAAGCGACCTCGACGCACAAGATGAATCAACTGCTCGAACGCGGCAGCGCCCTTGCTAACGCCGCGCCCTGAATCAAATGAAACTTGTCGCCACACCCGAAGCCGTCTCGGGCCAAGCCGCCAAGAAGCACGGACGCGGAAGAGGAAAATCATTTAGCGTCAAGACGTTCTCCTGGTTCTCCTCCGCATCTTTGCGCCGGGGCGTGAAACCCTCTCTTTTGCATCATGCCTGAGTTGCCCGAAGTCGAACTCGTCGCGCGCGCGCTCGACCAACTTGTCGGCGGTCATCGCATCATCGCCGCCGAACTCTTGCGACCGCGCCTCGCGCCCGAAACCACGCCGGAGGATTTCGCGCGCCGCCTGCGCCACGCGCGCATCGATGCGGTCGGGCGACGCGGCAAGCACATCCTGTTCAATCTCGACAGCGCGCTCGTCCTCGTCGCGCACCTGCGGATGAGCGGCAGGTTTTTGCTGCTCCCGGTCGAAGCCGCGCCGCCCAAATTCACACACGCCGTCTTCTATCTCGACGATGAACGCCGCCTCGTCTTTTCCGATCAACGCCACTTCGGGATGATGAAAATAGTCCCTGCCGGAGAACTGTACGAAGCCAAAGAACTGCGCGAACTCGCGCCCGAACCTTTCTCCGCCGACTTCACGCCGGGCTACCTTCGCGACGCGCTCGCGCGCTCGCGCCGCACCTTGAAAGAAACGCTCCTCGACCAGACCAAAGTGACGGGTCTCGGCAACATCTACGCCGCCGAAGCGATGTTTATCGCGCGCGTCAACCCGTTCGCCGTCGCCGCCGATTTTTCGCCGCGCCGCGTGCCGCGCCTCCACCGCGCCATCATCGACGTGCTCGCGGAATCCATCGCGCACGGTTCGACGCTCAACGTCGACCCCGAAAACATCGACGGCAGTTACTACGGCGGCGCGTACGAAGGCCGCTGGCGCGTCTACGACCGCGAGGGCGAACCCTGCCGCCACTGCCGCGCGCCCATCCGCCGCATCGCGCACGCCGGACGCTCGACCTACTTCTGCCCGCGCTGCCAGAAAAGATGACCGAGGACGTTAGACCACACTGGACGACAGAGCATTGACCGGCAAAGAAATCCTTCAACGGCTAAGAGCGAAGCGGCAACAAGCATCGACGCTGTTTCTCGCCTCCAACGTCGGGCAGCCTACTTGACAGGCGAGCGCGAACGGGCGTATAAGCGCGTTTGAAAACGTGGTGAGTTAAGGCGACTTGCGGCCACGTAAAACAAACGGCTAAACAGCACGGCGGCTCACCGCCACGGAAAACTTCCAGTATGGTTGAAGTCCCGCGTTGTTTGGCGCGGGATTTTTTTTAGCCGGCAGCCGATTGCGTGTGTCATGGAAAACTTCAGAAACATCATCGAGAGCGACCACATCACCGTTTTCGACGGCGCGATGGGCACGTTGCTCTACGCGAAGGGCGTCTATATCAATCGCTCGTACGACGAGTTGAACCTGACCAACCCCGACCTCGTCCGCGAGGTTCACGAAGAATACGTCCGCGCCGGAGCCGAAGTGATCGAGACAAACACCTTCGGCGCGACCGCGCACAACTTGCAGCAGTACGGGTTGGAGGGAAAACTTCGGCTCATCAACGTCGCGGCGGCGCGGCTGGCGCGTGAAGCGGCGGGCGACCAAAGTTACGTGGCGGGTGCGGTCGGGCCGTTGGGACTGCGCATCGAGCCGTACGGCCCGACCTCTTTCGACGAGGCCAAAGACCTCTTCAAAGAGCAGATCGAAGCCCTGCTCGAAGGCGGCGTCGACTTGTTCGTGCTCGAAACTTTTTCTGACATCTCGGAGATGCGGCAGGCCATCCGCGCTGTGCGCGAGTTGTGCGACTTGCCCATCATCACGCAGATGACGATCTTGCCCGACGGTAATACATCGTTCGGCACGACGCCCGAAGTCTTCACCGCGCGGCTCGACGAATGGGGCGCGGATGTCATCGGTCTCAACTGCGGCGTCGGTCCGGCAATCGTCCTCTCGGCCATCGAAAAGATGCGCGCGACGACCAGCAAAAAGCTCGCCGCGCAACCCAACGCCGGACTCCCGCGCGACGTTCAAGGGCGGCAGTTCTACATGTGCTCGCCCGAATACATGGCGAAGTTTTCCAAGCGTCTGATTCAGGCGGGCGTGCGGTTTATCGGCGGCTGTTGCGGCACGACGCCCGCGCACATCAAGCTCATCTCCGACACGGTGCGCGCCATCTCGCCGCGCCTCCAACGCACGCCGACGCAAACCACGCGGCCCGCGCGCGTCGAAGAGTTGACACCGGCAGACATCCGCGTCGTCCCCCCGGAAGAACGCTCGAACTGGTCGCGGCGGATCGCCAACGGCGAGTTCGTCACGACCGTCGAAGTGCTGCCGCCGAAAGGCTGCGACGCCTCCAAGACGATCGATCAGATTCGCTTCCTGAAAGAGGCGGGCGTCAACGCCGTCAACATCCCCGACGGCCCACGCGCGCAGACGCGGATGAGCGCACAGGCGACCGCCCTTCTCGTCGAACGCGAAATCGAACTCGAAACGGTGCTCCATTATTGTTGCCGCGACCGCAACCTGCTCGGCATGATGTCCGACCTGCTCGGCTCTGCCGCGCTCGGACTGCGCAACCTGCTGCTCATCACCGGCGACCCGCCCAAGATGGGGCCGTACCCGGACGCCACCGCCGTCTTCGACATCGATTCCATCGGTCTGACCAACATGGTCAACAAGCTCAATCACGGTCTCGACCTCGGCAACAACCCGATCGGCTGCCCGACCTCTTTCTGCATCGGCGTCGGCGTCAACCCCGGCGCGATAAACTTGGACGAAGAACTCAAACGCTTCGAGTACAAGGTCGAAGCCGGGGCGGAGTTCGCCATCACCCAGCCCGTCTTCGACGCTGAACAGCTTCGCGATTTTCTCAGCCGCATCGAAAACTTCCGCATCCCCATCGTCGCCGGTATCTGGCCGCTCGTCTCGTATCGCAACGCCGAGTTTCTTCACAACGAAGTCCCCGGCGTTTCCGTCACTCCCGCCATCATGGAGCGGATGCGCCGCGCCTCCGAAAAGAGCAAAGACCACGCCCGCGATGAGGGGCTGGAGATTGCCCGTGAGCTTCTCATCGACGTGCGCGACCGCGTGCAGGGCGTACAGGTTTCCGCGCCCTTCAATAACGTCCGTTACGCCCTCGAAGTCTTCGGCGCGCTCGATGAGTTCAAGACCCCGAAAGCGTTCAGCACCTCCGCCGACTGACCGTCTCGAAGATTGATTCTTCAGAAAGACTTTCGTCAACGCGACCCGCGATTCGAGACGTTCCGGCTGCAAACTTCTTGCGGCTTGACGCAGTTTTGCCACGCCCTTTCGCGTTCTTTGATGAAAATTTCACTGACCGAAAGACACGCTTTTATTTCTCCCTAAAACCCGAAAAAACCTCTTGCGTTTCGCTCTGAAATCACTAGAATGCCCCGCGTCCGGCAGACTCACCTCGCCGCTTTCTAACATGCTAGACGCACAATTTTTGCCGCCCTAGCTTTTCGATTTGCTCGCGCCGCCGGCTTCGCGCGCCGCCGCATTCATGAGCAAATGGAGCAACGCCTTGTTCACTCACTCAAGGCTCGTCCTCGCGACGAGTGGCGTCGTGCTTGTCGCGTGCGCTCTCGCCATCGCCGTCGTCCATTCGCCGACGGGAACGCTGCGCCGCATCACACACACCCCGGCACAGACCATCAACCTCAACCCTTCGATCAGTGGCGACGGACGGCACGTCGCTTTTGAGTCGAACGCTGATTTGACCGGCGCGGGCGGCGTCGAAGGGATGCGCGGCTTCGTGGCGGATGTCGCGGGC
>JBGTHJ010000287.1:0-25809 GCA_041746175.1 Pyrinomonadaceae bacterium
ATTCGGGTCTTTGGCGAGCGTGCGCAGCACGACCGGTTCGAGCGCGGGCGGAACGGTGAGCGCGGCGGCAAACGGCGCGGGAGTTTCGGTGAGATGCTTGGCGACGATGCCGGTCATCGTCTGTGCGACGAAGGGCGGCGCGCCCGCGAGCATCTCGTAGAGCAATGCGCCGAGACTGTACACGTCCGAGCGCGCGTCGAGTTCGTCGCCGCGACATTGTTCGGGCGACATGTAATAAGGTGTGCCGACGACCGAGCCGGTCTGCGTCAGATTGTTGTCGGCGGCGGCGAGGTCGCGCAGTTTGGCGATGCCGAAATCGACCACCTTGGCGCGCTCCGGTTCGCCGTCAACCTCGGACGGGATGATGATGATATTGTCCGGCTTGATGTCGCGGTGGACGATGTGGCGACGGTGCGCCGCGCCGACCCCCGCGCAGACGCCCTCGATCAAAGCGATGGCGCGCTCCGGCGTGAAGCGTCCGACGCGCTTCAAAACTTCGCGCAGCGATTCGCCCGGAACGAGTTCCATCACGATAAAGGTGTGCGGGTTGCGTCCGCCGACTTCACCGTAATCGTGAATCGTCACGACGTTGGGGTGATGAAGTTGCGCGGCGGCACGCGCCTCGCGCCGGAAGCGTTCGACCGCCGCTTCGTCCGTCGCGAATTTCGTGTGGAGAAGTTTGACCGCCACCTCGTCGCCGATGTGGACGCGCCGCGCGCGATAGACCAAACCCATCCCGCCCTCGCCGAGACGCGAGAGAAGTTCGTACTTGGCATCGAGCACGCGCCCGACAAACGGGTCGCCGTCGTTGCCGCCGCCGATGAACGTCGCGGCGGTGCTGCTGCTGCTGCTGTCGTCGCTCGCCATCTCGCCCGGAGCGTTCTGCGGCGTCCCGCGCGAACCCGCCGACGCGGCGGGCATCTGTATCGAACGCATCCCGCAGTTGGTGCAAAACTGCGCGCCCTCGCGCAAAGGTTGTCGGCACTGTGGACAATTCATAGGCGGCACCCGGCAACTCCTCTACTTCCATTCTCGCTTCTTCATTCCGTTCTGCTTTTGGGTGTCCCGACACGCGGGACCGAGTTTGGTTTTATCAACCCTCGATGGCGTCTAAGACGCTGGTCGCTTTCTTCTCGTAGGCGAGGATCGCCGCGACGTTTCGCCGCTCGACCGCGTTGAGCGCGGATTCCTTGAACTTCGGATCGGGCTTGTACCATGCGAAGCTCGCGAAGTACGCCTGTAGCCACTTGTCTTTGAAAACCTTGCCGTGACGGGCGAGGATTTCGTTGCGCAGTTTGCGCGCGTCTTCGAGGAACAGACCGTCGAGCAGCTTTTGCGGGACGGTCTTGATGCTCAGTTCTTCCTTGAGCCGGTTTTCATACTTGACGATGGTTTCGACGTTCTGCCGTTCGATGCCGGTTAGCTTCGCGTCGGCGAAATCGTCGTTCGGTTCGTACCAGGGTTGACTGTAGAAATATTGCGCCAGCCAGATGGTTTGAAACACGCGACCTCGCCGCGCATAAACTTCGTTGCGCAACAGACGGAGTTCGTAAAGCCCAAGCCCGCGCAGCAAGTCTTCGGTGACGGGTGTGTTTAGGAACAACTCCATGTCGCCGGGCGAGACGCCGACCTGTCGCTGCTTCTTTTGCGCCGCGTCGATCGCGGCGAGGTTGCGGCGTTCGATGTCGGTCAACTGTTTCGGGTCGTACGCATCGCGCGGCGCGTACCAGTAACGCTCCGTGAAGTATTCCTGCATCCAGGGTTGGTCGTCGAAACGTCG
The DNA here is from genome assembly GCA_041746175.1 of Pyrinomonadaceae bacterium. Classification (GTDB taxonomy): domain Bacteria; phylum Acidobacteriota; class Blastocatellia; order Pyrinomonadales; family Pyrinomonadaceae; genus JBGTHJ01. The sequence continues at coordinate 1,781 of JBGTHJ010000287.1, forward strand.
CCCGTGAATCGCTTCGATTTCGGCGCGCAGGATGCGCCATTCCCCCGCCGAATGCTCGCCGAGTTTGTCCTTCGGGATGAGCCGCGTCTGCCAGTAGCGCATGTCGCCGGGCTGGACATAGGCGTGGAGTTTGGCTTCGGCGAGCCGAATCAGATCGAGATTCCGCCGCTCGATGTCGTTGAGCACGGAGTTTTGAAATTGCGGGTCGGGCTTGTACCACGGACGATCTTGCAGGTAGAGCCGAATCCCCGTGTCTTTGAAGATGCGACCGTGACGCCCGAAAACGACACCGCGCAGCAAAGCCAATCCGAACTCGTCGAGACTGGCGAGGTGCGCGGGTTCGAGCGCGTGTTTCGCGAAGTTGAAATTCTCAAGCGCCTTGAGCGCATCCTGCGCGCGGACGGGCGTTGCGCCCGCCGGCACGACGACTAACAAAAAAAGGACGGCGAGTATGTTTCGCCGGGGGGAATCGAAGAATCTTGCCATCTGAAGCGATGCTCCTTTATGTCTCTCTATCTTTCCAATGTGCCGCGCGCGGGGGTCGTCGAAGAAGGTTTGACAAACTCGCGGATGCCGTCGGCAATCGCCCGCGCCATTCGCTGCTGTCCCGCTTCGGCTTTGATAAATTCGGCGTCGCGGCGGTTGCTCAAGACCACCATCTCGATCGTCACGACCGGTACTTCCGAAAAAACCGAGCCGGTCAGCGCGCCCTGCTTCGAGCCGACGAAGGTTTGGGAATCGCCGCGCACGCCGCCGTCCTTGAGCACGTCCGCCAGCCCCGCCGACATCCCCGCGTGAACCGACGCGGCAGCACGACGGCTCGCATCGATCACCTCTTTAGCAGGCCCGGTCATTCCCTGCGTCGTCCCCTGCCGGTCGGGATAGTAGATGGCGAACCCACGGTCGGTGCTCGCGTCGCAGTGGAGTCGAACCATCAACGCCGCGCGTTCGCGGTTGGCGATGAGCGCGCGTTCCTTGTTCAAGACGAGTTGTTCTTCCTCCGTCTTGGTCATGACGACGCGAAAGCCCTCCGCCTCCAAAAGTCTCCGCAGTTTGAGCGCGACTTCCCACGCGATTTTCACCTCGCTCGTGCCGTTCTGGATCGTCTTGCCGCTGTTGACCTCGGAAGGATGACCGGGGTCGATGCAAACGAGCGGAGCGCCGTCGCGCGGCGCGGTTGCGCCGACGGCGGGCGACGGCGACGACTCGCTCTGCGGCTGCTTCTGCGCGGGCGCGCAAAGCTGTGCGGTCAACAGGATGGCGAGCAAGGCGAGGAATTTCATTCCGGTCTTATCTTTATCGGGCGCGACGAATCAGGCTACGGCATTATTTGTTGTGGCGTCGCGTGATGTCAATGTCCTGCCCCGGCAAACTTCCAGCACATGCGTTTGATGTCGCCGGAGCGCACCCGCATCGACTTGAACAAGCGTCGAAGGCGACGCCGCGCCGCACGCACCGCGATCAACAACAAGACCGCCCGGAGGGTCGCCAAAGCCCCCCGGGCGGCAAGAGTTGCACGGAATAACGGTGCGCACGGCTTCTCTATCCGGAAGCCTCCACCAGAAACACGTCCCACGCCCAACGCCCGACCCCCGCGTGCCGCGCGTCGCGCACCTTCGCGCGATAACGAAACCGGTTGCCGTGCTCGTCCGTGCGCTTCGACGTTCTGTATCTCAACTCCAAAGCTGCGACACCCGGCGACGCCAGCGTCAGGGCGAGTTGACGCATCACCTCGGCTACGAAAAGCATGATCCTGTCGGAGCTAACACTGGACAACTCCAGAAACGGCAAGTCGAAGAAAACGATTCGCCGCAAGCGCGGTCAGGTCCGGATCGAAGTGCCGCGTGACCGCGACTCCAGCTTCGAGCCGCGCCTGATTCGTAAGGGGCACACGCGCTTTGGTGGCTTCGACGATAAGTTCATCTCGATGTATGCGCGCGGAATGACGTGCCGCGCGCTTCAAAGCCACCTTCAGGAAATTTACGGCGTTGAGGTCTCGCCTGATCTGGTCTCGACTGTGACCGATGGCGTGATTGATGAAGTCCGCACCTGGCAGTCACGCCCGCTTGATCCCGTTTATCCCATACTTTGTCTGGATGGAATAGGGTAAAGATTGCTAATGCTCAGTGATGGTGACATTTTTGTTGGCTCAGTCCGGGTCATCGCGCTCGTACCCAAAGCTCACCTGCTTCAATTCGAACAAGAGAATTTTAACCATTTCTGGATAGTCCTTCCAACTCTCGTGTTTCGAGATTTTTATCAACTCGTCACTGCCTGACTTCGGCTCGCCATCCAGATAACGATCGATATCGTCATACAACTCGAATCCGGGCGCCCAGTTCGACTTGTGGCGCGCTTGAATCGTCTGCCACCAGAGCGCCATGCGCGTGAGCCACCTCTGCCAAACTCTCGAACAACGCGCGTAGCCGTAAAGGCTGCTGCGCCAGAGCCAGTAAAAATCCTTGTCCGGCGTCGTATCTTTTTTAGACGGTTTGGTCCGTCCGGCGATTTTCAGAAATTCCTTTAAGGTGACGTTCCGCAGCCTTCCCGTTTTATCATCGGTGGAGATCAGTCTCGTTCTTACATACTCGAAGTCTGATTCTTTTTCAGCAGTTTTCCTGACGGGCAACCCAATGCCTAGTTGCAGCCGTGTGATGTTGGCGCGGCGACTGCCGAGTAAATCTATCGCCCGATGTGCCAGACGGCTGGAACGACTGCCACCCGCGACGGCCAGAAACCAATCGCCACGGACGGTGAAATGTCCCGGCAAGCGCACGGCCACCAGATTTTCCGTTAGATGATGCTGCTCGACTAAATCGCACGCGCTCTGATACCAATGCCGCGAGGCAACGGCAATCGGTTCGGATTGTCTCGATTTGAAATCGATAAAATGGTTGTGCGGCGTGTTGAGTAGATCGGTGAAATCTATCACCTCGGTCAGCAGCAGCCAGACCTTATAAAGTTCCAGCGAGTAGCCCGTTTCCCTGCCCTCCCGTCGAGCCTGCAAAATATCTTTCAGAGATTTTCCCTCGTCCGGAGTCAGCCTTTCGATCAGGCTGATGCGGTCGCCGACCTTCGCCCTATCCCATATCTTCTGTGACAGGAGGTGTGCAAACCGCTCGGCATTATCATCTCGCGACGGCCCTTGCTGGGTATTGTTACCAGTATTCGCCGCAGCTTTCCCCTCCCGCTTCTTCATGGTCGCGTAGATTTCCGAGAACCAGAGTTCCAGCACGAGGCAGGAAAAGGCTTCGCCGTCGTTGAGGCTGAAGTCGAAGGCCAGAATCGGCGTCGAGAGCTTCGCCGAATGGTATTCGGCGACTTCTTTGCAGGCTTCTAGAAAATCGCGCCACGAAACCTTTCCGTCAGTGCGCGGCTTGCTGGATGGCTTCGTGCTTGATTTAGCTTTCGGAATATTTTCCCAGACCCGCGTCACACGTTTTTTCTTCGCATCATCCCCATTATCTCCATCTTTCGTTTCCCGTTTTATATACTCTGTCCACAAATTCTCCCGGCAGAACGCAAAAGCGAAATCCCAACTGAAGGGAACGCGGTCGATCTCGTTTTCCTTGGCTCTGTCGTCGTTGTCGTCGAAGCCGTAGCCGAGGCGGTCGTTGTCGTAGAAGTCCCGCCGACGGTAAGGTCGCGGCGCACCCGAATCCTCCTGTTTGATTTGTTCAAATGTTTTTTGGAATAAGTAGTAAGCGTCGGTGGCGCGATCCGGTTCGCCGTTGGCATCAACCGTGATGGCGTTCAGGTAAGACGACCACTGACGTTGGAGAATGCCGGACATGTGCGTCCGTGACTGTCTGGTCAGCCACGTTAACCAGAACTCGTCAACATGAAAAACGAGTGTGTGATCCAACCGGGTGTCGCGTTGGAGGTAGCAAAACTCTCGGAAGGCCTCGTATTTCGGCGGGTCGAAGCCGACGACAATATCACTGGAGTTTGTGGCGTGCGGCGAGAAGAGTTTTTTGAAGAAAGTGTTCTCGTCTTCGATATATTTGACGAACGTCGGCGTGCCGGGATAGAGGCGCACTTCGAGCGGAACGGGGTGCGGATTGCCACGCTCCAGACCCGCGTACAGTTCAAAATGCGGATCAACCGTCAGGTTCCGATCAACCCTGTCATCTTCAGCGTCTGACATCCACTCCCCACGGAGTTCGCGGATCAGTCCGCGATTTTTCAGCGACAGCGGCGGGATGGCGGTGATGCCCACGCGCGTTTCACCATAGAAGGGGATGCGCCATGTGTACAGCCGGTAGTCCGCCACCTCTCGCAGTGAGCTTTCAAACCGTTCTGACAGCGCAATATCCGGCTTTCCGCTCTGAGTATCCAGAATCAGGGTGGAGATGCCTTCGCGCCGTAGATGGAAAAGGAGGAAGGGCAGCAGCAAGGGATCATTGTGGATGTCGGGGAAGGTAGTCCGAAATGCGTTGAAGTCATCAATGACCATGCGGATGCGCCACGAGACTTGGAAGCGTCCTCTCACTTCCGGTAGCTCATCCTCCGGCTTCTTGCTAAATAGCTTTCTTTGCGCGGCTTCGATATTACGTTGAAAGATGTGCGCGATGACGGAGGAGGTCATATCATGAATTTCCATCCGGCGACAGATGGTGTTGTGCTTGATATGCTCGTATAAAACTTTCTCAAACGACTTGACGATGCTCTCATCTTTGTTGCCGCTGATCGGGCGAAGCAGACTTTTAACATTAAGCCATTTCAGAAATTCTACCGCTAGTTCTTCGCTGTGCGTGTCCTGCGTCGTCATTAACACGGCGACGCCCGGAACTTTTTCAACGGCCAATGACTGGAGATAGGCGTCTTCGAGGAGCAACCGGTTTAACCGCCACCGCGTCATTTCGCCAGGCGTCGGCTGCTTCAAAAGGTCGATCGCTCCCGACGACAACCGAACCCCCGCCGAACTGATTAACTCGGAGAGAGATTCTGATTCAAGCAGATGGTTGAACTCGTCTCCCAAGCGGCTCAGCAAATGATCGTCCGGCGGGTTTTTGAGATCGTGAGCGGTGAGGGCTAGTTGGGTCGCCGGTTGAAATTTTTTGAAGATACCTACAGAAACCGGGTCGCCTTGTTCCTTGAGCCTTTCCACAAGGCGGGCTTTGTCGCGAAAATCGTCCACGGTGAAACGCGGGTAGGCGCTTTCTTTTTCGTCGCTCAGGCCGTTCCGCAACGGGGCTTTCTCCAACGCTTCCGCCGCACCGCGCACACACTCTTCAACATCTTTGGGCGGATTCCCGTCCCGGTAGCATATGGCATTAACTCTATCCGCGAGGGCTTTAGCGAAAGGATAAAAAGCGCGTCCGAGGAAGGCGCGTCCGAGTTGGCTTTTTTGGGTGAGCGCGTCGCCGATCAAAGCCGTGACCTTGCTGCATGGGAGACCTCGCTGATCTGCCCCGGTCTGTTTTGCGTTCTCGCTGGCGTCGCCGCCGAGCATCGAGTCCAGATTCGGGATACCGAAGCCTGCGTACTTATCTTTCGGCGCATCCATGCGCGGTTGACCCTGCGTCTCCATCACCACCCGGCTCAGGTGGTTGATTGACGTGAACACCTGCACGTAACTCTGCAACTTTTTCCTGTGCTCTGACCTATTCGTTCCATCAGTGCGCGCACCTTCTTCGTCGGTGAGCGCGGATGCGCTGGAATCATGAGTCTCGCACGTGTGCTGTTCGTCCCAGTACCGCTCTTCTCTAGGGTCATCCTGATTCACATTGTCATAGCTGCCGGTCGTCGAGCCGCCGCCGCCGCGCGTCACGAAAAGGTGCTGTCCGCGCACGTGCGTCTGTCCGCGCGTCTTCTCTATTTCAATCGTGCGCCGAACGTAACCGTTGCCGATCTCGATGTTGCGCAAACGCAGCACCACATCCGTCACAAACTCCTCGGGCAAGCGTTTCTTCTTGGTCTCTTCGACGACAAAGAGCAGGTGGCATTTTTTCGCCGCCAGACGCATCACCTGCGCGATACGTGCGCGTCGGGTAGATTCCTCGCCGAACGCATTGAGCTTCCCGACCAAAGTTTCAAAGCCTTCGACGGCATCGAGCACTAGCAAGTGCCTGGGGGCGCCAGCAGGCTTCGGCAGTTCAAGCACAGACATCATGCGATGGACGAATCCCCAGTCGTCGCCCGCCGTCGCCTGAGCCAGATCCACGAAACATACCTCAGTCCCGTCGCTCCCGGTTTCCGCCAAGACGCTACTGACGTCCTTCGGCAACTTGCTTGACAACCTCAGGCACAGGGGAAGTTTCTTTTTCTCCCTCATGGCGAAAGGCTCTTTGCGTTCAAGAGGGTGGCACAGGTCAAAGTTATCCCAAATAGTCTTGGCCATGTTCTGTGTCAAATCCGTCGAGATGTACAAAATTTTGGGCTTCGGCAACTCCTTCTCAAACACCCAGCAATCGGCCAAATATTGCGCCACGAGATGCAGCGCCAGCACTGACTTGCCTGTGCCGTCCGGTCCGATCAAGCAGAGGCTCGTGGTCAACACATCGCCATCCTTATTTTTCGGAATGTTCATCCCGAGACCGACATCGTTTGCGCCGATGAGTTTGTCGAGAGACTCGATTCCAAATCGTATGGTGGCCGGCATAGTTAGGCTCCTTGTAAGTCCCAATCAATTGCTTGCTTCCTCAACTTCGCCCGGAAATCACCATCGGTCACCGGCGAACGACCCTGCGCCAACTCCATCAATTGATTGGCAAAATAACTGCGTCCCAAGCAACTACATGGGTCTTTGATGTCGCTGTTACTGTTTGGCAAGACCGACGCCAGCCCTTCCGCCGTCAAGGAGTTTAGCCCCCTCGGCACGCGTCGCCAGAGCGCTGGCACGAGCACGCCGAACGGGTGGTTTTCCATCTTCGTGCGCTTGAGATGGACAACCGCCAACAGGCAACTCGCCACTTCGTTACGCGCGGCGGGGGTCGTGGCTTCGAGCGCAAGAAAAATTTTGTGCATGGCTTCGATCAGAGAGCCGGCGTGCGCCGTAGTGACGACCAGATGGCCGGTGGCGGCAAAATCAACCAGCGATTGCCAATCTTCTTTGCGGCGCGTTTCACCTACGAAGAACACCTTCGGAGTTTGACGCAAGGCATCGAGCAAGGCGTCTTGCAAACTCCCCGAATCAGTATCCTGCTGGCGCGGCGTGTAATCGACCTTTCGACCCGCCGCGCTCATCACAACGTTCAATTGCGGGTGCGCGCCAACCGGCTCGTATACTCTGTTCGCGAAGAATTTTTCAATCGGGTCTTCAAACGTAACGAGGTGGGGCAGCCGCTCCGACTTCTGGTGATTGTTGACGTTTTCCAAATACAGGTGAATCAATCCGCGCGCGATCAAACTCTTCGCGGAATTCGTTGCGCCGGAAATAACGATTAGCCCGCTCACTTCAGAAAGTTTCCTTTCCCGGTGCTGTCTTATTCTATCTTGATACCCGGGCGGGTCGGCTCCTCCATCCGTGCCGGTATCGGTGGTTTCGACGTGACAAGGGACGTGGAGGATTTCCTCATACAACGCATAGCAAAGTTCTTCGATGGAATTGAGATTTCCATCCACTTCGCTGTCGGGGGCATAGCCCACCTCGCTTTCCTGCTCACGGAAAGAAAGGCTCCAAACTTTCCCCTCGTAGGACAGTCCGGCCAAACCTCTCCCGACTCTCACGCGTTCCGCAAGTGGCTTGATACTGTCGCCAAAAAGCCGGCAAAACTTCAGATAGCCGCTCAGCTTTGCCCGCGCTGTCGGATCTCCCACTTGTTCAAGAATCTTCTTCTCTTCTTCAGTCGCCCTACTTAGGCTGGCGGACGTAAAGAGATCGTCAAGGTTGCTGCTCTTCAGCAGTACGTCCAGTTCACGGAGCAGGGTCCTGATAAGATTCTTATCCGCCAGTTTGTCGGGGGTCACGCCCGCGATAGTATCGGGCAAATGTTGTTTAAGCCGCGCGTAGTTGTTTTGAACCGGGTTTCCGTTGGCTTCTTTAACCTCAAGCAGCTTTTGCAGGAACATCACCCCGGCCTCCCTGCTCCCGCGCATGATCAAATCTTTTTTGTCGAGCAACGTTTTAAGGATGTAGACGCGGCAGGAATAGTTTTGTTTCGGCGATGGAGATTTAGCTTTGACCTGATCCGTTTTGCCGCTCGTCTTCCGCAAGAGACGATTGACCTGGCGGTCGTTGTCATCATTCTGCAAATAGAAAGTGAAATCCGCTCCGCCGCTTTCCGCCAGCACCAGAAACACCTCCCGATTATCCACTTTGATCAGATGAGTTTTTTTGTCGGACACGATGCACCGCCCTCCTACACACGGGTGCGCTGTCGCACGACACAGAAGCGGCGATGGCGACGATTGAATAAGGCTGAAAGCTCCAGCAATGCCATTGGGTATGTTCGCGCTTTTGTGAAAGAAAAAGTGTTTCAGCCGCAACCTGAGGTGAGGTGCGAAACTGAGCAAGACTTGTGGCTAGACAGGAACATCTTATATACCACTCAGGCGGTCAAAAACAAGAGCTTTTACGAGGGGATATAGGGCGAACGCATCTTGTACGGGGGGGGAGTTATCAGACAGATTGTATATAGCGAGTTGCAATAGCATGTAGCACCTAAAAGAGAGTCGCCCCCTGGGAGCGCGAGCCTCCGGCTCGCTTTGAGCGTGCTGGATCACGCAGGCCAGCGGGACGCTGGCGCTCCCAGGATTCACCCAATTGCAAAGCACAATAGACGGCAACAAATTCCAAGCCCATCATTTCAAAAACTGACCCGCGTAAGGGTCGCAGCGAAATTTCCGGTATAGTGGCAATCGAGCGTTGCGACGCCGCATCTCTTTTCGACGCTCACGGCATGACGCATCGTTGACAGAATTATGAACCAAACGACCGGACATGATATCGACCGTCTCTCGATTCGCACGCGCCCGCGCAAATGGCCGGTGATGCGCCAGTGGTGGGGCAAGCTGCTGTTTATGCACTGGCGGATTCCCGTCGAACTGTTGCGACCGCTCGTGCCCGCGCGTTTGACCATCGACACCTTCGACGGCAGCGCGTGGGTCGCGGTCGTGCCGTTTACGATGTGGGGCGTGCGCCCTAGTTTCGCGCCGCCCCTGCCGCACCTCAGCGCGTTTGACGAAATCAACGTCCGCACCTACGTCCATCTCGACGGCGTGCCCGGCGTCTGGTTCATGTCGCTCGACGCCAACCGGCGGCTCGCCGTTCGCGGCGCACGCTCGCTCTTTCATCTCCCGTACTTCGACGCCCGCATGAGCCTGCGCGAGCGCGGCCAGACCATCGACTACGCTTCGCACCGCACGCATCGCGGCGCGCCGCCCGCCGACTTTGAAGCGACGTGGACGCACGCCGACGCGCGCGAAGAATCGCGTCCCGGCTCGCTCGCATTTTTTCTCACCGAGCGTTACAGCCTCTACGCCGCGCGCGGCGCGCGTCTCTATCGCTGCCGCATCCACCACGCCCCGTGGCCGCTGCGTCGCGCCGAACTCGCGTCGTATCGCTCGACGATGCTCGAATCGCACGGGCTGCCAGCGCCCGCAGGCGAGCCGCTCCTGCATTACGCCGACGCCATCAAAGTTGATGTGTGGCCTTTGGAAAGGATGCCGGATTGATGATGAAGCCGTCGACGAAATATGCGGTCGCTAGACAATCACGTCTCAATTTATTACTCTCGATGGCCTGATTAACCATGATTTTTACGAGGGGCGCCGGGGTGGTGTAATGGCAGCCACGCAGGTCTTAGAAGCCTGTGCCGCAAGGCGTGCGGGTTCGAGTCCCGCCCCCGGCACCAAGTTGTTTGAGCGATGCCGCGCCGCCGCGCTCGCATAACTTTTATCGAAGGAAGGATGCCCGCTCCGTCGCAATCGGGTTGAGGCGAGGAAGGCGGGCTGTAGTTTTATGAAAACAGAAATAGTTGACGTTTCTCCGACGCGTAAGGAATTGAAGATCGCGATTGAAGCCGCCGAGGTGCGCGCCGAATACGACCGCATCAGCGACCGCTACGCCAAGCAAGCCGTCGTCCCCGGTTTTCGCAAAGGCCACGCGCCGCGTTCGGTGGTGCGCACGCGTTTCAAAAACGAGATTCGCAGCGAGGTCGTCCAGCAACTCGTGCCGCAGGCCATTCACGACGCCATCACCCAAAACGACCTCGACGTGATCGGCGAACCCGACATCCATCTCGACAACGACGCGGGGTTAGAGAAGTTGGGCGACCAACCGCTCACGCTCCACGCGCACGTCGAAGTGATGCCCGAGGTCACGCTCGGCCAGTACAAGGGACTCGAAGCCGTGCGGCGCGTGCGTCCCGTGACCGACGAGCACATCGAAGAGTTGGTCGAACACCTGCGCGAATCTTCCGCCTCGCTCCAACCCGTCGAAGATCGCGGCGCGGAGTTGGGCGACACCGTGACCATCGATATTCAAGGCCGCTACATCGCGCCGCCTGAAGACGAAGACATCAACGTCGAAGATGTCGATGTCGTGCTCGGCGGCGACGGCATCGTGCCAGAGTTCAACGACCATCTCGCGGGCACGCGCGAGGGCGAAGTAAAAACCTTTACGGTCAAGTATCCGGAGGATTTTTCGTCGAAGGGGCTGGCCGGCAAAGAGATCGAATACACCGCGACGATTATGGCGGTGCGCCGCCAAGAGTTGCCGGAGTTAGACGACGAGTGGGTTAAGAGCCTCGGCGAGGAAGAGATCGCCACGCTGGAAGCCCTCCGCGCCCGTGTGCGTGAGAACCTGACCGAGCAGTCGAAACACGAATCCGAGCAGGGGGTGCGCAGCAGCGTGATGGACAAGCTCATCGCCGCGCACGAGTTTGAAGTGCCGGAGGTGCTCGTCGAACAACAGACCAACCGGATGGTCGAGTCGATGGTGCGCGACATGATGCGGCGCGGCATGGACCCGCGCAATCAAGAGTTGAACTGGGACGGGCTGCGCGGCATGGTGCGCGACCGTGCGGTCAACGATTTGCGCGGCTCGTTCCTGCTCGAACGCATCGCCGACGCCGAAGGAATCGACGCGACCGACGACGAGATCGAGACCGAACTCGCATCCATCGCCGAAGGAACGCGACAGCCGGTTGAACAAGTGCGTGCTGCCTTGACAAAGCAGGGAGGCGAACGTAGCATCGCCGACAGGTTGCGCCACCGTAAGACGCTCGATCTCATCGTTGCCAACGCGACCGTCAGCGAAGCCGAATGGAGCGACGAACCGGAGTTGGACGAAGCCCCGGAAGAGACAGGGGCGAGCGAGACCGAAGCCACGAACGAAGGCGAAACGCCGCACAGCTAAAATTCACATAACCAGCAGAAAGATTCGGAGTTTGATATGGCATTAGTTCCAATGGTCGTCGAGCAAACGTCGCGGGGCGAACGCGCCTTCGACATCTTCTCGCGGCTCCTGAAAGACAACATCATTTTCATCGGCACGCCCATCGACGATCAAATCGCTAACCTGATCGTCGCGCAACTGCTCTTTCTCGAAGCCGAAGACCCGGAGAAAGACATCAATCTCTACATCAACAGTCCCGGCGGTTCGATCACGGCGGGGATGGCGATTTACGATACCATGCAGTTTATCCGTCCCGACGTGACGACGATTTGCGTCGGGCAGTGCGCGTCGATGGGCGCGTTGCTGCTGGCGGCGGGCGCGAAAGGCAAACGCTTCGCGCTCCCCAATTCGCGCATCCTGATTCACCAGCCGTCGGGCGGCACGCAGGGACAGGCCACCGACATCCGCATCCAAGCCGAAGAGATCATCCGGATGCGCGAGTTGACATCGAATATTCTCGCCAAGCACACCGGCCAGGACTTCGACATGATCGAGCGCGACGTTGAACGCGACCGCATCATGTCGTCGATGCAGGCGAAAGAGTACGGACTGATCGACGAAGTGATCGCGCACCGCGAATAACCTCCCCACGCGGCGCGCAACTTTTGATAAGATAAAACGGCGACAGCGGACGGCATCCACGAAACACGCCGGTTCGCTGTCGCCGGACTCGCGCCGGTGACCGAACGCGCGTGCGTTTTCCGTTGTCTGCCCGTCGCGGCGTTTACTTGCAAACCTGACGTTTCGTTTGAATCCGAACCCAACGGAGTCCCCTGAAAACTTATGGTACGTCGAACTGATGATACGTTGCGTTGTTCGTTCTGCGGCAAATCGCAGAACGAGGTGAAGAAGCTGATCGCCGGCCCGACCGTCTACATCTGCAACGAGTGCATCGACATCTGCAACGAGATCATCACCGACGATCAGCAGGCCGAAGCCGTCGCGACGCGCCCGCCGTTGCCCAAACCCAACGAGATTAAAAGTTTCCTCGACGAATACGTCATCGGGCAGGAAGAGACCAAGAAGCGTCTCGCCGTCGCCGTCTATCAACATTACAAGCGGATCGAACTCGCGCGCCGACGCAGCGATGTCGAGATACAGAAATCAAACATCCTGCTCATCGGCCCGACCGGGACGGGCAAGACGCTGATGGCGCAGACGCTCGCGCGGATGCTGTCGGTGCCCTTCACCATCGTCGATGCGACGACGCTGACCGAGGCGGGCTACGTCGGCGAGGATGTCGAGAACATCATCCTCAAACTCTTGCAGGCCGCCAACGGCGATGTCGAACGCGCGCAACAGGGCATCATCTATATCGACGAGGTCGACAAGATTTGCCGCAAGGACGAGAACCCGTCGATCACGCGCGACGTGTCGGGCGAGGGCGTCCAGCAAGCCCTGCTCAAGATTCTCGAAGGCACGGTCGCCAACGTCCCGCCGCAGGGCGGGCGCAAGCACCCGCACCAGGAGTTCTTCCCCGTCGATACGACCAACATCCTCTTCATCTGCGGCGGCGCGTTCGTCGGGCTGGAAAAGGTCATCGAGCGGCGTCTGCGCAACAAGTCGATGGGCTTCCACGCCGAAATCAAGGGCGGCAAAGACCGCTACGCCGAAGCGCTCTCGCAGGCGCAACCCGAAGACCTCGTGCGCTATGGTTTGATACCGGAGTTCGTCGGTCGGCTGCCCGTGCTCGGCGTCTTGCACGAACTCGACGAGTCGGCGCTGATCCGCATCCTCACCGAGCCGAAGAACGCGCTCATCAAGCAGTATCAGAAGAAGTTCGACTACGATAACGTCAAACTGCGCTTCTCCGACGACGCGCTGCGCTCGATTGCCCGGCAAGCGGTGGAACGCAAGGTCGGGGCGCGCGGGCTGATGATGATTATGGAAGAACTGCTGCTCGACGCGATGTATACGTTGCCCTCGCAGAAGCGCATCAAAGAGTTTGTCATCACCACCGAAATGGTCGAACGCCGCCGCGCCATCCCCGGCGAATCGCTCACCGGAGTCGATGAAGCCGCGTAAAGTCCCCCGTAAATTTTCAAGTAACCGGAATCCATTCCCATGCGCAAGGCTGGCATCCTCACACTGGTTATCTCGCTCGTCGTCTCGGGCTTTCTCCTGCTCGTGTGGCTTGTCGGCTTCGGCTTCGGCGTGGCCGGTAGTTTGATACACCTGCTTCTCGTAATGGCGTTGCCGATTGGCATTGGCGGCGCAACAGTCGGAGTCGCGTTGTTGGTCGTCAACGCGTTCCGAACAAAGAGCGGGGACGGTCAGCCGCCGCCGCCGCCCTCCTCGCCGTCAACCGGACATTGAGCCGCACTTCATGCTTGCCAACAGCGTCGCTCGTTTCGCCGCACGCCGCGCCGTCATCCACACGCCTGTTAATCGAGACTGCCCGGCCAACCAGCATGTCTCGGTTTAGAAGACGCTGGCCTTCACAGTGGATCAAATCCAGCAGCGATGTTGGGAGTTATTCCGTCGCGTGCGCGCCGGGTTGCGGATCAAGCCCAAACTGTTAAGAGAGCCTCCGCAGTCTGTTCAAAGTGCGGGTCTTCCGCACGATGGCAGCCGTGTATCGGCGCCCGGCCTCTTTGTACGACAGCCAACTCCAGCGACCACTCGTGGGGCGCCCTTTCAGATATAGCGTTACCGTATTTCGTAGGAGATGTGACCGTTCAGGAGGATGAGCAGATCAGCCGCACCTGATGCGCTCGCTTGATGAAAGAGCACGGCGTGAGTGCGAAACGAGTGAAGAAGTTTGAGCGGACGACCCAATCGCGCCACACTCTGCCGATGGCGGCGGCAGATCATCGACATTGTTCCGGCGGCGTCGGTTGCGCACGCAGGCGCGCAACCTCGGGCTTCGACTCAGGCACCGGCGCGCCGAGGTGCTGAGATTTATGTGGGACTTGCCGGTATCTTTCGATAACAACCATGCGGGGCGGTGACGCGGCGATTCCATCTCCGCTGAATTGTTGTAGAATGACGGCGCAGGTTTTTCCCGGTGGTGTCTACGGTTGGAAAGAAGAGGAAGCCTGCTCTTAATTCTCCGTCGCTAGTCCGGCCCAGTTATCCATATGCGCGACCATTTGGCGTTTGGGAGTTGAAAGCGTGTTGATGGGGACGCAGACTTCCCGTCGCTTTTCGGGCCTCGCTTACTTTAACCGATCGGGACTGCCACATTCCGACATTTTGCGAGGTTGCTACTTTTATGATGAACCCTAAATCATCTTCATGGATCATAGACGCCGACAGTCACATTACAGAGCCGCATGACCTTTGGACGAGCCGCGTTGCTTCCAAGTGGGGCGACCTCGTACCACACGTTGCGTGGGATGAAGAGAACAAAGAACAATTATGGTACGTTGGCGACCAAAAGGTATTTAGTGTCGGCGGCGCCGCGCTGGCGGGGTGGGAGAAGCCGTTTCCGACGCGCCCGCCGACATACGAAGACGTTCATCCCGCTTCGTACGACGCTCACGCTCGCCTCAAGATGATGGACGAGATCGGCATCTACGCCCAGGTGCTCTACCCGAACATCTGCGGGTTCGCGGGTCAGTCTTTCCTCTTCCTTAAAAACGATGAACTGATATTGGAATGTGTTCGGGCTTACAACGATTTTCAGGTCGAGTGGAGCGCGCCGGCGCGGGAGCGATTTGTCCCCGTCACCGTCATCCCGTTCTGGGACATCGAAGCCTCTGTCAAAGAAGTGGAGCGGTGCGCGTTGATGGGACACGCGGGGATTCTCTTTACCGGGAGTCCGCAGAAGTTCGGCCAGCCGTACATTGGAGACCGCCACTGGGATCCGCTGTGGTCTATCGCGCAAGAGGCGGGGTTGCCCATCAGTTTCCATATCGGCGGCGGTGAAGCCCCCGAGTCTTATTCGCGTGAGCGGCTGGAAGTCAGTGGCTTTCCCGCCGCCTTCGCGCTCGTCACCGTCGGATTTCTGCTTGGGAACTGTATGCAGGTTTCCGACCTACTGCTCTCCGGTGTGCTGCCGCGCTTCCCCGGCATCAAATTCGTATGTGTGGAGAGCGGCATCGGGTGGATTCCCTTTATTCTTGAGGCGCTCGATCACGAGTTTAATTACGTGGGGCTTGGACGCAGCCGCCCGGAATTCAAGATGCTGCCGAGCGAGTATTTCCGCCGCCACGTCTATGCCTGTTTCTCTTACGAGAAGGTCGGCCCCGAAAGGCTGTTAGATCAAGTAGGGGTCGAAAACATTCTGTTTGAAACCGACTTCCCGCATCCCGGTTGTCTTTACGGCAATGTCTCCGAGACGATAGAGGCCAACCTCGGTAATCACTCGGAGGAGGTGCGTCATCGTCTCCTCTTCAAGAATGCCGCCGATCTCTACGGGATCAAGTTCAGCCCGCCGAAAATCTCTAAAAGGGCGCAGGGTGATGGGGCGTCGCGCAAGCGGCGCAAAAGCGCATAAAGGGCGAACCGCAGAAGCAACGAAACGCGCCGTTCCGCCGGAAGGCGGGAACCACATGGGTGGCGTCGGAGCGGCTTGTCCACCTGAGCGCGTGCGAATCTAATTTCTCTTTTTTGATAGTGACCGCCCTTCAACAGGGCGCGGTGCGGGATAGTTCCTCGCCGGTCAACGCATCGTTGACAAGGACGGAGCGGCGCGAGCATATTTTGACTTGTCCCCGAGGATCACATCTGGCGGATTCCTCAATCGCGTCAGTTTCATTTAACAGTCTTGGCTGAGACCGAAGATGGCAAGGAGACGATTCCGGTGAGGCAATTTCTCCCGACAATCGAAGATGCCCTGCCTTGTCATCCAGACTTCGCGGCGCAGGCCGAACAGAAGGCCGGCGGTTCATCGAACCGCCCGTACGCCTTCTGCGATGTGCCTTGAAGATTGTAGATCGAGGGAACCATTGATGAGCAGGCGGAACGTCGAGGCAATCTTTAATTTATCTGCTCCCCAGCAGGGGATGCTTTTCGATACGCTGCGCTCCCCACAGTCGGGGGTGCACGTCGAGCAGGTCGTCTTCGACCTCAAAGGAGTTATAAATTTCGATGCCTTCAAAGAGGCGTGGGCGCGCACGGTAAGTCGTCATCAACCCTTGCGGTCAGGCTTCGTCTGGCAGCAACAGGACGAGCCTTTGCAGGTTGTGCTGCGGGAGGTGGAAGTCCCTGTTGAGCAGTACGACTGTCGCTCGCTCGGCGGGCAGGAGCAGAGAGAGCGCGTGGAGATGTACCTCGACGACGACCGGCGGCGAGGCTTTCACCTGACGAAGCCTCCGCTCATGCGGCTGACGTTATTCCGGATCGGCGACGAGGAGTTCACCTTCGTCTGGACGCACCATCACATCCTGCTCGATGGATGGAGCCTTGCATTAGTGTTCAAGGAGTTCCTCGGTTTTTACCAAGCAGTCTGCGAAGCCCGGGATGTGCGCCTGCCGGAAGCTCCGGCTTACAAGGATTACATCGCGTGGCTGAAGAAGCAGAACGCGCCGGCAGCCGAGGGGTTCTGGCGCGACGTGTTGCACGGCTTCGACCGTCCGACCCCGCTCGGTAAGGAGACGGAATCTGACCAACCGTTCGAGGGGGGTGAGATGTACGGCGATGCGCGTGCAACGCTGCCGGAGCAACTCACGACCGCGCTCCGCAAGTCGGCGGTGCAGAGGCAATGCACGCTCAGCACGCTCGTGCACGGGGCTTGGGCTTTACTGCTCAGCCGCTACAGCGGGCGCGAGGACATAGTCTTCGGCATTACCGTCGCCGGACGCCCGACCGAACTGCCTGACATCGAGTCTGCCGTCGGGGTTTACATCAACACGCTGCCGGTGCGTGCGCAGATGACGCCGCGAACCTCCCTCCGACAATGGATCGAGCAACTGCGCGAGTACAACCTGAGACTCCGGGCGTTCGAGCACACCTCCGGCGCGCAAATCCGCGAGTCGAGCGAAGTGCCCGGCGCGCTGCCGCTTTACGAGAGCCTGGTCGTCTACGAGAACTATCCCGTTGACATTGACGCGGCGCAGTTGGACGGACTCCCCTTCGAGATCAACCGTGTGCAGATCAAGGGGGCGCGCACGCAGTACGCCTTGACCCTGCTCGCTTCAGCCAGTCGTGAAATGTCGTTACGGCTCATTTACGACCGCCGCCGCTTCGCGGGCTCCGACCTGCAACGCGCACTCAAACACCTCACGGAATTTTTGGGCGCGATGGCCGACGGGCAGGAGCACACGCTCGCCGAACTGCTTGACCGAGTGCCTGATGATGAATGCCCAAGCGTCAGACCTGCGCGGGCTGGCGGCGCGCTCCCACAAGACGCCGACTTCGCGCCCCCACGAACGGCATTAGAAGAGATAGTGGCGGGTATTTGGACGCACCTGCTCGGCGTGCAGGTCAGCATCCACGACAACTTCTTCGAGGTCGGCGGACACTCGCTGCTCGCCACGCAGTTAATTTCGACGCTAAACGAAGCCTTCGGCGTCGAGTTGCCGCTGAGCAGCCTCTTCGAGTCGCCCACCGTAGCCACCCTCGCCGCTGCCATTGCTTCGCACAAGAGTGGCGACGCGGAAGCCGGACTCACCGTCGCGCCGCTCCCCTCGATCAAGCCCGACCCGAAAAGCAAGCACCAGCCGTTTCCGCTCACCGACATTCAGCAGGCGTACTGGGTCGGGCGCAAGGGCGATTTCGAGTTGGGGAACGTCGCCACGCACGTCTATGCGGAGATCGAGGGCGAGCGTCTCGACCTCGCACGATTCACCCACGCATGGCAGCGTCTGGTCGAGCGTCACGATATGCTTCGCGCCGTCATCCTGCCGGACGGGAGCCAACAGATTCTGGAAGAAGTCCCCCCTTACCAGATCGATGTGCTGGACTTGCGGGAGATGGACGGGCAAACGGTCGCTTACAGTTTGGACGCCGTCCGCCGCCGGATGTCGCATCAGGTGTTGAACCCGGAGGAGTGGCCGCTGTTCGAGGTTCACGCGACCCGGTTGGAGGGCGGGCGTGTCAGGATACACATCAGTTACGACCTCCTGATCGCCGATGGCCGCAGCGCGCAGATACTCTCGCGCGAACTCGGTCTGCTCTACCACAACCCGGATGCGGTGCTCAAACCGATTGATCTCTCCTTCCGCGACTACGTGCTCGCCGAGAATGAGCTACGGGAAACGCCCCTCTACCAGCAGTCGGTCGCATACTGGAAGAAGCGCGTGCCGGAGTTGCCTCCGGCTCCCGACCTCCCTCTTGCCATCGCCCCCGCGTCGCTGGCGCGGCCACACTTCACGCGCCGCAGCGACCGTCTTGAGCCGGAGACGTGGCGACGCCTCAAGGCCCGCGCCGCGCGACTTGGCATCACTCCCTCCACCCTCGTGCTCGCGGCTTTCGCCGAGTGCCTCTCGATGTGGAGCAAGTCGCAGCGTTTCACGATCAACCTGACGCTCTTTAACCGACTGCCGCTCCACCCGCAGGTCAACGACATCATCGGCGACTTCACCTCGCTCACACTCCTTGAGGTGGACACCGCCGTGCTCGACACGTTCGAGGCGCGGGCGAAGCGATTGCAGGCGCAGCTTTGGCAGGATATGGAGCATCGCTACATCAGCGGCGTGCGCGTCCTCCGCGAGTTGAACCGGATGCAGCGCGGCGGCTTCCAAGCCCTCATGCCCGTCATCTTCACGAGCACCCTCTCGCTCAGCAGCATGGCACCGGCTGTTGACGAGCCGACACTCCCCGCCACGACCGTCTACAGCATCGGACAGACGCCGCAGGTGTGGCTCGACAATCAGATCGCCGAGCACGACGGAACGCTTACGTTCAACTGGGACGCGGTGGAAGACCTTTTCCCCGAAGGTCTGCTCGACGACATGTTCGACGCCTTCCGCCGCCTTCTTAACAACCTTGCGGGCGACGACGCTGCTGGCCGAGACGACACGCGGGAAAAGCTCGTGCCTCAAGAACAACTCGCGCGCCGCGCCAGCGTCAACGCCACCGAAGGGACTGTCCCCGGAGGGTTGCTCCACACTCTCTTTGTTGAGCAGACGTTGCGGCGGCCAGACACCCCCGCCGTCATCACTGCCGAACGCACGCTGACCTATCATGAGCTTCACCGTCTCGCAAGCTTGGTGGGGAACCGGCTGCGGAGTTTGGGGGCCAGACCTAATACGCTCGTCGCCGTGGTGATGGAGAAGGGCTGGGAGCAGGTCGTCGCCACTGTGGGTATCCTCATGTCAGGGGCCGCCTACCTGCCGGTCGATCCGAAAGTCCCCGCCGAGCGGTTGTCCTACCTCCTCTCGCACGGCGAAGTCGAGTTGGCTCTCACCCAGCCCGCGCTCGACGAATCTCTCGAATGGCCCGCAGGCATCCGGCGGCTGCGCGTGACGGATGAGCCGCCAACGGACGATCCCGTCCCGTCGCTTGAACCGGTGCAAGGGCAGGACGACCTCGCTTACGTCATCTACACCTCCGGCTCGACGGGACTGCCGAAGGGCGTTGCCATCGATCATCGCGGCGCGGTCAACACGGTCGTCGATGTCAACTTACGCTTCGGCGTCTCGCCCGACGACCGCGTGCTCGCGCTCTCGTCCCTCAACTTTGACCTCTCCGTCTACGACATCTTCGGGATACTCGCCGCTGGCGGCGCCATCGTCATCCCGGACGCGAGCGCCACCCGCGAGCCCGCGCACTGGTTGGACTTGATGCGGCGCGCACGCGTGACGATCTGGAACTCTGTGCCCGCCTTGATGGAGATGGTCGTCGAATATGCCGAAAACGTCGGGGAGGACGGACTCGAACACCTGCGCCTGGTGCTCATGAGTGGCGACTGGATACCCGTTTCGCTGCCGGCGCAGATCCGCGCGCAGGCGGGCGGGGCGAAGCTCATCAGCATGGGCGGCGCGACGGAGGCTTCTATCTGGTCAATCCTCTACCCCATAGAGGAGGTCAGCCCGTCATGGAAGAGCATCCCGTACGGAAAGCCGATGCTCAACCAGACCTTTCACGTCCTCAACAACGCGCTTGAGCCGTGTCCAGACTGGGTTCCCGGGTATCTCTACATCGGCGGCACCGGTCTCGCACAGGGCTACTGGCGCGACGACGCGAAGACCAGTGCAAGCTTCTTCCGCCACCCGCGCACGGGAGAGCGTTTGTACCGGACGGGCGATCTCGGGCGTTACCTGCCGGACGGCAATATTGAATTCCTCGGGCGTGAAGATTTCCAAGTCAAGATCGGCGGCTACAGGATTGAGCTAGGCGAGATCGAGGCCGCCCTGCTTCAGTATCCCGGCGTCGAGGCGGCGGTCGTCGCAGCGGTCGGAGAGAAACAGGGGCTCAAGCGATTGCTCGCCTATGTCGTCGCCGACGAGGCGGCCACCGGGGTCTTCAAAATGGAGGAGGCGCATGAGGGCGACGACATGTATGCGTCGCTGCTGCGGGCTGGACTCCTCACGGCGAACGGCGACCCGGCGGCGCACGCCATCTCAGGGGGCGATGATCTCTACCGGCGCTTCATGAACAGCCTGACTATCGCCTACTCCGCTGCGGCGCTCGCCGAGATGGGCGCGTTCAGGACGGCGGACGAGAGTTACTCGGTCGATCAACTGATGCTGAAGACTGACATTCAAGAGCGCTATCGCAAGTGGCTTGTAAGGTGTTTGAACTTCATGGTCGATGAGGGCTTTCTGAAGAGAGAGGGAGAACGATTCACCCGCGCAGAGCCGCTCGCGTTGGATTCGGCGCGGCCTGTTCTCGACGAGATTCACGCGCGCATCAGTTCCTACGACGACGACGAGACGGCGAGGCTGACGCCGTTCCTGAACCTGTACCAGCGTCTCGGCGATAACCTGCCGGACATCCTCACCGGTCGAGTTGAGCAGTCCCAACTGATTTTTTCGGAGGGTTCGTCGGAGTTCGCCGAGGACATCCACGACACGGGTTTTGAGCGCTGCTATCGGGCCGCCGGGGACGTGCTCCACCATCTGTCGGAGACGCGCCACGCGCGGAGGTTGAACATTCTTGAGGTGGGCGCGGGCGTCAGTTCCATCACCTCCTATCTGCTGCCGCTACTGCAACCCGAGCACTCCAACTACTGCTATACGAACATCTCGAATTATTTCCTGAGCGCCGGGCAACAGCGGTTCAAGTCCTACCCCTTCGTAACCTACTCGCTCCTCAACATCGAGGAGAATCCGCTTGTGCAGGGCTATGCCGGGCACGCTTACGATGTGATCGTCGCGGCCAATGTGCTACACGACGCGCGGGATGTTCGAGAAATGTTGCGGAACATCGCGACGCTGCTCGCGCCGGGCGGCATCCTGCTGTTCGTCGAACACACGCGCTTCGAGCCTCGTCACAATCTCGATATGGGATTGGCTCAAGGTTTCGACCGGTTCGAGGATTACGATCTGCGCCCGGCGCATCCTCTCTTGTCGCTAGAGCAGTGGCAGGAAGCGCTCGAGGAGATGGGCTACGCACACACCTCCGAGATTAGATGGCCGGACTCACCGGGCGTCGCTTCGAGTCAGCGCGTCATTATCGCCCAAGCCGCGCCCTCCCTGAAGTCGCTCGACGACGAGGCGTTGCGTTCCTTCCTGCGGAGCAAGCTGTCGGAGTACATGATCCCGGCGGACTTCATCCTGCTGCACGCGCTTCCTCTGACGGCGAACGGCAAGGTTGACCGCAAGGCGTTACCCATTCCTGATTACGGGAGTTCCGAGCGCAAGGCGGCGGCGACGACCCCTTCGACTAACAACCCGATTGAAGAGATGCTTGCCACGCTTTGGTCGAAGCTGCTCGGCGTCGAGCCGGTCAGTCCGGAAGA
This sequence comes from Pyrinomonadaceae bacterium, assembly GCA_041746175.1. Classification (GTDB taxonomy): domain Bacteria; phylum Acidobacteriota; class Blastocatellia; order Pyrinomonadales; family Pyrinomonadaceae; genus JBGTHJ01. The sequence continues at coordinate 23,911 of JBGTHJ010000287.1, forward strand.
TGACTTCTTCGAGCTTGGCGGCGATTCGCTCCTGACGACGCAGTTGGCGTCTTTAGTGCGTAACACCTTCAAAGTCACGTTGCCGCTGAACGTCATCTTCGAGCACCCGACGCTGGTCGACCTCGCGGCGCGGATCGAGGCGTCTCGCGCCACGGGCGAAGGTCTTCAGACGCAGCCGATTCTCCCCGTCCCGAGAGACGGTAACATCCCGCTCTCTTTAATGCAGCGGCGACTGTGGTTCATCGAGCAGATGAACCCCGGCAATACCGGCTACAACGTGGCGGGCGCGCTCGTCCTCTCCAACCGACTGGATGAGAAGGCTCTGAAGATGACCGCCAGCGAAATTATCCGCCGACACGAGATACTGAGAACCCATTTCGAGGTGGTTGACGGCGAGCCGCGGCAGGTCATCCGCCCCCCCGCACCGGCGGAAATTCCGTTGAAGGACTTAAGCGGTCTGCCAGACGGCGAGCGCGAGGCGGAGGCCGCCAGAATCGCTTCTGCGGAAGCGCAGAGATCTTTCGATTTGACTCGGGGGCCGCTCCTGCACTTGCTGCTGCTGCGTCTGCGCGACGATCACCACGTCCTGTTTTTCAACATGCATCACGCTGTTTCCGATGCGTGGTCAATGGGCATCCTCGCACGGGAATTGAATGAGTTGTACGGCGCTTTCTCTCAGGGGCGACCCTCGCCGCTTCCCGAACTACCGATTCAGTATGCCGACTTCGCCGTCTGGCAGCAGCAGTATTTTCAGGGCGCGTCGTTGGAGACTCACCTCAACTACTGGAAGGGGCGACTCGCGGGGGCTTCGCCACTGCGGCTGCCAACGGACTACCCGCGACCCGAATACTACGTCTACCGCAGCGCGGCGCAGAGTCTTACGCTATCAGGGGAGTTGAGTGAGGCTTTGCAACGGCTCGCGCTCCAACAGGGCGTTACGCTCTTTATGGCATCGCTGGCGGCCTTCAAGGTATTGTTGCACTATTACTCGGGACAGCATGACATCGTTGTCGGAACGTCCATCGCCGGACGCAACAGCGTTGAGGTCGAGGTGGTGATCGGCCTCTTCGTTAACATCCTCGTCCTCAGGAGCGACGCCAGCGGCGACCCGACCTTCAGCGAATTCCTCGCGCGGCTGCGCGACGTGTCGCTCGGCGCGTACCTTCACCAAGACCTCCCCTTCGAGGTAATAGTCAGGGAGTTGCATCCGGAGCGGAGTCTCCAGGAGGCCGTGCCGCTTTTCAACGTCCTCTTCATGCTGGACAATATCCCCGCGTCCCCGCTCTCGCTGCTCGGTCTAGACATCACGCGCTTCGAGATCAACCGGGAGATTGCCCGGTATGACTTAAACCTGCACATCATGCAAGGCGATGAAGGGCTGCGCATCGACCTCCACTACAACACCAGCCTCTTCGATCCCTCTACGGCGACCCGGATGTTGAGGCAGTACGAATTAGTCCTGCGGGAGGTGTGTTCGCGGCCCGAAGGAAGGCTCGGCGAGTTCACCGCGCTTCTCGCACAGGATGATAAACAGCATCGCTCCGAGCGGTTACAACGACGCAAGAAAGAGGGACTCGATACGCTCCAAAAAATTCTGCGAGAGGCCGGTCGTTGACGGTGTGAAAAAGAGATGGAGGGGGCGTGCCGTGTGCGGGTTCGCCACCAGCAAAAAGGCTTGGACTTCGCGGCACTCCCTCCGGCGGCGGGGCTTACTCGAAGTCCATTTCTGCCAAAGCGTTGTCCAGTTTTCTCTGAGTGAGGTCGGCGTCAGGGAAGTCGGAGGGCGTCGCCATCTCCTCCACCCGCTCCGCCATCTCCTCGACCGCCGCCACCATTCTCTCCGCCAGCCCCGCCATCTCTTCCTCGTCCTGCCGCCCTCCCGCGTAACTCCATCCCACC
>JBGTHJ010000288.1:0-3940 GCA_041746175.1 Pyrinomonadaceae bacterium
GCGCGGCATCATCGCCGCCAACTCCGCGCAGCACAGCGCGCCCGTGATCGTCAGCAAGCCCGCCAGCGCCCACGCCACAAGCAGCCAGCCGGGTGCGCCGACCAACCGCGAAGACTCGGCGGACGTGATGAAGATGCCCGACCCGATCATCGAGCCGACCACGATCATCGTCGCATCGAGCAGCCCCAGACCGCGTTCAAGTCGCTCCGGCGATTCGTTCTTCTCTTCCGGCGTCATAATGTTTGATAGAGATATACGAAATCCCCGCTCCGTTCAACATTTCGGCGAACGAAGTGGAGACGGAGAGAAAAACTTATCGAGGGCAAATTTCAGATTCGTGGTTGTGGCACGATTGGCGGGCGTTTGAGTCAAAACGCCGACGCCGTGTGTTTCGTTCAACGGAATTTGTGCGACGCGGCGCGGCGCGCGGCGTCAATCCCGTGCTTGACAGGCGCGCTTGCGCTCCCCTAGTCTTGACGGCTTAAACACACGTCGCCGTCGTCTCCCTATGCGGCTCAACTTTGCAGAAGTCACACGGTTATTTCAATTATGGTCAAAGAGAAAATCACAAATCTGATTAAAGATCGAAGCGCGCACATCGGCGTCGTCGGGCTGGGTTACGTCGGGTTGCCGCTGGCGGTTGAGTTTGCGCACAAAGGATTTCGCGTCACGGGCTTCGAGGTCGACGCTTCCAAAGCTGCCGCGATCAACGACGGGCGGTCTTACATCGGTGATGTTTCGGCGTCGGCGATCAAGGAGGTGGTCGGCGCGAAACTGCTCGACGCGACGACCGACTTTCAGCACCTCACCGACTGCGACTGCATCATCATCTGCGTCCCGACGCCGCTGCGGAAAACCAAAGAGCCGGACATCTCCTACATCCTCGCGGCGGCGGGCGAGATTCAGAAATGCCTACGGCGCGGACAACTCGTGATCCTCGAATCGACGACCTATCCGGGCACGACCGATGAAGTTTTGCTGCCGATACTCGTCGAGACCGGGTTCAAACTCGACGAAGATTTTCTGCTCGCCTTTTCGCCGGAGCGCGTCGATCCCGGCAACCCGCAGTTCCAGACGCACAATATCCCGAAGGTGGTCGGCGGCTCGACCGACGATTCGACCGCTGTCGCCGCCGCGCTCTACGCGCAAATCGTCGGCGAGGTGCACGCGGTCAGTTCGGCGCGTGTCGCCGAAGCCGCGAAGTTGTTGGAGAACACGTTTCGCGCGGTCAACATCGGAATGGCGAACGAGATGGCGCGGCTCTGCTACGCGCTCGGCATCGACACGTGGGAGGTGATTCGCGCGGCGGCCACCAAGCCGTTCGGTTTCATGCCGTTCTACCCCGGCCCCGGCATCGGCGGCCACTGCATCCCGCTCGACCCGCACTATCTTTCGTGGAAAGCGCGTCAGCACGGTTTCGATTCGCGCTTCATCGGCCTTGCCGAAGAGGTCAATTCGCGGATGCCCGAACACGTCGTTACGCTCGTCGCCGACGGCCTCAACGACGTGCGCAAATCGCTCAGAGGTTCGCGCATTCTGATGCTCGGCGTGGCCTACAAGAAGGACATCAACGACGTGCGCGAAAGCCCCGCGCTCTCGATCATCGACCGCCTGCGCGCCAAGGGCGCCGACGTGCGCTACCACGACCCGCTCGTCGCCGAGATAAATTTCGATGACGCGCACACGCAAACCGCCGACCCGACGCCGTTGCGCTCGGTCGAACTCGCCGACGACGAACTCCGCGCCGCCGACTGCATCGTCATCGTCACCGACCACACGGCGGTCGACTACGCGCGCGTCTGCCAACTCTCGACGCTCATCGTCGATACCCGCAACACGCTCGACGGCGACCAACGCCGCGCCAGCAACGCGCGAATCGTCCGGCTGTAAACTGTGAAAAACGAAAGATGGTTTGGAAATAAATGGCAGTCAAAGGCGTTCAATTTGTGACGGACACGGAGGGTCACAAGGTGGCCGTATTGCTCGATCTCAAAGAGTGGGGCGAACTCTGGGAAGACATCTACGACAACATGATCGCCGACGAACGCGCTGGAGAGCCTTCGATGTCGCTCGAAGAGTTGAACGAATTTGCGGAAACCCGCACGCAGTAAGGGTATCAATGGTCGTGGCGGAAGGATCGCGCCCTTGACGAAGATCGGGCTTCTGCACCACGCCCATTCGTGTAACACGCTCAGCCTTGCTCATCCGGCTCAGAAAGAGATTAGGACGCTGGATGAGACCGTGCGAGTTCGAGTGATTAGAGCGATACGAGCATTAGCTGTTGAGCCTCGTTCCTTCAGGGTGTCGCAAACTTGTCGGCGCGCAGAATCGCTGGCGTATTCGCCCCGGCGACTATCGCGTGTTCTACGCCATTCGATGAGACAGGATGCGTTGTAGAAATTATCGCAGTGCGGCATCGTAGCAAAGCCTACGAATAATTTTGCCAGTGCTCAAAGTTATCAATGTAGTTGGCGCGCGGCCTAATTTTATGAAGGTTGCGCCCATCGTCGAAGCGATGAAGCGGCGCGAGCGTGAGTTTGCGCCGCTCATCGTCCATACGGGGCAGCACTACGACGCGCAGATGTCCGCCGCGTTTTTCCGCGACCTCGGTTTGCCCGAACCCGACATCCATCTCGGCGTCGGCTCCGGCACACACGCGGTGCAGACGGCGCGCGTGATGGAATTGTTCGAGCCGGTCGTCTTGCGCGAGCAGCCCGATTGGGCGCTGGTCGTCGGCGACGTAAATTCGACGCTCGCGTGCGCGCTGGTCTGCGCGAAGTTGGGCGTCCGCGTGGCGCACGTCGAAGCGGGGTTGCGCAGCCGCGACCGCACGATGCCGGAAGAGATCAACCGCCTACTGACCGACCAACTCGCCGACCTGCTGCTGACGCCTTCCGCCGACGCCGACGCCAACCTGCTGGCCGAAGGCATACCGCCCGAGCGCATCCGTCTCGTCGGCAACGTGATGATCGATTCGCTCCATGCGCAACTCGGACGCGCCGCGCGCTCGCGTGTGCGCGAAGAGTTAGGCGTGGCCGGGCGCGATTACGCCGTCGTAACGCTGCACCGCCCGTCGAATGTCGACGACCGCGCGACGCTCCGGCGCGTCGTGTCAACGCTCGAACACATTGGCGGGCGCGTGCCGGTCATCTTTCCCGCGCACCCGCGCACGCGGCAAAACCTCGCGCGGTTCGGTCTCGTCGAAGAAGTCGAGAGACGCGGCACGGTGCGTTTGATCGAGCCGCTCGGCTATCTCGATTTCTTGCGACTCTACAGCGGCGCGCGGCTCGTGCTGACGGATTCGGGCGGCATCCAGGAGGAGACGACCGCGCTTGGCATCCCGTGTCTGACGCTACGCGAAAACACCGAGCGACCCGTCACCGTCGAGATGGGAACGAACATCATCGTCGGCACGGACGCCGAAAGAATCGTCAACACCGCCTTCGCCGCGCTCGATGCTCCACAGCGCGACCACACGCAAGCACGACGCCTGCCCCCGCTCTGGGACGGACACACCGCCGAACGCATTCTCGATGCGCTAACCGAAAAGATGAAGGATGCGGGATGAAGGACGAAAGCCAGAGCAGCGGTCGGTCCTTCTTAGACTTCATCCTGCATCCTGTATCCTTCATCCATCGAACGCGGCGTGCGCTGCGCGGGCGCGTGCGTTTGCGAGACGTGCTGTTGGAAGCAGCGCGACGCGGGCGTGTGCGTTTGATGCAGAGTCGTGAGCGGGCGGCGCTGGCGCGGCGTGCGGGCGAAGAAAGCGCGGCGCGTCTCACAGCGGAATTTGCAGAAAAGTCGGCGGCGGAGTTGGTCGAACATTTTCGCGTGCGCGCGTCGCCGAAGTTTTTGCCAGGCTTCGACGCGGCGAACAAGGCGACGGCGCGCGTGCAGCGCGAGCGGTTCGGGGCGGAGACGGCGCGGCTGATCGAGCGTG
>JBGTHJ010000289.1:0-2068 GCA_041746175.1 Pyrinomonadaceae bacterium
TGTAGCACATAAAAGAGCGGAATCGCCTGGGAGCGCGAGCGTCCCGCTCGCATTGAGCGTTCGGAGAACGCGAACCATTGAACGTGCTCCGAGCACGCTGGCCAGCGGGACGCTGGCGCTCCCGGCACTCACCCAATTGCAGACCGCTGTAGTGAGTCGATGTGCGGATGAAACATCGGCTAATTTCGTTAGTCTCCGGTTTCGTGGTGGGCGCGTTCGCGACGGGCGACGCCGGTTTGATAGGCGGCTTCTTCGACCTCGCGGGCGACCGCTTCGGCGACGCGCTTATCGAAGACCGAGGGGACGATGTATTCGGGGTGGAGTTCGTCGTCGGTGATGATCTCTGCAATGGCGTGGGCGGCGGCGAGTTTCATCTCCTCGTTGATGCGCGAGGCGCGACACTGGAGCGCGCCGCGAAAGATGCCGGGGAAGCAGAGCACGTTGTTGATCTGGTTCGGGTAGTCGGAGCGCCCCGTCGCCATGACGGCGACGTGCTTGGCGGCGTCCTCCGGCATAATCTCCGGCGTCGGGTTCGCCATCGCAAAGACGATGGGCTTGTCCGCCATCCGGCGCAGGTCGTCAACCGTGATGACGCCGGGCGCGGAGAGACCGAGAAACACGTCGGCGCCGCGCATCGCGTCGTGGACGCTGCCCTCGATGTTGTCGGGGTTGCTGTTCTGCGCGTACCACTCTTTGACCCAGTTCATGTGCTCGCGCCGTCCGCGATAGAGCACGCCAACCTGATCGCAGCCGATGATGTTTTTGACGCCCGCCGCCATGATGATCTTCGAGCACGCGACGCCCGCCGCGCCCACGCCGTTGACCACAACTTTCAAATCCTCCATCCGCTTGCCGACGATTTTAATCGCGTTGATGAGCGCGGCGAGCACGACCACCGCCGTGCCGTGCTGGTCGTCGTGAAAGACCGGGATGTCGAGTTCTTCTTTGAGCCGGTCTTCGATCTCGAAGCAGCGCGGCGCGGAGATGTCTTCGAGATTGATGCCGCCGAAGGCCGTCGCAATCGCCTTCACGGTGCGGACGATCTCGTCCGGATCGGTGGTCGAAAGACAGATCGGGAAGGCATCGACGCCGGCGAATTCTTTGAACAGCATCGCCTTGCCCTCCATCACCGGCATCGCCGCCGCCGGGCCGATGTTGCCCAGGCCGAGCACCGCCGTCCCGTCGCTGACGACCGCGACCGTGTTGCGTTTGATGGTGAGCGTGAAGGCTTTTTCGGGGTCGCGGTGAATCGCTTCGCAGACGCGCGCGACGCCCGGCGTGTAGGCCATCGACAAGTCGGCGCGCGTCTTGAGCGGCGACTTCGAGACGACTTCGATCTTGCCGCCCAAATGCATCAGGAAGGTGCGGTCGGAGACGTTGACGACCTCGACGCCGTCGATGTCGCGGACGGCGGTGACGATCTCCTGCCCGTGCTCGTTCGACCCGGCGTTGACCGTGATGTCGCGAACGATGGCGTCGCGTCCCGCGCTGACGATATCAATCGCCCCGATGTCGCCTCCGGCGCGCCCGATGGCGGTCGTCAATTCTCCCAGCGTACCCGTCCGGCTCGACAGTTTTACGCGCAACGTCAGACTGTAGCTTGCGCTCGGCGTGTTCTGCATCCTTGGAGATGAAATCCTTTCGCGGCTGATGATTTAATGGGGAGCGTGCGTGGCGACAACTCTAACGCCAATGAAGCGCGACGCGCAAGAGAGCGCGACGCCGACGATGGAAACGTCCACAGCGGAAGCGCGTGAAGCGGTAAAAATGCGAAGGGGAAGCGGCATCAACAGCCGTCCCCCTTCTTCGATTTCGCGACGCGGTTTGCTTTTCCGCCCCCGCGCTTCGCTTCCCTGCTTCTTTCAGTTTCGGAGCGCGGGTTCTTCGATTCCGGTGGCGACCTGAATGAGCACGGGTTGTTCCGGCATCTCGTCGAGCCACCGTTCGAGACGCGCGCGGAGTTCTTCTCTCGTCAGCAAGTCGGACTCGCCCCTCGGCAGCCGCACGCTCACGGGCGGCGGCGCGGCCATCCGCCGCAAAGCCTGTTCGATGAGCAGCACGTCGGCGC
>JBGTHJ010000290.1:0-12540 GCA_041746175.1 Pyrinomonadaceae bacterium
CGACCAACGCGCGTCCTCGCGCAGATAGAAAGTCCAGACGCGCGCCCCCGCCGTCGACTCCCAACGCGTCGCCACCGCCGACACGGGCGCAAGGTTGCGCGGGTCGTAATCGGTCAACCCCTCGAACATTGCGCGCACGACATCCGTATCCGGAGGCGCGGCGGCCAGCGCGGGGTCGAACACGCGCGGCACGCCGCCATCGCTCCAACGAAACTCCTGCGCCTGCGGAACCTCGACGCGACCGTAAAACGTCTCGCCCACTTCGCTCTCGAAACACGCGCTGCCCGCCAGCGACATCGACAATACGAGCGCGACGGCCAGATGCAAACGATACGCGATGAGTCGTTGTTTATTCACACTGTTCCGCATCCCCTCCCGACGCACGCCCACGAAACGCCACCCGGCATCCTCGCACGCGCACGTCACAAACCCCGTCCGCCGCCGACGCGCACGCCATTCGGTTCAACGAGCGGAGACTGTTCTCCATCGCTCAGGGCGCGCAATTTCCGGTAGACGTTTTCAACCTGGCGCCGCGTGTCGTCGAAACCTTCCGAGGTGTCGATGCAAAAATCCGCGTGCCGCATCTTCTCTTCCTGCGACATCTGCGCCGCGATGCGTCGTTCGGCTTCGTCGCGCGCGAGCGCGTTGCGCGACATCAAACGTCGTAGTTGAACTTCGGGACGACAATGCACGACGATGAGTTTATCCAGCCTCCGGTAACCGCCCGACTCGACCATCAGAGCCGCTTCGATAACGCCGATACCGCGCGGGTCGGATTCTTCCCAGCGACGCATCTGTTCGTCCTGCGCGGCGATGATGAGCGGATGGAGTATCGAATTCAGCCGCACCCGGCGTTCTTCGCTCGCAAAAATCAGAGACCCCAAACGCGCGCGGTCGAGCATTCCGTCGGCGCACAAAACTTCGATGCCGAAAACCTCGACGACGGCGCGCAGCCCCGGCGTCCCCGGTTCGACCACCGCCCGCGCCGTCTCGTCCGCATCGAGCACATGACAGCCATGCTCCTTCAAAACGCCGGCAACGAAGCTCTTGCCGACCGCGATTGAACCTGTTAACCCGACACGCAACATAAGAAGAATTGTTTCATTGATTCATCGGCTCGATAAAAGAATCAAGCATCGGCGCGGTTGTTCATTGAATCGGTCAGCCGGTGCATCGACGACCCGTTTTTATTCGATTCGCCGTCGCCGTTTGGCCGCCGTGACGGTGTTTCGCATCAGCATTGCGACGGTCAACGGGCCGACGCCGCCGGGCACGGGCGTCAACGCTCCGGCGATGCGTTCGACCTGCGCCGGATGTACGTCGCCGACAAGCGTCGAGCCGCGTCGTCTGATGGTTTCGATGCGCGGTTCGGGGTCGGCGAACAACTCGCGCGCGTGCGCCTCGTCCGTAAGATTGTTCATCCCGACATCGACCACCGTCGCCCCCGGCTTGACGTGTTCCGCGCCGATTAGCCCGGCGCGCCCGATGGCCGCGATCAGGATGTCGGCGCGACGCGTGACGGCGGCGAGATCGGGCGTGCGCGAATGACAAATGGTGACCGTCGCGTCGCGTTGCAGCAGGAGCGCGGCGACGGGACGCCCGACGATGTGACTGCGACCGACGACGCAAGCGTGCGCCCCGCGCATCTCGATGTTGTAACGCACGAGCAGTTCGATGATACCAGCGGGCGTGCACGGCACGAGCGCGGGCTGGCCGAGCACGACCCGCCCGACGTTGACCGGATGGAAGCCGTCAACATCCTTTGCCGGGGAAATCGACTCCAAAACGCGCGGCTGTTCGACGCCCTCCGGTAGCGGCAACTGCACGAGGATGCCGTCAACGTCGTGGCGCGCGTTGAGTTGCGCGATGAGTTCGAGCAGTTCGGCGGTCATCGTCGCGGCGGGCAATGCGTGATGCTCTGAACGGATGCCGAGTTCCTCACAGGCGCGAACCTTGTGGCGGACGTAAACCGCCGACGCCGGGTCGTCGCCCACCCGCACCACGACGAGACACGGCGCAACCGCGTGCTCAGACTTGAGACGCGCAACCTCGTCCGCCACCTCGCGCTTGATTTGTCCGGCGATGCGCGTCCCGTCCAACAACTGCGCTTCCCGCTGTCTCTCTTCGATCATCATTTTAATGGACTCTTGATGCGCGCATCCTAACATAATTTTGCGCGTGTTGGGGCGCGCTGTAAAGCGGTTGCGAGCGTCGCCGGCGTGGATGCGTCGTGGGATCAAACGCCGTACGGTGTACGGAGTCGAAACTCCGCACGCGCGTGCGGGTCATCCGGGTTGCGCGTTTTTCGGAATTATCGGACAATTCTTCAACATGATTTCATTCACAATTCGGACTGACAAACTCCGCACGATGGCCTTTCTTTTGGCGACCGTTCTTCTCGGCGGCGGGCTGACGGCGTGCGCATCGTCGGAGGAATTCAAGCCGAGCGGACAGGAGCGGCGTTTCGAGATGCGCGGGCGTGTGGTTTCGGTTGATAAACGCAACCGCGAGGCGACTATCGCGCACGAAGAAATCGCGGGCTTCATGGAACCGATGACGATGCCGTTCACCGTCAAGGACGCATGGGTGCTCGATACGGTGAGCGCGGGCGACACCGTGCAGGCGATGCTGGTGGTTGACCTCGGACGCTCGTGGCTGGAAAACGCCGTCATCACGAAGGGCGCGGCGGCGGGCGGCGACGATGCGTCAAAGGAGGCGCGTGGCAACGAACCGCGCGCGGGCGATGAACCGCCCGATATCAAACTCGTCAATCAGGACGGCAAGCGCATCTCGCTACGCGGTTACCGCGACCGCGCGCTGCTCGTCACATTCATCTACACGCGCTGCCCGCTGCCCGACTACTGCCCGCTGATGAGTTCCAAGTTCGCCGACATCAACAAGGAACTCGACAAGAGCGAGCGACTCCGCGACCGCACGCACCTGCTCAGCGTGACGCTCGACCCCGCCTACGATTCGCCCAAAGTGCTTCGCAGTTACGGCGCGGCATACACCGAAAAGTTCGACAAGGAAAACTTCGCGCACTGGGACTTCGCGACCGGTGAGGCGGCGGACATCAAGCAACTCGCGCAGTTCTTCGGCCTCGAATATTTCCCGGAGAAAGACCAGATCGTCCATTCGTTGCGGACGGCGCTCGTCGCGCCCGACGGACGCCTGTTCAAGATTTATCGCGGCAACGACTGGAAACCGCTCAACGTGGTGCGCGACCTCGAAGTCGTCTTGAAAGACTCGCCCACCGCGCACAACAACCCGCAACGCCACCGCGAGCAGTGATCCGCGAAATGTCCTCCCGGTCTATGGTTCGGTGACTGTGAACTTGATGTCTTTGCCGCTATCCGACAACTTTTGATCGGCGGCGTTATAGGCTTCGACCTCTATCCGGTAGCCGCCTTTCGGTAGCGGCTTATCGACGGCGAACGTGCTCGCTTCGACGCGTTCGTTGACGTACGGAGCGGAGACGCTCGGCTCGTTCGGGTAGATGCTGAACTTGTAATAGGCCGCGTCCGGATAGTCGCCCCACTTCAATTCCAGATTTTGCGCGCCGACCTTGCTCCCCGCTTTCGGGTTGAGCACCTTCAGATCGCTTTTGAAGAGATTGGTCGGCGAGATGAATAAAGTCTTATCCGCGACGACCTCGTATTTGGTCGAACTAAGACCCGCAATCCCCTGCGTCGCGAAGACGTACATGCCCGTGTCGAAGACGCGCGCCAATAAACCTTCGTACACTTTCGGCTCGACGTTGGCGATCACATAATCGCCGTCCTTGTCCGTCCGCGCCGTGAGCGTCTTCCCGCTGCACCCGCCAAAGAACTGGTTGAACTTCTCGCAGAGTTTGACCTCGATATTCTCCACCGGCTTGCCGTTGAACATGACACGTCCCTGCACGTTGCCCGTGCCGGGCGCGGGTTTGACCTTCTCGACGCCGGTTTCGGTGCTGCCGCCGGTGGTGGTGGTTTCGGGTGACTTCTTAACGTCTGCATTCGTCGCCGTTGACGGGTCGGCGGAGTCGTTTGTCGTCGGGGAGTTCTGGTTGTCCTTCGTGCAGCCCGTCAGACAGACCGCCGCCAGCACACAGATACAAGCAAGTAGCCTTTTGGTTTTCATCGCGTTATGCCTTTCTCGTCGGTTTCATGGTTAGCGGAAATGTCGGGGCAAATTGCTTGGGCGCGTAACTATGCAAAAACAGCGTAGGCTCCAAAAAACGGAGGGTCTTCCACATGAAATTCTAAGTTTCGGGCGGGCACGGTTGCATCATCGGATGGATCATCAATAAGGATTGAACAACCATCGCCGACTGCTTCATCAGGATCAGTGCTGGGGGGTCAAGGCATCGCTGCTGAACCGCAAGGCTGAAGGGTTGTCGTTAGCCTTTTAACTTTTTGACTGCTTCGGTCAGCACTGGAATGACCTCGAAGAGGTCGCCGACGATGCCGTAGTCCGCGATGTCGAAGATGGGGGCTTCGGGGTCTTTGTTGACGGCGACGATGGTCGTCGCGTTCTTCATCCCGACGAGGTGCTGAATCGCCCCGGAGATGCCGAGCGCGACATAGAGTTTGGGCGCGACCGTCTGACCCGATGAACCGATTTGACGATCAATCGGCAGCCAACCCGCGTCGCAGATCGGGCGTGACGCGGCGATGTCGCCGCCCAACGCTTCGGCAAGTTTCTCCGCCAGCGCGATATTCTCCTGACTCTTGATGCCGCGCCCGATGGCGATGATGACATCCGCCTTCGATAAATCAACCGCTTGCTTGACCTCCTGGAACGGCGGTTCGGGTTTCATCCGAACCTCGCCGACCTCGACCGCCAACGACTCGACCGCCGCGCTCGCCCCGCCGCGCGCGGCCTGATCGCCGCGATACGCGCCCGACTGAAACGAGGCGAAGACCGGCGCTTCGCCGTTGGTCGTCACGTCGGCGTCGATCTTGCCGAGAAAAATCCGGCGCGCGAACGTCACGCGTCCATCCGAAACTTTGGCGCGGATGCAATCGCTGACAACGCTTTTGCCGAACCGCGCGGCGAGTTTGGGCGCGAAGTCGCGGACGAGGTACGTGTGCGGCAGGATGACGTACTGCGGATCGAGCGCACGCACGACGTGCTCCATCGCGTCGGTGTAGGCGTCGGGGGTGTACTCTGCGAGTTTTTCGTTCTCCGCCGAGATGACTTTTTCGACTTTGTACGCGGCAAGCTCCTGCGCCAGCGTCGCATCCGCGCCGAGCACGACCGCCGTCACGCTCTGACCGAGCGCCGCGCCCAACTCCTGCGCCGCCGCCATCGCCTCAAACGAGGTCTTATTAAACGCCCCGTCGCGGTGCTCTGCGAAAACCAGAATCTCGTTGCTCATAATTTAATCTTCACCTGCTGTCAAAACACCCTTGCTTCGGTGTGGAGCTTTTCCGCGAGTTGCGCGGCTCCGGCTTTGGCGTCGCCGTCGCCGAGAAACTGCGTCTGCTTGGTCTTGAGCGGAAAGTAAATTTTTTCGATGTGCTGCGAAGCCCCGGCGGCGGCGAGATGTTCGGCGGCGGGCGTCACTTCACGGATCTCTTTTTTCTTGGCGGCCATGATGCCCTTGAGCGTCGCGTAGCGAATCTGGCTGATGCCTGATTGAATTGTCAGGAGCGCGGGCAGCGGCATCGTATACCACTGATACCAGCCGCTCTCAAGTTCGCGTTTGACGCGAAACTGCTCGCCCGCCGCATCGACCTCAATGACGATCGTCGCGTGTGGCAGACCGAGCAACTCGGCGAGGATGACGCCCGTCTGCGCAAAACCGTAGTCGTCGGATTGGAGTCCCGTCATCACGAGGTCGGGCTGCTCGTCGCGGATCGCGTCGGCGAGAATCTTCGCCGCCTTGTACGGGCCGATGTGCGCGAGTTCGTCGCCGACGACGTGGATGGCGCGGTCGGCGCCGCGTGCCAGCGCGTCTTTGATGACGCTTTTGACGCGCTGCGGCCCCATCGAACAGACGACCACTTCGCCCCCGCGCTTCTCTTTCAGCCGCAACGATTCTTCGAGCGCGTAGCCGTCCGATTCGTTGACTTCAAAGGAAAGATCGCCCTCTTCAATCCAGGTCGCTTCCTTGTCGATACGCAAAATCGCATCCTTGTTCGCGACCTGCTTCATCAGAACAATTATTTTCATGAGAATTGACTCGTTGATCCACTGACACACTTGCTCATCGGTTCAATCTCTTGATCGAGCCAATGAATCAATCAGTTCCTTCATACCGTTTGAATAACAGCGCGGCGTTGGTGCCGCCGAAGCCGAAGCTGTTGGAGAGCGCGTAGTCGACGTGTGCCTCGCGCGGTTCGTTGGGCACGTAATCAAGGTCGCATTCGGGGTCCGGGTTGACGTAGTTGATGGTCGGCGCGATCTTACCTTCGTGAATCGTCAGGACGGAGAAAACGGCTTCGATGCCGCCCGCCGCGCCGAGCAGATGCCCGGTCATCGACTTGGTCGAACTGACCGCCATCTCGTATGCGTGCGCGCCAAAGGTATTCCTAATCGCCAGCGTCTCGAACTTGTCGTTGTAGGGCGTCGACGTGCCGTGCGCGTTGATGTAACCGATTTGTTCGGGTTCGACTCCGGCATCACGCATCGCCATCTTCATGACGCGCATCGCCCCTGACGCTGTTTCGTCGGGCATCGTGATGTGGAAGGCGTCCGCCGTCATCCCGTAGCCGACGATTTCGGCGTAAATCTTCGCGCCGCGCCGCTTCGCAAAGTCGAGTTCTTCGAGAATCAACAGCCCCGCGCCTTCGCCGATGATGAAGCCGTCGCGGTCGCGCTCGAACGGGCGCGAGGCGTGGACGGGGTCGTCGTTGCGCGTCGAGAGCGCGCGCATCGCGGCGAAACCGGCGACGCTCATCGGCGTAATGGCCGACTCCGCGCCGCCGCAAATCATCACGTCGGCGTCGCCGCGCTGGATGATTTTGAAGCTGTCGCCGATGGCGTGCGCGCCCGCCGAGCAAGCCGTCGCGGTCGCCGAGTTCGGCCCTTTCGCTTTGTGGCGAATCGAAACCTGACCGGCGGCCAAGTTGACGATGGCCGACGGGATAAAGAACGGCGAGACGCGGTGCGGACCTTCGTTGAGCAACTTGGAGTGCTCGCGTTCGATCGCCCAGAAGTCGCCGATGCCGCTGCTGATGTAGGTGCCGACCTGCTCGCTGATGTCTTCGGTGATCTGGAGCCCGCTGTGCTTGAGAGCTTCGTCGGCGGCGGCGATGGCGAAATGAATAAACGACCCCATCTTGCGGGCCTCTTTTTTCTCGATGAAGTCGAGCGGGTTGAAGTTTTTGACCTCCGCCCCGATGCGGACGGAGAACTTCTCGGTGTCGAACTTTTTGATGTAATCGACGCCGCTTTGTCCGCTCATCAGAGCCGCCCAAGTGCTCTCGACCGTGTTGCCGATTGGCGTGACAAGACCAAGCCCCGTGACTACAACGCGCCGTTTCAAAATAAGTACTCCTCCCTGCTGGGACGGTGATTTTCGCCAAGCGACGAAGCGATTAAACTTCGCTCGCGCGGGGCATTCATGCGCCACCGCGCTCGCCTTGCAACGTCTGCCTATCGACCACGACGACAGCCGCACGGCGACACGTTTAGTCGCCGACGGCTGGCCGCAAACCGAACCGCGTTGACTACTTCTTGTGCTGGTCGATATAGGTGTAAGCGTCGCGCACGCTCTGAATTTTTTCAGCGTCTTCGTCCGGGATTTCGATGCCGAACTCCTCTTCAAAACGCATCACGAGTTCGACCGTGTCGAGTGAATCCGCGCCGAGGTCGTCGATGAAACGCGCGTTTGGGGTCACCTCGTTTTCGTCAACGCCAAGTTCATCGACGATGATTTGCTTTACTTTGTTTTCGATCTCTTGATCGGCCATTAGTCCTGCTCCTCTGTGTAAAATAAGAGTGGAAAAGCTCGAAGCAAGCCACTCAGCAAACGGTTCACCAGCGCCGGGCTCATCAAGTGCCGACCGCTGAAGACTCGCTGGATTTTAATACTTCGTCGAGCGCGGCGCGCGTCGCGTCGAGACTCGCGCCGTCTTCGACATTAAATTGCCGCGTCGAATCGTCAATCTGTCGCACCAAACCGGAGAGCACCTTGCCCGCCCCGACTTCGACGAATATTTTCGCGCCTTCGCCCGCAAGCCGCTCGACCGATTCGCGCCAGCGCACCGGCGAAGACACCTGCCTGACAAGCGCGTCGCGCGCCGCCGCGCCGTGTGCAACCATCGACGCATCGACGTTCGTCACCAACGGCACGCCGAGGTCGGCGAAATCAATCGACGCGAAATCAGCCGCCAGTCGTTCCTGCGCAGGCTGCATCAACGCGCAGTGAAAAGGCGCGCTGACGTTCAACTTTTTCGCGCGCCGCACGCCGCGCTCTTTCAACAACTCGATGGCGCGGTCGACCGCCCCGGCATGACCGGCGATGACGATTTGTCCAGGCGTATTGATGTTGGCGGGGCTGCAAACTTCGTCCTCGCGCGCGTCGGCGCAGGCGGCTTCGACGACGCTTAACTCGCCGCCCAAGATCGCCGCCATTGCCCCGACGCCGACCGGCACGGCTTCCTGCATGTAACGCCCGCGCGCGCGCACCGTCCGCACCGCATCCGCGAACCGCAACGCGCCCGCCGCGACCAGCGCGGAATACTCGCCCAAGCTGTGACCCGCGACGAAGTCAGGCGCGGGAAAACCCTCCGCCTCCATCGCCCTCAACGCGGCAACCGAGGTCGTCAAAATCGCGGGCTGCGTGTTTTCGGTCAACTGTAAATCCGCCGCCGGGCCGTCGAAACAGAGTTTCGAGAGCGCGCAGCCGAGCGCGTCGTCTGCTTCTTCAAAGACCGCGCGCGACGCCGGAAAACGCTCCGTCAGGTCGCGCCCCATCCCGACCGCCTGCGACCCTTGACCGGGGAAGATGTATGCGAGTGACACCATAAAAGTCCGATGACGGACGACAGATATTTGACGAAGGGGCGACTACAGTTGAAAGATAAGTCCCCGGCTATCATTAAGCATCCGCCCTACCATTTAATGAGCACGCCGCCCCACGTCACGCCGCCGCCGAAAGATGCCAACAGCACGAGGTCGCCTTCCGCGATCTTGCCCATCTCAAGACACTCGTCGAGCGCAATCGGTATTGACGCAGCAGACGTGTTGCCGTGCATCTCGATGTTCGAGTAGACGCGCTCGCTATCGACGCTCAATTTGTCGGCCACCGCGTCCGTGATGCGCTGATTGGCCTGATGCGGGATGAACAGCTTAACGTCGGCGGCGGTGTAGCCCGCTTCTTCGAGCACTTCGCGCGAGACTTCGGCCATCGAACGCACCGCGACTTTGAAAAGCTCGTTGCCGCGCATCTTGAAATAGTGTTGACCGGTCGCCAGCGTCTCGGCGGTTGGCGGGAGTCGCGTGCCGCCGCCGGGCGAGAAAAGCTGATCGGTGTAACGACCGTCCGAGCGGATGCGCGTGGACAGAATCCCGCGCTCGCCCTCGACCGCGCCAAGCACCGCCGCGCCCGCGCCGTCGCCGAAAATTACGCACGTTCCGCGATCAGTATAATCGACGTAGCGCGTCAGAATCTCCGCGCCGATGACAAGGGCGTACCGCGTTTGACCGGAGCGGATCATCTGGTTGGCGAGCGTCAATCCGTAGAGAAAACCCGAACAGGCCGCCGCAAGGTCGAAGGCGGCGGCGCGGTGTGCGCCGATTTCGGTCTGGATGATGCAGCCGGTCGAAGGAAGAATCTGGTCGGGCGTGACGGTGGCGCAAATCAGGAGGTCGATCTCTTCGGGGTCGATGCGGGCGCGCTCGATGGCCTGTTGTGCGGCGCGGACGGCGAACATCGAGGTGTACTCGCCGTCGGCGGCCTTGTGGCGTTGTTTGATGCCGGTGCGGGTCGTGATCCAATCGTCGGAGGTTTCGACCATCCGGGTCAGTTCGGCGTTCGTCAGCACTCCCTCCGGATACGCCCGCCCCGTGCCCAAAATGCCCGCGTTGATGTTTGCCATTATTCTCAAGCCTGTCTGTGATGGCTCTCCGGTCATTCAGCCGCCACGCGCAAGACGACGTGTTCACGCGCATTTGTTTCCGCGACCCCGCGTTCGATGCGTTCGCTCGCCCCACGCTCGGAAAATTCTTTGACGTTGCGGATGGCGTTGCGAATCGCCCGCGCGTTTGAACTGCCGTGACCGATGACGACGATGCGCTGTACTCCCAACAGTGGCGCGCCGCCGTACTCGGAATAGTCGAGCCGCTTCTTCAGACGCTGGAATGCCGGACGCGCCAGCATCGCGCCCGCCTTCGTGATGGCCGACGAGATAAGCTCGCGCTTGATCATCGAGATCACCGCGTCTGAAAGCCCCTCGGAGAGTTTGAGCACGACGTTGCCGGTGAATCCGTCGGTGACGATGACATCGACCGTGCCCGTAAACACGTCGCGGCCTTCGACATTACCGACGAAATTCAAACTCGCGAGGTCGCGCATCAACGGAAACGCCTCTTTCGTCAAGTCGTTACCTTTGGCTTCCTCTTCGCCGATGCTCATCAGCCCGACCGACGGACGCGCCGTGCCCAGCACCGCGCGCGAATAAGCGTCGCCCATGATAGCAAACTGCGCCAACTGGTGCGGCTTGCATTCGGCATTCGCGCCCACGTCGAGCACCAGCACGGGCTTGCCCGATTTGGTCGGCAACAAGGCGGCCAGCGCCGGACGGTCGACGCCGGGAAGCATCCCGATGACCATCCTGGCGGTCATCATCGCCGCGCCCGTATTGCCCGCCGAGACGAACCCGTCGGCTTGCCCGTCGGCGACCAACTTCGCCCCGATTCGCAAAGAGCTTTTCTTCTTGCGCCTGACCGATGTCGCCACCGCATCGTCCATGCCGATGACCTCTTCGGCTTCGACGAACTCGATGCCCCGGTCGCCCTGCTTGCGCCAACCGCACCGGCGCAACTCCGGTTCAACCACTTCGCGCTGGCCGATGAGGATGACGCCGACGCCCAGATCGCGCGCCGCCGCCAGCGCACCGTCTACTTCCGGGTGCGGGGCGCGGTCGCTGCCCATCGCATCCACCACGACTTTGCCGGTTAGCTGGCGTCCCTGCTTCATTTTTACGGACACTATCAAGGCAGCGCTTTTGAGCGAATCGACCGGTTACAACTCTTGATCCTGACGAACCACTTCGCGCCCCTTGTAATGACCGCACTTCGGGCATACGCGGTGCGGCATTCGCGGCTCCTGACAATTCGGACAGGTCACCGTCTGTGGTGCGCGCAGCGCATCGTGCGCACGGCGTTTGCCCGTGCGTGCTTTTGAATGTCGACGTTTAGGATTAGGCATTGTTCTACTATTACTCCAAATTTTTCATCAATCGTGCCGGGTCACGGGTCACCAGAGACAGACATTCTCTTTGATTACTATCACCTGTCGCCGATCACGATTTACCGGTTTTCAAATCTGCCAGTGCGGCCCAGCGCGGGTCAACTTCCCTCTGCTCGCACATGCAGGTTTCGTTATTCAAGTCTGCACCGCAGGTCGGGCAAATGCCCTTGCAATCTTCCCGACACAGCACGCGCAGGGGCATAATCAACAACACTTGTTCGCGAACCAATTCATCGATATCGACGACCCCGTCGTCGTAGATCGAGGCGTCGAGGTCTGCGTCCGCCAGTTCGACGTTTTCCGTCAGGCCGCGCGCGATCTCCGCCGGAATGTACTGCACATCGAACTCGACGCCCAGCGGCAGCGCGACGGGTTGGAGGCAGCGGTCGCAAACGACTTCGACGCTTCCGGTGAGATTCCCGCGCACCCGAACATGCGCGTCCTTCCGGTTCGCCGTGCCCGCGACGCTCGTCTCGCCCGACAGTTTTGCGTGCTCGTCGTTGAGCGCGAGCGCGCCGGGCGCGTAGGTATGCGCGAAAGACACCCCCACCTCATCAAGCCTGTCAACCTCGATATGCATCACTCAACTCTTCTGTCAGGAGCGCGGCGCAAATGGGGGCGAGCGCAAAAGTTGCAATTATAATGGTCATGGCGCGGGTGTCAACGTGCGGCAGCGGCTTCGAGCGCGTCGGACTGCAAAGCGGCAGCCAGACGACTGTCGCCACCCGTCATCAAACGCTTGCCGCGAGGCTTCGTCGTATTGAACAGCGGCGACGGCAGCGGCGCGCCGTCCGCGTGTCGCAAAAGTCGCCGGGCTGTGCGGTAACGCGGCTCGTCAGAGTTGACCGCGTGCGCGGCGTCAAAGGCTTCTCCGGCGCGCTCGCGCTCGCCCATCAACAAATGCACCAGACCGAGCGCGTAGAACGCCTCGCCGTACTGCGCATCCAATTCGACCGCCTTGATGAGATGACGCAAAGCCATTCGTGGGCGCGCGAGGTGATAGTAGGCCAGCCCCATGATGTAGTGCGATTCGGGGCATGTCCGCGCGGCGAGCGCGCGTTTGAACTCGGCCAGCGCGCCCTTCCAGTCGCCCTCCGCCGCGAGCAACCTGCCGAGCGCGTAATGCGCCGCAAACG
>JBGTHJ010000291.1:0-14444 GCA_041746175.1 Pyrinomonadaceae bacterium
GCCCGCGGGCACGCTCGCCTCGTGTGCCTGCCATGCTTCGTTTCCCGGCGCGGCAGCGTCCATCAGCCCCGCACCATTTTCGCCACGCAAGCCTTCGAGCGCGTCGTCGATGTTGCGACAAAAAGAGTCGAGTTTGAGCCGCGGGTCGGCGGTGCCGGGTTCGTAGATAATCCCCGCGCGCGTGCCCGTCCCCTCGTCCTCCGCGCCCCGGAAGATGACGAAGAGCGCGAAGTCATCGAAGCAGAACACGTCGCCGGGCACGTACACCGCGCCGCCCTCGCTCTCGGCCTGCGCCGCAACGGTGCGCTCCAACTCTCTGGCGTGCTCCGGCGCGGGCATCGCCTGCTCGTAAGCGTGGAGCCGCGCCGAACGGATGAGCGGCGTCAATCCCTGCTCTTCCAGCTTTTCAAGGAGCGGCGTGCGGGTCGCGGGGTCAACTCGGCGGCTGGATTTCCGGCTCTCGACGTACAACATTTTGCAGGCTCCTCTCGCTGTGTGGCCGCGCATCCTATCATGCCGCGACGGGAATTTTCTATTTTTGCCGCCCGCTCGAATCGCTCCGCAGCGTCTCCGAGCAACGGCCAAAGCGTACCAACTCGGCTCACAATTCGTTCAAGATGAGCAATTTGGACGCGGGTTGCGAACCCTTTCAGATCATCTCGCAGATTCATGAAATGCTTTGTCACGAAACAGTCACATTGGTTGTTGTAACCTCGGTCGAGGGTCTGTAGAATCTCCCTACGTTGCACAAAAGCAACGACCTGCCTCAATCCAAGCAGTTCCCTTGAAGCAAGTTAAATTTTAATTCGGACGAAAGTGGAGATCGTTTCCCTCGTTATGTCTTTTTACAGAATGTTCCCTCGTGCGCTTGTCGCAGGCATTATTCTCGCCGCATTCACGACCACCGCCGCCGCCCAAACCGATTTCACGCGCCCACGTCAGTCGACGACGACCACGACGACCGAAGCTGACGGCTCGACGCGGCTCGAAAACGAACCCGTCATCATCTCGGTCGCACCGCCGGACAATACGAAGCCGGGTATCGTGTCAAAAATCGCCGCGCCGACGCCCGCGCCGCTTCTCGAACAGATGCTGCTCGCGGCCATCGAAGCGCGTCTCGGCACGCCCTACCGGATGGGCGCGACCGGGCCTTACCGTTTCGACTGTTCGGGTTTCGTGTGGAGCGTCTATCAATCGGCGGGCATCGACTTTGAACGCAGCAGCGCGCGTTCGCTCTGGACGCGCTTTGCGCCCGCACGCGACGACGAGGAGACGACCTTCGGCACGCTTGTTTTCTTCAACAACCTCCGGCACGTCGGCATCGTCGCCGACGCGGGCGGTTTCTATCACGCATCGACCAGCCAGGGCGTCGTCTACTCGCCCTTCAACGAATACTGGCTAGAGCGCATCGATGGTTTCCGACGCAACCCCGCCGCGCCGACCGAAGTGGCCAAGGCTTCGCAAACAAAGTCCCGTTAGACCATCACGCGACGCCGCGAAACTCCGCCACGCGAGAAAACTTGGCCGACGCTCTCGAAGATGAGAGCGTCGGCCATACGCTTTGTTGGCAACCTGTCGCGGCAATCGCTCCCGACTCGCGACCCGTTACTCGACGTTACTTGGGCGAACTGCCGCCGCCGGGGGGAACGAATCCCGAGACGAACCCGGCGCGGTGCTCGTCTTCGCGCGTGTCCCAGACGACGATGATCCGGTCGATTGCCACGTAGCACATCTGGCTGTCTCCATCCTTGAGATGCATCACGCCACCCTCCAACTTGACCACCTCGCCACGCAAGCTCGACGCGCCGCCGCAATAAACGTCGATCCGCCGCCCGATCATCTTCGATAGAAATTCTCGCATCTTATTCGCACCTCTTTCTGGCGTGACAGGTAACAGATGGCAGGAAAGGAACAAGCACGGCTCGCGTCAGCCGTCACACGTCACGGCTGTTCCGGTTCCCACACCCAGATTTTTTCGTGGCCGTTGCCGTTGCTGCGGCGCGGCGTCTCTTTTTTCTTCATCTCGCGAAAAGTAATTTGCACAAGAGGGATGGTGGTTTCGTCCGCTTGTTGTCGTCGCTCGAAACGATAGAGGTCGTAATAGGAGCAGCGCGTGCGGTCAGGGTATTCGCGGCACACGGTGGGGCGCGCGTGATAAATCGAGCAGCCGCGCGTCTCGCGGTCGAGGAACACGCACGACTCGTCGAGAAGCGGGTCGGGCTTGCGACGCAGCACGCGCTCGTCGCCGTTCTTCTTTGTGTAGCGGCGCGTCGCGGACTCCACCGCCACCCCGAAGTGCTTCGCCAGCCGATTGATGTCGCGCTTGGTCACCGTCACGCGCTCGTACACCGCGCAGCAAAACGCCGGGCACTTCGTACAATCGAAATGGACGCGCGACTGGCCGTCCTTGATAACTTTTTTCGCCATGCTCATCCCCAAGCGTCGCCCATCGCGACGGGTAACCGGTGACCGGAGAAAGACTTTCTTTTCATCTTGTCACCCGTCGCCCGTTACGATCTACGAATTTACCTTCTGCTTGATTTTTGATATTCGGACAACAGGAGTTCCATCAACTCGCCGCGACGCTCGTAGAGACGTTTGAGTTCGCGCGGCTCGTGGCGCGCGAGCGCGTAGGCCGTGATGATGGGCAGCGCGACGGTCGAATCAACATAGCACACAACCGCATCGGGCAGACGGTCGGGATCGACCTTGCCCCACGAGACGGCTTCGCCGGGGGTCGCGCCCGATAGACCGCCCGTGTCGGGGCGCGCGTCGGTGATTTGCAAAAAGTAGTCGTGGCCGCGTTCGTCGATGCCGAGCACTTCCTGAATCTGCGGCTCGGTTTGGAGCATGAAGTTCTTCGGGCTGCCGCCGCCGAGGATAAAGACCGCAGACTTGCCGCCGTGTTTCTTGCCGCGGTCGCCTTTGCCGTGAATCGCACCGCGTTTGGCGGCGAGCACGATGGCCGCCGTTTCGTTTACGTCCTGCGACGGGTCGAAGGCGAGTTTGTTGCCCTGCAAAGCCTTTGCCGCGACGTTCATACCGATGGAGGAATCGCCGGGGCTTGAGGTGTAGAGCGGGACGCCGCATTCGTAAGCGGCGGCGAGCAGCGACTTGTATTCGAGTCCGAGTTTCAACTCGCGCTCGCGCACGTACTTGCCGCACAGATAATGAAACTCCGCCGTCGACATCGACTTTTGAAACTCTTCGCCCTCGATGACGCGACGAAAAAAGGCATCGGTGTCAAGCAGCACCGAGTAGTCGAAGAAGATGTCGTAGATCCGCACGACCTCTTCTTCGCGCAAGACGACATCCGAGACGTTGGTGTTGCCCTGATGCAGCGCGAGTCCGATGCCGAAGTGTGTATCGTGATAGAGGTTCGCGCCCGTCGTGATGATCCAGTCGATGAAGCCCGCGCGGATGAGCGGGATGAGCGCGGAGATACCGAGACCGGCGGGCGTCAGCGCCCCCGTTATCGACACCCCGACGGTCGTGTCCGGCTCCAACATCTTCAGCGTGAACAGCCGGCACGCTTCGCGCAGACGCGCCGCGTTGTACGCCAGAAAGGTTTCGTCAACGAGGTCGGCGAGCGCCATCGCTCCCGTAATCGGCTGCGGGTCAATCCGCCGCCCCTGCAAAAACTTGCTCTGCTTCTTTGCCATGATGAAATCGAATATACCCGAAAACAGTTTTCAGCAGTCAGCCTTCAGTAGTAAAGCATTCGACACATGTCTCGCAACCGAAAACTGAAAGCCGTGAATTTATTCTTCCGGTTGCGCTGTGTCGCCATCGACCGCGCGGCGAAGGCGGAGGCGCGCGATGCGCCGCTCGTCGGCTTCGAGCACTTCAACGTCGAGGCCGCGAAAGGTCAGTTGCGCCCCGGCGCGGGGCACATAGCCCGATTCGCTGATGACGAGTCCGGCGATGGTCGTAAAGTCGTCGTCTTCGATTTCAAGGTCGAAGAGACGTTCGATCTTGCCGACTTCGGTCGAGCCGAGCACGTCGTAATAGCCGTCGCTGGCCTCGATGATTTGGACGACCTCATCGGTCGCGGTGTCTTCGTCTTCGATCTCGCCGACGATCTCTTCGAGGATGTCTTCAACCGTGACGAGTCCGGCCAGTCCGCCGTACTCGTCAATCACGAGCGCGAGTTGGATGTGCGTCTTCTGCATCTCTTCGAGAAGCTGCGCGACCGCCTTCGTTTCCGGCACGCAGAAGGCCGGACGCAACAGAGACTTGATCGGCTCGTCCTCTCTTCCGTTCGTCCAGTATTGCAAGAGGTCGCGGACGTAGACGACGCCCTCGACGTTATCAATCTGCTCGCGATAAACCGGCAGCCGCGAATACTTCGACTCGATGATGCGGTCGCGCGCCTCGCGCACCGTCGAAGTCAGCGGCAGCGCGATGATGTCCGTGCGCGGCGTCATCACCTCGTTGACCTGCGTGTCGCTGAATTCGAGAATCGAATGAATCAGTTCGCCCTCTTCCTCTTCGAGAATCCCCTCTTCCTCGCCCACATCGATGAGCGCCTGGATGTCGTCTTCGTCGCTCTCGTCGGTCGCGTCTCCGCCGTTCGCGGCGGGCGGTTGGTCGTTGCGCCGCAGACGCTCCGAAGACTTGTGCCACGGAATCGCGACGAACGAGAACAGGCTGTAGAAGGGACGCAGCAGCGGCAGCAGCGCGAGCAGCGTCTTTTCCGGATTGCGATACGAGAGAAAGTAGGGGATGACCTGCCGGAACACGAGCGCCAGCGCCGCGCCGATGAAGAAGGCGATGACCATGAACGGCGCGGAAGGAAACAGGCGCAACGACAACGACGTGATGAGCACCGCCACCGCGATCAACAGAAATTGCAGAGCCGCCGTCAGCGTGAACCGGAAGCGCGGGCGATTATCCAGAATCTCGGTGAGAAACGTCGTCGATTGATGTGCCGGAGTCTCTTCCGCGTCGGTCATCAGACGGCGCAGACCCACGTCGCTCAGACGCCCGAACGCCATGTCCACCGTGGCGAGAAACGCCAGCGCGACCAGCAGCAAAATCGTGATGCCTAGTTCGATTTCCATATTCGAGTCGCAAACCGCTACGTCGTCAACCGTTAACCGCAAACAGGCAAGGCTCCGAGTTCAAAAGCACCGCATGGTCTGTTTAGGATTGACGATTGACGAATCACGATTGACGAACCCATTATATTCCAAGACGACGCCGGAGACGCAGTTCCAGACGATTCATTTCGCCGTCGTCGGTTTCGTGGTCGTACCCGCACAGGTGCAGCGTCCCGTGCAAAATCAACTGCGCGACTTCCGCTTCAAACTCCATCCCGTGTTCCCGCGCCTGCCGCGCCGCCTGCTCCACCGAAATCACGACATCACCCAGACGCAACCCCTCGGCGCGCTCGAACTCGTTCTGCTCCGCCCGAAACGACAGCACGTCGGTCGTGCCGGGCTTGTCCCGCCAGCGCCGGTTCAACTCCCGCATCACCCGATCCGAGACGAACCCGACCGTCATCCCCGTCCCCGCCGCGACGCGCGCCGCGCGCAGAGTCTTTTCCGCAAACGCCCGCCAACGCGCGCTGTCAACTTTTATCTTCCGCTGCCTATTGACAACTTCAACCATCGTGACTGGCGGCAGACGACGAGTGCCAAGAGGCAAGAGAAGCACTCTGGTCACCCGTCGCCCGTCGCGCCTTTCAGACCTTCTCGCTGCGACTCGTGTGCGCCTCGTAAGCCCTGACGATCATCTGGACGAGACGGTGGCGGACGACATCCTTTTCGGTGAAATAAACGAACTCGATGCCCTCGATCTTCGAGAGCACGCGCTCGGCTTCGATCAAACCGCTGCGCTTGCCCGTCGGCAAGTCGATCTGCGTCACGTCGCCGGTAATCACCGCCTTCGAGCCGTAGCCGATGCGCGTCAGAAACATCTTCATCTGCTCGCTCGTCGTGTTCTGCGCCTCGTCGAGGATGATGAAGGCATCGGCGAGCGTGTTGTGAGTCAGGATAAAATCATCGGTGACGTAAAGCGCATCCGACGCCGCGACGCTGATGCACTGTGTCTCGTGCGTGCCGGCGGGCTCGATGTCGCTGACGAACCGCACCGGGCGACCGCCGCCGCCGCCGCCGTGCGCGCGGTACACGTCGGCTTTTCGCTTGAGTCGGAAAGGCTCAAGACCTTCCGGCAAACGAATATCCAACACAAAAACGTCGTGGCGATAGGCGACCGCTCCGCCGTGAGCAAAGCCGGGTTCCCGCCCCCCGGCTCGACGCCTGCGCCGGCAGGCCACCACACCGCCAAGCGAACGCACCAGAAACACGACATCATCTCCGAGTCGCTCGGAGGTGGTCGTGTATCGTATCCGGCAAGTTCGTCCTTCATCGACAACCGGGTCGCCGTCAGCGTCCAACAACCCCTGCAAAGCGGAGAGACGAATTTCCGCGCTGTTGTAAAGATAGACTTCGGGGACGAACTTGGTCGCAGCATACGTCCCGTCCGGTTCCAGCCCGCGCGGGGTTTGCGTGAGCGGATGATGCACGATGCTTAGGCCGCGTCCAGCCGACGGGTGGGCGGTGACGTAATCGACGACGGACTCGCGCCGGAACGAGAGACTTATTTCACCGGGCGCGGGTTGCAACGACGAAATCAATTCAACGTCGGAGGCGGCAAACGTGTGCGAAGTTTGATCTGTGACGCAACCGTCGCCGAGCAGCCAGCCCAGCGAATAAGGGTCAAGCGGTGTTTGTCGAAAATCCCACTCCACCGGCGCAGACAGCAGAGGCAACTCATAGCGTTCCTGATGAAAACAACGCAGATTGTCCGCCATCTCTCGCGTCTGCAAAACGCGCAGGGGTTTGTTCCGGCCTTTATCAGAAGCCGCGCGCACCGCCCAGAGATGCTCGGCGCAAGCCAACGCGCTCGCGCCATCAGTCATCGTCACGCGGTAAACTAATTTCTCGCCTTGCGGGAAAACGCCGGTAACTTGGGTCGGTTTGCCGTCAGAGCCAGTGACAAGATCGCCGACTTTCAAGTCGCCCATTTCGCGCCAGCCCGTCGGGGTCATAATTCTGCTGTGCAAAGGCTGTGCTCTGCCACGCATGAACGCGAGCGGCGCGACTTCGATGATGCGCTTCTCCAGCAACTTTGTGACGCGCTCGGCTTCGATGAGGTCGAACAGCGCGTCGTAGAGCGGGCGCAGATACGGGTCAACTTTCTCCTGCAAATCGCCGGGCAGGAATCCGAGCCGCTCGCCCGCCTCGACCGCCGGACGCGCCAGCACGATGCGGCTCACCTGTTTCTGCATCAGAGCCTGCACCGCCATTGCCACCGCCAAATAGGTTTTACCCGTGCCGGCGACGCCGATGCCGAAGACGGCGTCGTTGTTTTGGATGGCCTCGATGTAGCGGCGTTGGTTGGCGGTTTTGGGCGCGACCTGTTTTTTGCCGGACGGATTGAAGCGCGCTTTGGTGAAATAGTCGCGGAGCGAATAAGCGCGGTCTTCGGCGATTTGTGCGAAGGCTTCGCGGAGTTCGCGGTCGGTGAAGGTTTTGCCCTCGGTGAAGAGTTGGGTGAAATCTTCGAGGATGCGCGCGACCGTCTCGACATCTTTCGGGTCGCCGTCAATCGTCAGGTCTTGACCGCGCGCATCGACGCGCACATCCAGAAGCGATTCCAGGTACTTGATGTTTTGATCGTGGACGCCGAACAACGTCTCGATCCCTCTTGGCGGAAGCTCAATCTTCTTCAAAACTCTGCGCCGTCTCCTTGTTGTAAACAGACAGTTGATGCGGGGTTGGAGAGTGATGCGAAAGTCGCTTGCATAATCGAGATGGAACGCTACAACACGACGCGCCGCAGTGTCAACGAAACTCGCCGAGCTTCAATCAACCTCGCCGCCAGGCCGCCCGCCCGCCGTCGCGCTCCTTGACACCTCCGCGTCGGATACCTATACTTTCCGCTTTGCGTTCGACACTCGGACGGCGCACCCGCCGGACACTGAAGCGCGAATGTTTACTCGGAATAGATTTGGTTTTACCAGACGGAGATATCAATGCCCAATCACAAATCATCAGAGAAGCGGATGCGCCAGAGCGAAAAACGCCGCGTGAACAACCGGAACAGTCGCGGACGTCTGCGCACCGGCATCAAGAAACTGCGTAGCGCGCTCGCGTCCGACGGCGAACAGGCGCTGACGATGCTTCCCGCAACCATCTCGATCATCGACAAAGCCGTGCAGAAAGGCGTGCTCCATCGCAACGCCGCGGCGCGCTACAAATCGCGTCTGACGACCCGAGTCAATAACGCGGCCAAGCAGTAACGGAGTCGTTCAAAATTCAGCGGAGCGGGGCGAATCGGATATTCGGTTCGCCTCGTTTTTTGTTTTTCCGGCAGCCTTTTTTGTGAGACGGAGAGGATTCGACATGTGCTCAGACACCGCTCCGGCTGAACGCTACGAAGAAGAAGAAGAAGTGGAAGCCGTCGTGCGCGACTTCGAGTCGTGCGACTTGCGCGCCGCGCGCTTCGATCATCGACTCCATCTGACAGTGGCTTTTTGGTATCTCGCGCGTCTCTCCGACGCCCAGGCGCACGAAAGAATGCGCGCAAGCCTCCGACGCTACCTC
Source organism: Pyrinomonadaceae bacterium (assembly GCA_041746175.1). Taxonomy (GTDB): domain Bacteria; phylum Acidobacteriota; class Blastocatellia; order Pyrinomonadales; family Pyrinomonadaceae; genus JBGTHJ01. Next base: position 8,613 of record JBGTHJ010000291.1, read on the forward strand.
GAACATCACGGCGGCGACCCGCAACTCTACAACGAGACGATAACGCTCTTCTGGCTCAAGCGCGTCCGCCGCCTGATGAGCAGTTTGCGCGTGCCGCACACCGTCGCCGACGCGGCCAACGAAGTAATCGAACACGGCGGCGGCGCGCGTCTCGTCTTCGCTTACTACAGCCGCGAGCTTGTGATGTCGGAGGCGGCGCGAACCTCTTGGGTCGAACCGGATTTGCAGCCGCTCGATTTTTGAGAACGAGGGGCAAGATTAAACGGGGAGCGCGCGGAGGTGCGGGCGACGGGCGGCGGCGTTAGCTTTTTCTTTTGACCTTTTCGCCTTCGCATCTTTTCAGGTCGCAAGTTCGCAGATGAGCATTTCGAGTTGGAGGCGCGGGGTAGCTTGCGAGGTTTTGATGGCGAGGTCGGCGGCGGCGATGCGGCGGAGACGTTGCGCGAAGTAGGCGGAATCGGTGCGGCGGGCGGTGGCGAGAAACTCCTCGCGCTTGCTGTAAGGCATTTGGACGAGGCGGAAGACCTCTTCTTTGGTCGCGCCGCGCGACATCAATTCTTTGGCGAGCGCGAGACGGTGGTAGTTGCTGGCGATGAGTCCGACGAGCATCACCGGCTCGGCTCCGTCGTCGAGCAGACGCCGCAGCGTTTCGAGCGCGCGGCGACGGTTGCGCGTAATCAGGTGGTCGGTCAACTCGAAATTTGACAATTCGCGCGAACGCCCGACGAGCGCGTCAACCGACTCCATCGTGATGTGGCCGCCGGGCAGCGCGGCGGTCGCGAGTTTGTCGAGTTCGTTCGCCAACTGCCGGACGCTCGAACCGACGAGCGCGATGATTTGTCGCAGCGTGCGCTCGTCCGTCTCGGCCTTCAACTGCTTGAGGCGCGAGCGCGCCCACGTCGCGAGTTCGCCGTCGGCGAGCGGCGCAAACTCGACGCTCGTACACTTGTCGAGCATGGTCTTGCTGAGCTTGCGCCGCTTGTCTAAATCGTCGGCGATGAAGATCACGACCGACGACGGCGACGGATTCTGAAGGTAGCGAAGCAGCGCGCCCTCGTCAGCCTCGCGCAGCTTGGCGAAGTTGCTGATACGCACGATGCGCCGCGCGGCCATCATCGGCAACTGTTCGGCGGCGGCAATCGCCTGCTGCACATCGACGTTCGAGAGGCTGTAGCTCGCTTCGTTAAACTCGCGCAAGGCCGCGCCGTGCATGGCGGCGTCGGCGATGGTGCACGCCGCCGTGTCGCGCAGATAATCCTCCGCGCCGTGCAGGAGATAAAGCGGGTCGATGCGCCCCTGTTTGAGAAAGCGCGCCAGTTCATTAGGCGAGAGGGCGCTCACGATTATTCGTTGACTCCGAAACCGTTGGTGAGAGTCGAGACGAGACTTTCGGCGAAGCTGCGCGCCATCCGCTGCACCGCCGGGTCTTCCTCGTTGAAGAAGTTGCGCGGGTCGCTCGCAAACTCGAACTCGCCGCGAAAGACGTAGTTCTGATTATCGTAGAGAACGCGGTTGTCCACCTGGTCGCGGACGGTCACGGCGGCTTCAATCGTTACTTCAAAGATGCGCGCGCGCCCGCGATTGTCGAGCAGCACACCACCGAAGTAGAAATTTTTGATGATACCGTCGACCACCGCGTCCGCGCCTTCCGGCTCGCTCTGGACGCGCAGTTTGCGCCCGCGCCGGACAAGCTCGTTGATGACGGCTTCGGTGAAACGCGTCTCGATTTTGTAGCGGAGCGCGTTGTTCTGGAACGCCGGGACGGCCACCGTTTTGATGTGCGACGGCAAACCGCTCTTCGTCACCGGCTTGTAGCACTCCGTAAAGCCCGACCCGCACAACAGCGCCGCTCCGAGCAACAACCCGCGCCAAGCCCTTCGACTCAAAATCATTTTTCCATCGTCTCCTTCGCATCCGACTCAGACATCATTCAACCCGGCACGCTACGATACAACAACCGGCGTGACAAGTGACAGGCGACGCGAAAAGAGCCGGATAAAATTGGCTCCTACCCGTCACCGGTCATCCGGCATCCGTCGCGGCTTTCAAAGCGTCGGCGAGGCGCGCGGTTTCGACCGCCGCGCGGACGTCGTGGACGCGGACGATGTGCGCGCCGTGAAGAATGGCGGCGGTGACGGTCGCCATCGTGCCGTAGAGACGCGCTTCGACGGGCGCATCGCCAAGCAAGCGTCCGATGAAGGACTTGCGCGACGTGCCGACGAGCAGAGGGAAATCCCCGAATTCGCGCGCGAGACGTTCGAGGCGGGCGATTAGTTCGAGGTTCTGTTCAAGGGTTTTGCCGAAGCCGATGCCGGGGTCGATGGCAATGGCCGCGCGTCCGACTCTGCGCCGTTCTGCTTCCGCAACCGCACGGCGGAGCGTTGTCGTGACTTCTGCAAAAATGTCGGCGACGGGCGGTTGACGGTGGAGCGAGTCGGCGTCGCCGCGCGAGTGCATGAGGACGAGTCCGGCGCGCGCGCGGGCGACTTCGCCGGCGAGTTGCGGGTCGAAGCGCAGAGCCGAGATGTCGTTGATGATTTCCGCTCCGGCGTCGAGCGCGGCGCGGGCGACCGTCGCTTTCGTCGTATCGACCGAGACGGGGACGGAAAATTTCTTCGCGGTCGCCTCGACCAGCGGGACGATGCGCCGCATCTCTTCGTCCGCCGCGACGGGCGCGCCGCCGGGTCGCGTCGATTCGCCGCCGATGTCGATGAAGTCCGCGCCGTCGGCGATCATCTGTTCAACTTGTGCGAGCGCGCGCCCAGTGTCGAAGAACCGTCCGCCGTCGCTAAAGCTGTCGGGCGTCACGTTCAAGACGCCCATCACCAGCGTCCGCGCGCCGATGAGAAGCGTGCGCCGCGCGAGTCGCCATTCGCGGACGTTTGATGAGAGCGTGGCTGGATCAGGCGAAGGGTTCGTCATTGATGAATCGAAGCGCGCTGATAAAAAAAGGAACAGGGGAAGGGGCTGGATGCCCGTTCCCCTGTTCACCGTTTGCACTGAGCGCCTTCAGCTTTACGCCGTCGCCGGATTGCTGCCCGTAATCGGCGGCAGAATCGGCTTCAACGGGTTGACCGTCGGCTCTTTGAGTTGCGGACGATTTTCATCGTCCTTTGGCGGCAAGTCGTCGAGCGGAAGCCCGGCGATGATGCGACGAATCTGGACGCTGTCGAGCGTCTCGCGTTCGAGCAACGTCTCCGAGAGACGCACCATCGTGTCGTGATTCTCGGTGATGATGCTCTTGGCGCGCTCGTACTGGTCGGAGACTATTTTCCTCACTTCGAGGTCAATCTTGATCGCGGTGTCTTCTGAAAAATCACGATGTTGCGCGATTTCGCGACCGAGGAAAATCTGCTCTTCCTTCTTGCCGTAGGTGAGCGGGCCAAGGCCGGACATGCCGTACTCGCAAACCATCGCGCGGGCGAGTTCGGTGGCGCGCTCGATGTCGTTGGATGCGCCCGTCGTAATGCTGTTGATGAACACCTCTTCGGCGATGCGCCCGCCCATCAGGATGGCGATTTGACCGAGGAGATATTCCTTCGAGTAGCTGTGCCGGTCGCCTTCCGGCAACTGCTGCGTCAGGCCGAGCGCCATGCCGCGCGGGATAATCGTCACCTTATGGACGGGGTCGGCGTTCGGGACTTTCAGGCCGACGAGCGTGTGCCCCGCCTCATGATACGCCGTGACGCGCTTCTCCTCGTTGGTGATGACCATCGACTTGCGTTCCGCGCCCATCAAAACCTTGTCCTTCGCCAACTCGAAGTCCGTCATCATGACGATTTTCTTGTTGTAGCGCGCGGCGTTCAAGGCCGCTTCGTTGACGAGGTTGGCAAGGTCGGCACCGGTGAAACCGGGCGTGCCGCGCGCGAGGATGTTGATGTCAACATCTTCGCCGAGCGGGATTTTGCGCGTGTGAACTTTGAGGATGCCTTCGCGCCCGCGCACGTCGGGACGCGAGACGACGACGCGCCGGTCGAAGCGTCCGGGGCGAAGCAACGCCGGGTCGAGCACGTCCGGTCTGTTGGTCGAAGCCATCAGGATCACGCCGTCGTTCGACTCGAATCCGTCCATCTCGACGAGCAGTTGGTTCAAGGTCTGCTCGCGTTCGTCGTGACCGCCGCCGAGACCCGCGCCCCGGTGACGACCGACCGCGTCAATCTCATCGATGAAGACGATGCAGGGCGCGTTCTTCTTACCCTGCTCGAAGAGGTCGCGGACGCGCGATGCGCCGACGCCGACAAACATCTCGACGAAATCCGAACCCGAAATCGAGAAGAACGGGACGTTGGCTTCGCCCGCGACGGCGCGCGCCAGCAACGTCTTGCCCGTTCCCGGCGGCCCCATCATCAGCACGCCCTTCGGAATCCGCCCGCCGAGCTTCTGAAATTTTTGCGGCTCCTTGAGAAACTCGATGATCTCCTGTAGTTCCTCTTTCGCCTCTTCGACGCCCGCCACGTCTTTGAACGTGACGCGTTTCTGCTGATTGTTCAAAAGCTTCGCGCGCGACTTGCCAAAACTCAGCGCCTTGTTGCCCCCCGCCTGCATCTGTCGCAGCATGAAAATCCAGATGCCGATAAAGAGCAGCAGCGGCGCCCACGTAATCAACATGCCCCACAGCAACCCGTTGCCCGCGCCCGATTCGTCCTTGACCGCGACGCCGTTCTCTTCGGCCAACTTCATCAAGTCGGCCTTATAGAAATCGTTGCTCGTCGAAGTGTGAATCTCGGAGCTGTCTTTGGCAATCGCAACGACCTCCGACGGTTTGACCGTCAGCGTCGTGATCTGCTTTTGCCGGATCATCTCTTTCAGCGCGGTGGTCGTTTTGTCTTGCGTGTTGCGCGTCTGCCGCCCGGTGAAAACCTGATAGAGCAGCACCGCGCCGACCAGAATCAGCACCCAGAAGATTATTTGTCTAGCCGTAGAACTCAAAATTTTTCTCGCCTCCGACGCCGATAATAACCCATCTCAGCGTCTGTTGTCGCTTTTCCCGACGCGACCTGTCTCAAGTTCGACTCACGCCGGACGATGCTACCTTTCACCGCGCCGGCTAAATTATTGCACGGGTTTGATGCCCTTCCAACGAGCTTAGTTGTGCCGTTTTCGTGTGCAGAGAGCGTGCTGAAAGCGTCAAGCTTTCGTCGCGGTCGCGCCGTGCACCCGCGTCGCGAGAAACGGCAACTCGCGCCAACGCTCCTGAAATCCCAGACCGTACCCGACCACGTATTCCTCGTGCGTCTCGAACGCGCGCCAATCCGGTGTGATCGATGTGCGCCGACCATCCGGCTTATCCACCAGTACGCACAGACGGATGCTCGCCGCCCCGCGCGCCTCCAACTGCTTGATGATGTATTCCTGCGTGACGCCCGTGTCGAGCACGCCCTCGACGAGCACCACGGCGCGCCCCGTCACGTCCGTCTCGGTTTTGAAGGTGATGTCCTGCACGCCGCCGAGATCGATGTGCTTGTAACGCAGAAACGAGGTGCGCAGCGGCGTCCGCATCGCGCGCAGCAGGTCTGAGAGAAATACGAAGCCGTCTTCGAGCACGCCGAGCATGGTGACCTCGCGTTCGCCGTGCGCCGCCGCAATCTCCGCCGCGATGTCCGTCACGCGCTGCGCGATTTCCGCCGCGCCGTGAATCTCCACGATTTTGTCGTCCATCATGCCCGCTTTCATCGTTGACCGTCGTTAGCAAGAAGACCGCCGGCGCTCACCAGCCAGCGGTCGCATCGACTTCGATTCTAAATGTCAGGTCTACCTTTTTCAACTCATTTCACCGCCGCGCCCGTCCGCCCGGACTTCCAAGCACACACGCCCGCGACGCCGCACGACCCG
>JBGTHJ010000292.1:0-9568 GCA_041746175.1 Pyrinomonadaceae bacterium
GCTCGCGCTGCTCGGCTCCGCGCCGCTGATCCTGCTCGCGCTGATGCAGGCGCGGACGCACACGCTCGCCTTCGCCGTCCTGATGGGCGCGGGCGTCGCGTTGATGAACGTCTATTACTCGACCGTCTATCCATCGATCCACGACGTGACCGAGCCGTCTTTGCGCGGGACGGCGATGTCGCTCTACTTCTTCGCGATGTACGTGCTCGGCGCGGCGCTCGGCCCCGTCGGGACGGGGCTCGCGAGCGACTACTTTACGGGACGCGCGGCGCGTGCGGCGGGCGTTTTCGATGCGGCGCAGACATCGCTCGAACCCTTCCGCGCCGAAGGGCTGCACGCGGCGATGTACATCATCCCCGCGCTCGGACTCTTGCTGACGTTCGTCCTCTACGCGGGTTCGCGGACGATTGCGAGCGACATGCGGCGTCTCGGTGATTGGATGAGCGGCGCGGGCGGAGAGCCGGAGCGTGCGCCGCTCGACGCGGGCGCGGAAAAGCTTTAAGATGCGTGCTCTATCCCCTATCGCTCTTCCCTCAAAAAAATAGTTTGTGCGGAGAGGTGCGCCTTGACGAGTATCGATGAGCTTGATGTGTCTGACGCTGAGAATTACCGGCGACAGTTGGAAGCGGTGTGCGACAACGCGACGGTCTCGTTGTTCATCATGGACGAGCGGCAGCAATGCACCTACATGAACCCGGCGGCTGAGCAGCTAACCGGCTTCACGCTCGCCGAGGTGCAAGACCGCCCGCTTCATTATTTCGTCCACCACACGCGCCCCGACGGGACGCCCTATCCGCTCGAAGAATGCCCGATAGACCGCGCCCTACCGCAGAATAATCAGGAGCAGGGCGAGGATGTTTTCGTCCATAAGGACGGAAGTTTCTACCCCGTCGCTTTTACGGCCAGCCCGTTGCGCGAGGGGGGCGTCGCGGTCGGCACCGTCATCGAAGTGCGCGACACCACCGGGGAGAAGCGCGCGGCGGACGATCTGCGGCGGGCGGCGGAACAGCAGGTCAATATTCTCGACCGCATCGCCGACGGGTTCGTCGCTTACGACCGCGAATGGCGGGTGACCTACGTCAACCGGCAAGCCGCGCAACTCGTCTCGCGTATGGAGAAGGACCCGCACGAACTGATCGGTAAAAATATCTGGGAAGAGTTTCCAGACCTCGTCGGTTCGACGGTTTACGACGACTACCACCGGGCGCTAGCGGAGCAGATGGTGGTTGCCCTCGAATTCCATTACGCGGCGCTCGACATCTGGCTCGATGTCCGTGCGTACCCATCGCCGGACGGTCTGTCGGTCTATTTTCAAGACGTGACCGAGCGCAAGCGTGCGGAGCACGAACGCCACCGGCTCCAGCAGGAATTCATCGATTCGCAACAGTCATTGCTGGCCGAACTCTCGACGCCGCTGATTCCGATCAGGGATGGCATCGTCGTGATGCCGCTAATCGGGTCGATCAACTCCGAGCGCGCCTCGCAAATGATAGGCACGTTGCTCAAGGGCGTCGTGTCGAGCGGGTCACGGGTCGCCATCCTGGACGTGACCGGAGTCCATGCCATCGACACGCACGTCGCGGACACGCTGATGCGTGCGGCGAGATCGGTCAGGCTGCTCGGCGCGGAGGTGGTTATCACGGGCATCCGCGCCGGGGTGGCGCAGGCGTTGGTCGGGTTGGGAGTCGAACTGCACGACGTGAAAACCAGCCGCGATTTGAAAGGCGGCATCAAGTGCGCGGAGGAGTTGATCGCGGAGAACAACTATCCGGCACGCGCCCGTTAACCCCGACCTCGCCGGAGCCGCGAGCGCGGTCGGGTCGGCTTCGATATCGCGACGGAGCACGCGCAAAATAACCACCCGCCGCCCGCCGACGTGCCGTGCGGCGTCTAGTGTGCGACAGCGGAATCCTTCACCTTGACGCCCGCGAGGAATTGTTTCGCCTCTGCGACTTCTGGCCGGAGGCCATCGGCATGACGGCACAACTCGACGAGTCGGGTGTAGTAGGTTCGGGCTTTCGTCTGAGCGTCGGTGAGTTGGCTGGCCGCGCGCCCCGCGCCGTAGAGACCATTGAAGCGGTTGGGCGCGTCGCGGAGCGAAGTCTCGAACTCTTGCAGCGCCGCCGACGGCTGGTTGAGTTCCAGCAGCAACTCACCGAGTTGTTCGCGCGCCGGCAGCACCGACCCCGGCGTGACGGGGTGTTTGTCGGTCGCATCATCCAACTCTGCCGCCGCGCGCATCAGCCGCCGCGCCTCTTCGCGATTGCCTTCGGCGTGCGCCAACCAGCCGGACGCGACCTGACGATTGATCTCAACCTATTTCGCCCAGTCGTAACCGCCCCTGTTGACGCCTTCGAGCGTCTGCCGGAGTTCGGCGAGCCGCTCGACCTCTCGTCGCGCCGCCGCCGCGTCGCCGGTGCGCGCCGCCCCAACCGCCCGCGCGAAACGAATGTGCGCCTCGGCCCACGGGAAACTTTGCCACGGAAACGTCTCCATCGTTCCGGGATGCAGCGGCAACCTGGCCGCCTCGCCCCACTGCCGCCGTTCGAGCGCGTAGCGCGCGGGAATGGCCGTGAAAGCATACGCGACCTTGAAACTCGGCGGATCGACCCGCCGTATCTTGAACAACTCGTCGAGCACGCCCTGCGCCTGTTTATCCTGCGCGCCCTGAAGGTAAGCGTAGGCCAGATAGTCCATCGCGTGAAGCTGTTCGTCCCACGCGCCGGGCATCCGGTTTCTCGCGGCGTGCGCCTTCGCCGCTGTTCTGGCGTCGATGTTTGAACTGATCGCCTCTTGCCACAAACCCATCCGCGTGAAGATGTGCGAGGGCATGTGCTGCGCGTGCGCCGAGGCGGGCGCGAGCTTCGCATAGCCGCGCGCGGCGGGCAACGCCAGATGCGCCAACGCCGGGTAGTCGAAGCTGTGAATCAGGTAGTGCGTGACTCCGGGATGCTGCGGCTCGTGCGCGAGCACGCGGTTCAGAATCTCCGCCGCCTCGCGCTCGTTGACATAGCTCTTGTCGCCCGCCAGCAGCCCCTTCGCGATGAGCGTCAGCGCGTAGAAGATGCCCGCTTCATGGTCTGCCGGGTAGCGACGGTGGAGTTGCCCCATCGCTTGATTGAAAGCGTGCGCGCGTGCGCGGTGGTCGAGCCGGTCGGAGTCTTTGTAAAAGCCCGCGATGGCCGCGATGTAGTCACGCTCGCGCGGGGTTCGCGCGCCGACCGCAGTCGCCTGTTCGGCGGCGGCGCGTCCCTTCTGCAACTCGGTTGCGGTCGGGGGCGCCCAGAGCGGATGGTAGTTGCTCTGGGCGATGCCCCAGTAACCCATCCCGCAGCGCGGGTCGGCGACGGTCACTTCGGTGAAGACCTTCTCGGCCTCTTCGTACTCGAAGGAATGGAGCCACGCGACCGCGAGATTAAACTGCTTCTGAGCTTGTGGGGTACAGTCGATGGGGAAGTCGACCCGTCCGAGCTTGGCCGTGTGGTCGTGTTCGTGTTGATGCGGGTGGCTCTCTGCTTGCGCTCCGGCGCGGCGAGCGGGAGCGAGCGCCGCGACGAGAAGCGCGGCGGTCAAAAATGCTGCGAGTGGAAAAGTGTGTTTCATAGTTTCTCTTCCTTTCGATGAATATAAAGACGAGAAGAAGGCCGGGGGGCTATCTTCGTTGCTCGTTTCGATGTCGGGTGCGACCTTTAGCGATGCGATGCCGGGGTTAGTGAGCTTTTATGTCAAAGTCGGCGGCGTGTCAATGGCCGGTCAGGTGGGTCAGTTACGCCGATATGCGTAGTGCAGAAGCCCGCACTTCGTCAAGGGCGCAGTCCTTCCGCCACCACTGACACCCTTGACGAAGTGCGGGTTTCCGCAAAGTCGTTGAATCCCTCAGCTTTTCCAAACTGACCCACTACTCAATGGTCGCCCGCCGGCGCGCGGGAGATGGCGCGCAAGTCTTTGAGACGCGCATGGTGTAATATCTGAACCGGCGCGCGGCATCGAGCCAGCGACCGGCTGGGAGATTCGGTTCGTGAAGCAAAACATCCTCTTACGGAACAACGTGAAAGTCACCGGCAAGGGGACGCAGCCGGTGCTGTTCGCGCATGGCTTCGGGTGCGACCAGAACATGTGGCGTTTCGTCACGCCCGCGTTCGAGGACGACTACCGCCTCGTGCTTTTCGATTACGTCGGGTCGGGGAAGTCCCATCTTCAGGCGTACGACCCCGAACGATACGGCAGTCTCGACGGCTACACGCAGGACGTGCTCGACGTGTGCGGCGAACTTGATTTGCAGGACGTTATCTTCGTCGGCCACTCGGTGAGCAGCGTCGTCGGGATGCTCGCCGCGATCCGCGAGCCGGAACGGTTCGCACGCCTCATCCTCGTCGGCCCCTCGCCCCGCTACATCAACGACCCGCCCGGCTACGTCGGCGGCTTCGAGCGCGCGGACATCGTCGGGCTGCTCGACGTGATGGAGAAGAACTACATCGGCTGGGCTAACTTCCTCGCCCCCGTCGTGATGAAGAACGCGGAGCGACCCGAACTGACGCGCGAGCTTGAAGAGAGTTTCTGTTCGACCGACCCGAAGATCGCACGGCGGTTCGCCGAAGTCACCTTCTTCTCGGACAACCGCCACGACCTCGCGAAGGTGCCTGTCCCGTCGCTCATCATCCAGTGCTCGGAAGACGCGCTGGCGCCGCTCGAAGTGGGCGAGTATCTCGACCGGCATCTGCCGCAGAGCACGTTGCGCGTGCTGAAGGCGACCGGCCACTGCCCGCACATGAGCCACCCGGAAGAGACTGTTCAGGTGATCAAAGAATATCTCGCCGCCGAACGTGCCGCTTGAGCGGCGTGCCGCCACTTGAATCCGATGGATGACTTGCTCAACATCGCGCCGTGCGGCTTCCTGTCGTTCACCGACGACGGCCAGATCGTCGACGTTAACGACACGCTGTTACACCTGCTTGACCACGAAGCCGGTGAACTGTTGGGGCGACACGTCGAGTCGCTGCTGCCGGTCGCCAGCCGCATCTTCTATCAAACGCATCTGTTCCCGCTCCTCAAACTCCACGACCGGGTCGAAGAAGTCTATTTCACGCTCCGCACCAGCGGCGGCGTCGAAATACCCGTTCTGGTCAACGCGGCGCGCCGCGAGCGCGCGGGGCGCATCGTCAACGACTGCGTGCTGATGCACATGCGCCAGCGCAACCGGTACGAGGACGAAATACTTCAGGCGAAACGCATGGCGGAAGCGGCCACGCTCGCCAAAGACGAATTCCTCGCCGTCATCTCGCACGAACTGCGGACGCCGCTGACGGCCATTCTCGGTTGGGCGCGGATGTTGCAGACGGGCAAGCTCGATGAAGTCACGGCGGCGCGCGCGATGGATTCGATCGAGCGCAACGCCGAATCACAAAATCAACTAATCGGCGACTTGCTGGACTTCTCGCGCATCATCTCGGGCAAGATGCGGCTCGACGTGGCACAGGTCGAACTGGCGCCGGTTATCGAAGCCGCCATCGACGTGGTGAGTCCCGCCGCCTCCGCCAAAGAAATCCGGCTCCAGACCATTCTCAACCCGAAGGCCGGTCTCGTCTCCGGAGACCGCGAACGGCTCCAACAGGTGCTGTGGAATCTGCTGTCAAACGCCGTCAAGTTCACCCCGAAGGGCGGGCGCGTGCAGGTTCGCCTGCGGCGCGTCAATTCGAGCGTCGAGGTCGCCGTCAGCGACACCGGAGAGGGCATCAGCCGCGAGTTTCTGCCCTACGTCTTCGACCGTTTCCGCCAGTCGGACACCTCGACGACACGGCGGCAGGCGGGACTCGGTCTGGGAATGGCAATCAGCAAACACCTCGTCGAATTGCACGGCGGGACGATCATGGCGGAGAGTCCGGGCGAAGGGGAAGGCGCGACCTTTATTTTGAAGTTGCCCGTCGTGATTGCCCGTCACACCGAGCCTTCAGCGGAATCTTCGGCAGAGCGGCGATCTCCGGCAGGTAGGGATGATTCGTCCCCGGCAGCGTTGCCGAGGCTTGACGGCGTACATGTGCTCGTCGTTGACGACGAACAGGACGCGCGCGAATTGCTGTCGGTGATTCTGACGCAAAGCGGGGCGCGCGTGACCGAGGCGTCGAACGCCGCCGACGCTTTCGACCACCTGCGGCGGTCGCCCCCCGACATGCTCGTCAGCGACATCGAGATGGCGCACGAGGACGGCTACTCTTTGATTCGCAAGGTGAGAATTTCTGAGCAGGGACAGGAGCGAAGACTTCCGTCCATCGCTTTGACCGCGCACGCCAGAGCATCCGACCGCCTGCGCGCACTCTCCGAAGGCTTTCAAATGCACATCCCAAAACCGGTCGAACCCACCGAGTTGGTGCTCGCCATCGCCAACCTCATCGAACGCCGGCGTGCCTGAAGATCGCCGGGTGCTATAGCTATAGCGGTTTGCAATTGGGTGAATCCTGGGAGCGCCAGCGTCTCGGCTGGCCTGCGTGATCCAGCACGCTCAAAGCGAGCCGGAGGCTCGCGCTCCCAGGGGGCGACTCTCCTTTAGGTGCTACATGCTATTGCAACTCGCTATAATTGAGCGTGGAGCGTTCGGCGAACGCAAATAATTGAGCGTGCATGGGGGGCAGGCTGGCAAGCGAAACGCGGTCGCTCTCAGCATTCGCCCAACTACAAAGCACAAGACCTTCCTGTCGCCTGCTAACCCTTGTCGCCTCTACGACCGAAAAGCTCGCGCTTATCTGTACGGGAAAGTTAAAAGGGGCGACGAGTTTTAACTCGTCGCCCCTCTTGCCGTTGCCGGTCGTCAACCGTTGTTAGTTGTCGTAAGCGTCGTCGTCATCATCATCAGACTTCTTTAGTGTCCTTCCGGTGACGATGTTGGAGTACGCCGAGTTGCCCGCCGCGTTGAAAGAGCGAATCCGGTAGCGGTAGGAGGTTTTCTCCCTGAGTCCGCCGTCGGTGTAGGACGTGATGTTGGCTCCGAAGGCCGGAAGTTGCTGGAAGTTGGTGCAGGTCGAACCCTTGCATCTTTCCAGTTTGAATCCGGTCTCGTTGTTCGAGTTGTCATTCCACGACAGGTTGACCAAGCGACTGCCGACCGAGGTGATGACCAGATTCAACGGCGCGGCGGGCGGTAGCGGGTCGGCGACTTCGATGTTGACGCCCGCCGAGTTGGTGCTCTGCTTGCCGCGTGAGTCCGTGACGCGAACGGTCGCGCGGTAGTTGCCCGCCCCGTAAGTGTGATTGACGGTCGGGCTAGATTGCGTCACCGGCGCCGAACCGTCACCGAAGTTGAAGGTGTAGGAGGCGATGGTGTCGGCGGGCGCGCCGGTGTCGATGTCGGACGAGCCGGAAGCGTCGAGCGTGACGACGAGCGGCGCGTTGCCGCTGGACGGCGTGGCCGAAAGCGCCGCGACGGGCGCGTTGTTCGCGCGGCAGAAGGCATTGCCCCTGAGCGTGTACGTGCCCGTGCCGGTCGAGTCGTCGTTGAGAAGCAACACGCCCGCGCTTTGCTGCGTGGCGGCGTTGATGTTGCCGATAACCTCGCCGGTCTGCAACTCGGGGAAGGCGCGGCTGTTGGCCGCCGTGCTGGTGCGGGTCGGGTTTGAGATTTCGATGATGATCGTGCCGTCGGCGGTAAAGACGCCGCGGTCGGCGCGACCGTCGGTGACGAGGCTGCGGACGCCGCCCGTGCCCGGCTCGGTGTGGCCGTAGCGATAGACGGGCGTGCCGGGGCTGGCCGTGTCGTCGGTGACCATCGAGACGAACCATTCAGTGGTCGTGCCGTTGCCGTTCGGACGCGTGAAGTAAACCGTCCAGCGCGACGAAGGCGGCGGCGTGTTGAGCGGCGCAAAGGTGCCGCCCTTCATCGTGATGTAGAGCTTGTTGCGCGAGTTCGCCGGGTCGTAGAGTTCCGAGAAACTGATCGAACGGATGTCGCGTTGCCCGGCGCGCGTCGTGTTGTCGCCCGCCGGGTCGGTCACAACCGTCACGCCCGGAGTCGTGCAGGGGTCTTGCTCAGGCGTCGCGTCGCCGACCGGGAACGCGCCGCAAGAGGCGCTCTCGCCATTCTGATTGACGGCGGTGACGCGATAGAAGTACTGCCGGGCGGGGTCGGAGGTGGTGTCGTCGTAGGTCGTCCGGGTGGACGAGCCGATCAGACCTTCGACGCCGCTCGCGCCTTCTTTGCGATAAATGTTGTAGCTCGTAATGGGCGAGCCGCCGTTGTCGGGGGCTGACCAACTGAGACTGACGACGTTGCCGTTGCGCACGACGCTGTTGACGCGCGGCGATCCCGCCACGCCCGGCTCAAGCGGGTCGAACTGCGCGAGCAGGCGTTTGCCGCCCGACTGGCGAACGATGGTCGCGAGGTCGGAGCGCGAAGTGCCGGGCGAAGTGCAGCCGACGCAGCCGTCGGCGTACGCGCCGACGATGCGGCCTTCGTAGTCCATCTTGAGGTCGTTGAAGTCGAGCAGGTTACGGTCGGCGCCGCAGGTCGTGCCGCCGGTGCAGATCGAGCCGCGCTGGACGGGGTCGTTCGGCGTCGTGTCGGCGGTCGTCCACGTCTGGCCGCCGTCGTAGGTGGTGGCGATGTACATGTGCCATTCGCCCGTGAAGTTCGCCGTGTCCTGATAATCGCCGCCCGTCAGCGTGCCGAGGAACATGTAGGCCGCGCGGTTGTCGTCGCCCGCGACAACTTGCGGGAAGACGACGTTGCGGATGCCGAACGGCGTGCCGACATCAACCGGCGTCGACCATGTGCGCCCCTTGTCGTCCGAAGTCGCGATCTTGGGTCGCCCGCCTTCGTTGAAGCCGAAGTAGATGCGCCCGGCGGGGTCGCCCGTCGCGTTCTTGACGAGGTCGCCGCGACCGACGCCGACCGACGGGTCGTTGTCGCCGCTGACCGTGCCGGGGATGGTGCGGACGGCGAAGGTCGTGCCCTCGTCTTCCGAGATCGCGAAGCCCTGCGCGCCGCCGCCTTCGACGCCGGTCGCGCCGGGCGAGCAGCCTTTGTTGGGAACGTAGACGGTGCCGTCGGGTCCGACCGTGACGTGGCCGTGCAAGCCGCCGCACTGCGTCAGGTTATACATCGGAATGGCGGGGCCGAAGGTCAGACCACCGTCGCGGCTGATGCCGAGTTGGGCAACGGCGATGTCCTGCGATGCGTAGTAGACCGCGCTCGGATACCCGTTGATGCTGTCGGGAAGGCCGGGAACAAACGGGCCGACACCGATGGTCTGGTGGTCGACGCCGGGGTTGATCGGCGCGCCCTGACTCGGCGTCCAATCGCCGAGCGCTTGCCCGTCGGTGCCGCCGTCGTTGTCGGTGAATGCGAGAAAACTGGTTTTCGGTCCGAGCTGCGAAACGAACGTGCGCCCGAAGCCGTCTTTGTCTGATTCGAGAATCGGGTCGAGCGTCAGCAGGCCGGTCGTCGGCGCGGTCACGTCTTCCCACGTCGTCTTGGCGGGCGAGGCGCAGTCGTCAAAGCCGATGCGCAACGTCTGGAGCGCGGCGACGAACATGTAGCGGCCACCGGGGAACTGCGCCGACGGCTTGCCGAAGCCGATCG
>JBGTHJ010000293.1:0-1775 GCA_041746175.1 Pyrinomonadaceae bacterium
GGCGAGAGCGTCGTCGCGGTCTTGAACAACGGCACGGGCGCGAACTCCGCGAGCATCCCCGTCGGCGCGTACTTCGCCGACGGCACGACGCTCTACGACGCGCTCAATCAACCCGCGACCTACACCGTCAGCGGCGGCGCGGTGAGCATCACGCTCGCGCCGCGCACCGGCACGATTCTGCTCTCGACGCCGCCGGGTGACTTGACGCCGCCGGTCATCGCCGCGCAGCCCAACATCACGCAGCCCGCTGAACAGAACCAGTGCGGCGCGGTCGTCTCGTTCACCCCGGCGGCGACCGATGCGTCCGCCGTCAGCATCGTCAGCACGCCTGCTTCCGGCACGGTCTTCCCCGTCGGCACAACCCCGGTCAACGTCGTCGCGACCGACGCGGCGGGCAACAGTTCTGCTTCGGGCTTCATGGTGACGGTGGTTGACGAAAGCGCCCCGGTCATCTCGACCCCGCCCGACGTGAACGCGCAGACCGGCGCGGGTGCGACCTCGTCGTGCGGCGCGACCATCAGCGACGCCGCGCTCGGCACCGCGTCTGCCAACGACAACTGCGCGGGCAGCGTCGCCGTCACGCGCAGCGGCGTCCCGGCGGGCAACGTCTTCCCGGTCGGCTCGACGACGATTACCTACACCGCGACCGACGCGGGCGGCCACACCACGACGACGCAGCAGACCGTCAACGTCAGCGACGACACGCCGCCCTCGATCGCGTGTCCGTCAAACATCACGGTCACGCTCCCGCCGGACTCGAACGCCGCGAGCATGAACGTCGATTTCCCGGCGGTCACGGCGACCGACAACTGCCCCGGCGCGGTCAACATCACGACCAGTCACGTTTCGGGCAGCGCGTTTTTCATCGGCACGACGACGGTCACGGCCAGCGCGACCGATTCCGCGACCGCGCCGAACGCTGCGTCCTGTAGTTTCACCGTGACGGTGCTCTACGACTTCACGGGTTTCTTCAACAACATCCAGAACGCGCCCTACTTCAACCGCGCCAACTCCGGCCAGTCGATTCCGCTCAAGTTCAGTCTCGGCGGAAATCGTGGGCTGGATATTTTCGCGCCCGGCTATCCGGCGTCGGTCGGGATCGAGTGCGGGACTTCAAACGTCCTGACCCCGCTCGAACCGACCAACACGCCGGGCAACAGCAGTCTCGGCTACGACGCGTCGAGCGGCCAGTACAGCTACGTCTGGAAGACGAAGAAGCCCTGGCTCAACACGTGCCGACAGGTCATCGTGCGTTTGAAAGACGGCAGCGACCACCGCGCCAATTTCATGTTCAGATAAACCACCTACTCCCGTCGGACGACACCGGCGGGAGCCTCTTTCGCATCATCTCGCATCATCAAAAAATCGCCGCGCTGATTCCTCTCGAATCAGCGCGGCGATTTTTTCAAGCGAGACCGTTTCCCTTGATCGACTAGCGCGCGGCGTTGGCGTTCATGTCGGCGTTACGCGCGGAGTCGGAGGTCTGCGCGGGGTCGCGCATCCCGCCGGTGTGACATCAACCGGTTTTGTGTCCGCGATTGTTGGCGCCGGGAAACTGTCCGTAAGCTCTCTCGGTCACGCCGTCTTCGGGGTCGCCGAGAAACAGGTCGGTGGCGAGACTGGGTAGTGGCACAAGAACGCGCGCGAATCTTGCCGTCTTATCACGAGCGCAGCAGTTTGCGCGGACTCTCGCGCACCTTCGGTGTCTCCAGACAAAGCGTCACCAGTTGGCTCAAAAAAAGAGGCGACACGGCCTGAGTTGAGCGAGACGCTGG
>JBGTHJ010000294.1:0-7518 GCA_041746175.1 Pyrinomonadaceae bacterium
GGGCGTGGCGGCGGCGGGCGTCGTTCCGCGTCCGGTTGCGGCGTCGAGTTTCGTGGCGACGGGCGACGAACGGCGTGTTTTCGAGATGGTCAACGCCGCGCGGCGCGAAAACGGTCGGCAGCAGTTGGTGTGGGACGGCGAACTTAACCGGATGGCGCGGCTTCACTCGCAGGACATGGCGCGTGTCGGGCAACTCGCGCACGAACTCGGCGACGGGATGGACATGCGCGGGCGGGCCGCCGCCTGCGGCATTACCGGATGGCGTTCGCTGGGCGAGAATGTCGCGTATAATTACGGCTTCGACGATCCGCAGGTGGTCGTCGTCGAACGCTGGATGGAGTCCGTCAAGCACCGCGAAAACATTCTCAACGACGGCTTTACACACGCTGGCTTGGGAATCGCGACAGCAGCGGACGGGCGCATCTTTTTCACGCAGGTTTTCATCACGCGCTGATGCTGCTCAAATTTACGTCGAAACGTGGCGGCTGGCGCTCTTGACAAATGGAGGCCAGCCGCTTTCTCGTGCCCACAAACACACTCTCGCTTCCGGCTTTCGCCAAAATCAACCCTTCGCTGCGCGTGCTCGGACGCCGCGCCGACGGCTACCATGAAATCGAGACCGTTTTTCAGACCGTCACGCTCCACGACCGTCTGACATTGTCCGCGCTCGACGGCGACCGTCTCGAACTCACTTGCTCCGCGCCCGAAATTCCGACGGACGAGCGGAATCTAGTGTGGCGCGCGGCGTCGGCTCTGCGCGAGCGTTACGGCATCCGGCACGGTGCGCGTATCGAACTCGAAAAGCGCATCCCGGCGGCGGGCGGCTTGGGCGGCGGCTCCTCCGATGCGGCGATCACTCTGGCCGGGCTTGCGCATCTCTGGGAAATTGAGACGGACGCGGACGAACTGGCGCGGTTGGGCGCACGTCTGGGGGCG
This sequence comes from Pyrinomonadaceae bacterium, assembly GCA_041746175.1. Taxonomy (GTDB): domain Bacteria; phylum Acidobacteriota; class Blastocatellia; order Pyrinomonadales; family Pyrinomonadaceae; genus JBGTHJ01. The sequence goes on from JBGTHJ010000294.1 coordinate 937, forward strand.
GACGTGCCGTTTTTTCTGACGGGCGGGCGCGCCCTCGGCACCGGACTCGGCGCGGACATCGCGCCACTCGCCGACGCGGAAAAACAACACCTAGTGATTGTCGCGCCGGGCATCAGAGTTTCGACGGCTGAAGCTTACCAATCGCTCCGTGCGCCTGCCTTGACAAAGGCTGAAACGGTCGCTATTCTGCATGTTTCCCGCGCGGACGCTAAAATTTCAGATTCGCTCTGTGATGTGTTGCGCAACGATTTCGAGCCGGTGATTTTTGAGCAGTACCCCGAAATCGAACGCGCGCGGAATGCTCTGCTTGAGCGGGGCGCGCGGGGGGCGTTGCTGGCCGGTAGCGGTTCGAGCGTCTTCGGGGTTTTTGAAGATGAAGACGCAGCCGGGCGTGCGGCTGCGTGGTTACAGTCCGAGCGGATGTGGCAAGTTTTTCTTTGCGCCACGCTGACGCGCGAAGGTTATCGAGACTCTCTCAGCGCGTGTGCCGCATTTCTGAGCGGTTGAGACTGACGATATTTTGGGGCGTCGCCAAGTGGTAAGGCACCGGTCTTTGGATCCGGCATTCGTAGGTTCGAATCCTTCCGCCCCAGCCATTTGTCTGAGGTCAGAGGCTGGAGGTGAGATGTCAGGTCTCGACTTGCTCTCGCCTCTCGCCTCTCGCCTCTCGCCTCTGAGTCTATGAGTACAACCGGCGGCATCAAGGTTTTCTCCGGCAACGCCCATCGCGCGCTTACCGATGAGATCTGCTACTACCTGAGTTGCGATCCCGGGAGCGCGACGGCAACGCGTTTTTCCGACGGCGAATTCAGTTTTCAGATTACAGAAAACGTGCGCGGCGGCGATGTCTTCATCGTGCAGCCGACCTGCCCGCCGACCGACGCAAATCTGATGGAGCTGCTCGTCATGCTCGACGCTTTTCGTCGTTCGTCGGCAGAGCGCGTGACGGCGGTGATTCCGTACTACGGTTATGCGCGCTCCGACAAGAAAGACCGTCCGCGCGTGCCGATTGCGGCAAAACTGGCGGCGAACCTGACCGTCACCGCCGGGGCGCACCGCGTTTTGACGATGGACTTGCACGCCGCACAAATTCAGGGTTTCTTTGACATCCCGGTCGATCATCTCTACGCCGCGCCCGTCATGATCGGTCACTATCAGGCGAACCCTCTGCCGAATCTGACGGTCGTTGCGCCGGACACGGGCGGAGCCGAACGCGCGCGAGCCTACGCCAAACGGCTCGATGCGGAGTTGGCTTTGTGCGACAAGCGGCGCGAGAAGGCGAACGTCGCGGAGGTGATGAACGTCGTCGGCGACGTGAGCGGGCGCAACTGCTTGATCGTCGATGACATGTGCGACACGGGCGGTTCGCTGACGAAGGTTGCGCGGGCGCTGCGCAAGGCCGGAGCCGACCGCATCCACACTTGTTTCACGCACCCCGTGTTATCGGGCAATGCCATCGAGTGGTTGGAAGCCTCGGACATCGAGCAGATCGTGACGACCAATACGATTCCGTTGTGCGAGCGCGGGCAGAAGTCGAAGAAGATTAAAGTCTTGAGCATCGCGCCGCTGCTGGCGAAAGCGATTAAGTCGATCCATGAGGAGACGAGCGTCTCCTCGCTCTTTGTGTAAAAGGGCAAACACTGAACGCAAACCGGAAAGAGTTTAAAAGTTATGGCTGAACGAAAAGAGATAAAGGTGCGCGCTGTGCAGCGCGCAGGGCGCGGCAAAAACGACGCGGGGCGTTTGCGTCGCGAGGGCATGGTTCCGCTCACGGTTTATGGCGGTGATGGCGAGGCTGTTTCCGCCGCCGCGCCGCTCGCCGAACTAGCGGCGATTCTCCGCACCGAAGCGGGCGCGAACACGATCTTTACGCTCGACGTTGACGGCGTCGGGGCATCCGAAGTGCTGTTTCTCGACCGTCAGATTGATCCCGTGCGCGGTCGTCTGATGCACGCCGACTTGCGGCGTTTGGTGCGCGGTCAGAAGGTTGAAATTACCGTCCCGCTTCATCTCAACGGCGAACCCGTCGGGGTGAAGGAAGGCGAAGGCGTCCTCGAACAGATTGTGCGCGAGGTTTCGATTCGGTGTTCTCCGCGCGACATCCCCGAAGGCGGAATCAATATCGACGTCTCGCATCTCAATGTTCACGACGTGCTGCACGCCTCCGACATCAAGGTTGATGAGAGTATCGAAATTCTCGAAGACCCAGACGCGGTAATCGCGACGGTCGGCACAGCGCGCGAAGAAGAAGCAGCCGCCGTGTCAGACGAGGAAACCTCCGCCGAGCCGGAAGTCATCGGCAAAGGCAAGAAGGACGACGAAGTCGCGGGTTAACATGGAGGCCGGGGATACGGTTAGAGAGGGAAGCATCCCCGGCTCGAATCCTTGCCCGGCGTCGTTCGCCTTTATTCGTCTTTCAGGCGTTTCCGCTTTCCCCATTTGTTATGTTTCTCGTCGTTGGGCTTGGCAATCCGGGCGCGGAGTATGAGTGGACGCGGCACAATCTCGGCTTCATGCTGGTCGAACGGCTGGCGCGCGAGGCGGGTCGCGACATCAAGCGAGCGGAGTGCCGTGCGCTGGTCGGACGCGCCGAACTCGAAGGCCGCACGGTCGAACTCGTCAAGCCACAGACTTACATGAATCTGAGCGGCGAGTCGCTTGCGTGTCTCGTCCGCAAGCGCGAAGGGTTGGAACCCGCGCGCGACATCATCGTCATCAGCGACGATTTGGCTTTGCCCTTCGGCGCGATTCGCCTACGCCCGCGCGGTTCGAGCGGCGGCCAGAAGGGTTTGAAAAGCATCATCGCCGCGCTCCGGACGGAAGAATTTATGCGTCTGCGAATCGGCATCCAACCGGAGCATCCGGTCGGCGACGTGGCGCGGTACGTGCTCGAAAAGTTCCCGGCGGGACAGCGCGCCGACGTTGAGAAAATATTGGACAGAAGCGCCGACGCGCTTCGCGCCGTCATCCGCGACGGCATTGACAAAGCAATGGCTCAATACAACGTGGCGGGCGACTAACGACGTGTGACAGGAAAGAATAGCTGAAATCCTGTCGCCTGTTAGCTGTCACCCGTCATGTGACTTTTCCTTCTTGCCTCGACCATTTGGGCGAGGCTCGACATCCATAAGGAGGATGAACTTTGGCAGAACAGAGAACCTACGAGGTCGTCTTCATCATCGACCCGAACACGGCGGAAGATGACGCCACACGCCTGATAGAAAATCTACAGCAGACGGTCGTCGATCAGGGCGGCACGGTCACCAAAGAAGAAAACATGGGACGGCGTCCGCTGGCCTACCGCATCGGTCGGCACACGGAAGGGCTCTACATGCTTTTCGAGATCGACGGTTCGGGACGCGAGATCGCCGAACTCGAACGCCGTATGCGCGTCAGCGATCCCGTCTTGCGCTACCTGACCGTGCGCGTTGATGAAGACCGTCGCCGCGCCGAAAAGTTGCGCGAGCGACGCGCGCGTAAAGCCAGCAAGCGACCACCGCAGACGACGCGCGGCGGACGCCCCCCGATGGTGGTGACCGGCGGCGCAGCGGCGGCGCCGCGTGATGATGCCGCCGCCGCAGAAGAAGCCGAGGCGTAGAGCGTCGCTGTCGGGCGTTTCAAATTGTGATTTACGACCGCGACGGACGCGCGCCAAAGTTGATCGCCGCGCGGCGGGTCGCTGAAGAGGATTGAGAGAGAATCATGTCGAGAAATTTTAATGATCGCGAGCGCGACTTTGACAACGATGAGGGCGGCGGACATCGCGCCGGACACTCCGGTGGCGGCGGTGGCGGCGGTCGCGCGGGGGGACGCGGGCGGATGCGCCGTCGCAAGATGTGCCGCTTCTGTATGGACAAGGTCGATCAGATCGACTTCAAAGATGTGAAGTTGCTGCAAAACTATATTCCCGAACGCGGCAAGGTTCTGCCGCGCCGCATTTCGGGTTCGTGCGCGCCGCATCAACGGATGCTGGCCGAAGCCATCAAACGCGCCCGCAACATCGCGCTGCTGCCCTACGCCGCAGACTAAGAGGGGAAGAAAAAAGCCATGGCAAAGACAAAAATCCTGCTGCGTGAAGAGGTGGAAAATCTGGGGCCGCGCGGCGAAATCGTGGAAGTCAAAGCGGGCTACGCGCGCAACTATCTCTTGCCGCGCAAACTCGCCGTCAAAGCGACCGCGAGCAACGTCAAGCAGATCGAACAGGAGCGCGCCGCGCTCTTGCGGCGCGAGGCCAAAGACCGCTCGTCAGCCGAGGCGCAGGCGTCGCTGATGCAGTCGCTTCGTCTGAGTTTCGAGCGCAAGGTCGGCGAGCACGGCATCCTCTACGGCTCGGTCACGTCGATGGACATCGCCGAAGCCATCAAAGAAAAGGGCTTCGAGATCGACCGTCGCCGCATTCTGCTGCCCGATGTGATTAAAGAGACGGGAGACTTTACGGTCAGAGTCCGTCTGCACCGCGAAGTGACGCTCGAACTTCCGGTCATCGTGACGGGCGAGGGCGGTGCGCAAACGACCGCCAAGTCCGCGCCCGCCGAAGAAGCGACCGCGCCGGGAGCGCCCGCCGAAGAATCGGCTGCCGCTGCTCCGGCGACCGCGCCGGACGAGTCGGTCGAAGAAGAGTCGTAAAAACAGGCCGGTCAAACGTCGAAGCGGAGCGCATTGGCAACCGATGGTTGTCGGGCTCCGCTTCGATGTAGTATAAGAACACTCGCGCCGAACGAGGTGCGCGCTCTCTTCCGGGTTCCGCGACGGGCGAAGCGGAATGTGTTGACGCGCGTCGCACGCTTTTTGTCAGCAGACTCTTTTCCGCTCTAACTCCCGATGGCAAATTTCGTCGATTCTTCGCGCGACCAAATGCTCGAACGCCCGCTCCCGCACAGCTCGGAGAGCGAGCGCGCGATTCTCGGAGCGATTATCCTCGACAACGGCCTCGTCAATCAGGCCATCGAACTCCTCAAACCCGACGACTTTTATCTACGCGCCCACTATCACATCTTCCGCGCGATGATCGCCCTCAGCGAGCGCGGCGGCGAAATCAATCCGATCCTGCTCGGCGAAGAACTGCGCCGCGACGGGACGCTCGAACAGGTCGGCGGCATCGCCACCATCTCCGAGTTGACCTACGGCCTGCCGCACTTCTCCAACATCGCCCACTACGCCAAGATGGTGCGCGGCAAGTCGATGCTGCGCCAACTCGTCAAGGTATGCAACAAGACGACGAGCGAAGCCCTCGAAGAAGAGGACGAGCCGGAAGTCATCCTCGACCACGCCGAGCAAGCCATCTTCGCGCTCGCCGACGAGCGGACGCGGCAGGGCTTCGCGCACGTCAAGCCGGTCGCCGACCAACTACTCGAAAAAGTTCAGGAAATGGCCGGACGTTCCGCCATGCTCACGGGCCTGACCACCGGCTTTACCGAACTCGACACAATGACCTCCGGTCTCCAACCCTCCGATCTCATCATCGTCGCCGCGCGCCCATCGATGGGCAAGTGTCTCGCCTTCGATAGCGAAATACTTTTGTCCGATGGAAGCGTCGCCACCATCGAACAGGTTTATCAGAGACGCGCGGCGGAATTGCTGACGCTGGGCAACGATCTCAAGTTCGCGCGCACCACCCCTGCTGATTACATCGACGATGGTCACAAACTGGTGTTTCGCGTCAGGACGCGGCTGGGGCGGGTCGTCGAGTCAACGCAGTCGCATCCCTTTCTGACGCTTGACGGCTGGCAACATCTCTACCGGTTGAGGGCGGGCGACAAGATCGCCGTGCCGCGCGTTCTCGCCGTATTCGGAGACGAAGAAGCTCGCGAGTGCGAGGTGAAGTTGCTGGCGTATCTTCTTGGTGACGGATGCCTGACGGGTACATCGCCCGTCTTCACCGTCGGCGAACCGGCCTTGAGGGAGGACTTTGAATCCGCGGTCACGGAGTTCGGCGGAGTCGAAACGAGACCGGCTGAAAAGAGCGAGCGCCGGATTCTCTCGTTGCGCATCCGAAAATCGACAGGAGCGCGAGGCCGGAAAAATCCCGTCACCGTCTGGCTTGAGGAATTGGGAGTGTACGGGTGCGACGACCGGATGAAGTTTATCCCCGCGCCGGTTTTCAAACTCCGACGCGAACTTGTCGCGGTGTTCCTCAATCGTCTGTTTGCGACCGGTGGTGGTTGGGTATCGACCTTTCAAAACGGTCGGGCGCAACCGGGTTTTGCCAGCGTCAGCGAACGCCTCGCGCGGCAGGTGCAGCATCTGCTGTTGCGCTTCGGCGTCATCGCTTCTTTGACGAAGCGCGCCGTCAATGGCCGCGATGAACGGCAGCGGCAGCAAGCATGGCAGTTAAACATTACCGACCTTCGCTCGGTCAAAATATTCGCCACCGAAATTGGCATACACGGTAAAGCACACGCGCTTGAAGCGGTTTGCCGGGCGTTGGAAAATAGAAGCAATCAAACCATTCGCGACCTTGTGTCCGTCGATACGTGTGAGCGCAGCGCGACGCATCAAGGGGTCGAATCGTGGGCGGCGGCGGTGCTGGCGCGTCGAGCCGGACTTGATGCGCACACCGATGAGCGTGTCGGCACGCGGGCG
>JBGTHJ010000295.1:0-3438 GCA_041746175.1 Pyrinomonadaceae bacterium
CTGCTGCTCGTCCCCGCCCCGGTCATCGTCGGACTGGCCCCGGCGCTCTGGTGTGCCTTGCTCGCCCACACGTACCGGCGCTTCGGCGCACGCGCGCGCGCGCTCGCGCCGTTCGCGTGGGTCGCGCTGGAATGGGCGCGCTTCGGCGTGACGGGGCAACTGTGGAACGCCGTCGGCTATTCGCAGGCGTACAATCCGGCGCTGATCCAAACCGCGCGGTGGGGCGGCGTCTACGCCGTCGGATTTCTTATCGTGACGGTCAACGCCGCCATCGCTTACGTGTTTGTCAAAAGCGACCGGCGTGCGGTCGCCACTTGTGCAGCGGTCGTCTGTGCGGTCGTGCTCGTGATTTACGTGAGCGCGTTGACGGGAGACAAACTCGCTGAGAGCGGGACGCCATCGGCGGTCGTGGTCGGCGTCCAGCCGAACGTCTCCGCCAACTTCGCGCGGACATCGGGCGAGACAGCCGCGCTCGTCGAGCAACATCGCGCCATGAGCGCGGGCGCGCTCGACGCGGCGGCGCGTGGTGAAGCGCGTCATCAAAAACTGCCGCGCGTCGTGGTGTGGCCCGAGTCGCCGATGAATTTCACCTACGCGCGTGACGCGAGATTTCGCGCGACCGTCGCGGAATTCGCGCGCGAGCAAGATGCCTGGGTGCTCTTTAATTCGCTCGAACCCGCGCCCGCGCGCGGCGTCTACAACGCGGCGGTGCTCGTCGACCAAGAGGGTCGGCTCGTCGCGCAGTATGATAAGATTCGGCTGTTGCCGTTTGGCGAGTACGTGCCGCTACCGCGTTGGTTGCCTTTGACGTGGCTGTTCGGGGGCATCGTCGGCGACTTCACGCCGGGCACGCGCTACGAGTTGATGCCGCTCGGCAAACCCGACGGCGAAGGCGCGGCGCGCGTGGGCGTCTTTATCTGTTTCGAGTCGGCGTTCCCGTCCATCGCGCGGACGTTCGCCGACGAGGGCGCGGACGTTTTGATAAACATCTCGAACGACGGCTATCTCGGACGGACGCCCGTCATCCGACAGCATCTCGCGAACACCGTCTTTCGCGCGGTCGAAACCGGACGCCCCGTTCTGCGCGTGACGAACACAGGCATCAGCGCGCGCATCACGCCACGCGGCGTGGTCGAAGAGGCGACCGGGGTTTATCAACCCGCTGTCCGTACGTGGGTCGTCAGTCGTCACACGGGCGGCAAGACTTTTTACACCGAGCACGGCGACATCTTCGTCGCGTTGTGCGTCGCGGCGAGCGTGCTGGCGCTGCTGCTGGCGACGCTGAAACGAACACGGGGCAGAGCGATTCTCAACGGCGGATGACGAATTGGGCGACAACCGGAAATCACATAGACGACACGACAACGAACGAGGTTTTAAGTTTCAAACAATCAGGCCAGAGAGGACAGATAATGATCGAGACTTTATCAGTTCAGGAATTACGCGCCGCCGCCGATGATTTGCGCGCACGCATCGAACAGCTCGGGAGGTTTCTTTGATGTAGCTGCGAAGCGCGAAGACCTCGCGCGCATCGAGCGCGAGGCATCCGCGCCCGACTTCTGGAACGACCAGGAAGCGGCGCAGAGACTTCTACAGGAACGCAGCCGGATCGAGCGCACCGTCGCGCGGCAGGAGCAGTTCACGGCGTCGATTGCGGACGCGGGCGTGCTGCTCGAATTTGCCGAAGAGGACGAAGCCAGCGTCGGCGAACTCGCCGCGCTCGTCAAACGTCTCGAACACGAGGTCGAACAGGCCGAAACCGAGATGCTGCTCGCGGGCGAAAACGACGCGCGCAACGCCATCTGCACGATTCATCCCGGCGCGGGCGGCACGGAATCGCAGGACTGGGCCGAGATGCTGCTCCGCATGTATCTGAAGTGGAGCGAGCGGCGCGGCTTCAAGACCGAGATTCTCGACTACCAGCCGGGCGAGGAAGCGGGCATCAAAAGCGTGACCTTCACGGTCACGGGCGAATATGCTTACGGGCTGCTGTCAGCCGAAGCGGGCGTCCACCGGCTGGTCAGGATATCGCCTTTCGATCAAGCCGCGCGGCGGCATACGTCGTTCGCCTCGTTGTTCGTCTATCCGGAAGTCGACGAGAACATCGAGGTCGAGGTGCAGGACAAAGACCTCCGCGTCGACACCTACCGCGCGACGGGCGCGGGCGGCCAGCACATCAACACGACCGACTCCGCCGTCCGCATCACGCACCTGCCGACCGGCATCGTCGTGCAATGCCAGAACCAACGCTCGCAGCATCAGAACCGCGCCGTCGCGATGCAGGTTTTGCGCTCGCGCCTATACGAACTCGAGATCGAGAAGCGTCGCGCCGAAACCGCCGCGCTCGAAGCCAACAAGGCCGACATCTCGTTCGGCTCGCAGATACGCAACTACGTGCTCGCGCCCTATCGCCTCGTCAAAGACGCGCGCACTAAGGTCGAACGCGGCGACGTTGACGCCGTGCTCGCGGGCGACATCGACGAATTCATCCATGCTTTTCTGCTGTCGCGTCGCGCGGCTTGAAAACAGAGGTTAGAGGCTGGAGGCTGGAGCTTTGTGCAATAAACTGGCTTTTAACTTCCGCTGGTCTCCAGTCCCCAGCCCGTGCTTGGAGTGTTTATGGCAACTACCCAAACGAGTGCGGGGCGTCGCGTCGCCCCGCGCCATTCACGGCTCAACGAGATCATCGCCATCGCGCTGTTGACCGTCGGCGTGTTGCTCGTGCTGTGCCTCGCGCCGCGTATCTCCTACGACCCCAGCGACCCTTCATGGAACGCTTCCGGTCAGGCCGAGACGCACAACTTGATCGGACCGGTCGGAGCCAACGTCGCGGCGGCGCTCTACCAGTTTTTCGGTCTCGCCGCTTTCCTCGTCCCCGCGCTGCTCTTCGCCGCCGCGTGGCGACTGTTTCGCAAGCAGCCCGTGCGGACTCCCAAGCTGCGGCTCGTCGGATTAGTAACGCTCGTACTGTCGAGCGCGGCGTTGCTCACGCTGTTCGGAATCAGTCTGCTCTTTGACCGGAGCATCCAGCCGGGCGGTCTCGCGGGCAAACTCATCGCCGACGCGCTCTCGAGCGGACTGAACACGACGGGCGCCATCGTGTTGCTGTTTGCGCTCGCCGCGACCGGCGTCCTGCTCGCCACCAACTTCTCTTTCTCGAACGCCTACGAGACGCTCGCCGACGCCTTCGGCGACCGCCTCGACTTTTTCTCCAACCTTTCCGAACGCTTCCGCGCATGGCGCGCGGCGCGCCGCGAACGCGCACACGAACGCGCCGGAATGCGTCGCGAACTCCGCGCCGAACGCGAACGCGAACTTGAACAACTCAACCTCGCGGAAGCGCACGATACATCAAGCATCACGGGACGAACCGACGCCGCCACCGCGACGACCGTCCGGCCAGACGCAGCGACCGGCACGACCGCCGCGACGACCGCC
>JBGTHJ010000296.1:0-7418 GCA_041746175.1 Pyrinomonadaceae bacterium
ATGGAGTTGACCGTCGCCATCGCAGACGCCGCGCCGCTCGAAAGCGCGCTCGCCAACCTCGACGGCGCGCTCGTTACCCCGACCCCCGGCGGGGCGCGGATCGAAGTCCCGTCTGAAAAAGAGGTTGACGCCGCGCTTGCCGCCGTCCGTGCCTGCCACGCGCGCCTCGTCTCGATTCAACCCGTCGGCAACGCGCTCGAAAGCCTTTTCCTCAAAGACGAATAGCCCGCCGCCGATGGAAACATTTCGCGGCGGCGCGCGGCTGTTGGCCGGTGTTCGCCGCCGACCGCCAATTTCCCGAAGCTCTGCCGGGAGTTTTACGTGCAGTCCGTCGATTCGATTTCTGATCGAGTCAACCGACCGCTGGTGAGACTTCGGGTCGATTCCTTTTCCCGTCATGCCTCCGCTCGCGGAGGGCGGGCGGGCATGTAATTTTCCGACTCCCTATAAAACAAATGTAATGCTAGAATGCAGCCGTTTCCGGTGGCTGACTTACCCGTGTTACCCGTTGTTTTTTCGTCTCGCCGGCAATCGCCGAGCATTTCCAAACAAGCTCGTCTGAAGGAGCGCGGCATCATTTTATGACCGAGAAAAAAGGCTGGGGATCAACCGTCGCGGGCTGGTTCATCGTGCAGGGTGAGAAAACCGGCGTCGAAGATTCTTCCGGCGCGTCCGTCGTCGCGAGCGGTTCAAACGACTACACGTCAACGACCGAAATCGCATCCGAGGCGTCGAACTTCTCACCCGCCGCCGAATCATTTCAGACGCCGCCGCCGCCGCCGCTGCAAGGCGGGCAGGTGGATTTTGAAGCCGTGTTCGAGGGCGCGGGCGTCGATGCGGAGGAGCGCGGGCGCGTCGCGCGGGCGGTCGAACTCTTGCGCAGTCTGCCCGAAGGGACGGACGCCGCCGTCAAGAAGCAGATCGTCGAAGCGTCTTTGCGGGCGTTCGGCGTCCCCGTCGAAAAAATAATCGAGGCGGGCGCGGAAGAGATTCAGGCGCTCGAATACTACATCCGCGCCGGAGCCGCCGACACCGAAAAACTGATCGGCGAATCCGAGCAACGCATTCAGGAGTACGAAGAGGAAATCAAGGTCATCCGCCGCATCATGCAGGAGCGCGTCCACGAGCAACAGACCGTGATCCGGGTGTGCAACGATAAGAAGCTCGAAGTTCAACAGATTTTGGAATTCTTCGGACAAGAGAAGGTCGCCGCCGTCGTCAAAGCGTCGCCCAAACTCCAAGACCCTTCCGCCCCGTCGGAATAATCCGCCGCCACCATCATTGAAGAAAGGGAGAGCGCAATGAGTATTTTTTCGCGTATCGGTAATCTGTGGAGAGGTTTTTTGTCGCTCTGGATCGCCGACATCGAGAAGGAACACCCGGAGATCGCCTACGAAAACGCCATCAATTCGATGGTCACCAAATATTCCAAGCTCAAGACGGCGACCGCCTCCATCATGCGCCGCCGCGAAGACATCGACGAGCGTTTCAAAAAGGCGACCAAAGAGTTAGAGCAGACCAAGGCTGAACTTGAGACGGCGGTCGAAACCAATCAGGACGACCTCGCCGTCATCCTCATCCAGAAACAGAACACACTCTCGACCGAACTCGCGGAGCTTCAGGCCGAACTCGAAACCGCCAAGTCCGACGCCGACTCGGCCAAAACATCGCTGCTCGGCGTACAGTCGGAAATCAGAAAGCTACAATCCGAGCGCGACACGATGCTCGCCAAGATGCAGTCGGCGCAGGCGCGCATCAAAGTGCAGGAGCAACTCGACGGACTCTCGGTTGACGACGAAGTCCGCGCGCTCGATACCGTCCGCACGCACATCAAGACGACCATCGCCGAAGCCAACCTCGGCAAAGAACTTTCGGAATCATCGCTCGATTCGCGTCTCGCCGCGCTCCGCAATCAGACGGGCGACGTGCAGGCGCGCAAACAACTCGCCGAGTTGAAGGCCAAGAAAGCCGCGCAGCAGGGCGGGCAGCAAGGCCAACGCACAATGTGAGCAATGTGGGCTTTGCGCTCGCGCAATTCACAGGATAGACAAGTTAAGAGGCAGACTAAACCGGGATGAAGGAAATATCACGGACAAAATCGGCAGCTTACTTTTCGCGGATCATATCTATCCTGTGAATGAATTCTTCGTTCCCATGCTTTGATTCAAATAACGCGCGCGATTGATTCCCCGCCCGCAACGCTTTCGATGGTTCAACCAGCCGCGCGCCCATGTAGAAAGAGTAAGAGAGACCATGAAACTAACTCCCTTCGCCAAAATTTTTATCTCGGTCGTGATTCTCGCCGTCGTCGGATACGCTTTGTGGCATTACAAAGGAGACGCGCTCAAACAGTGGGCGGTCGGGGATGAAAAGTCTGGGGGCGAGACGGTCACGGGCGACGACTTCCGGAACCTGAACAACGCGCCCGGCGACCCCGACCGCAAAGCCGGCTCGACCGGAGTGAGCGCGGTATCAATCGGCACGGGCAAGCTTTCGCGCCCGCTCGTCGTCGCCATCAACACCTGGGCGGGGCACGCGCCCGGCGTCGTCTTCAACGGCGGGCTCGACCCCAGCGCGGCGTCGCAGTACAAGCGGCAGTTCGGTCTCGACGTGAAGTTCGTCTTGATCGAAGACCCCGCCGCCAAGCTCGCCGCCTTCCGCAAGGGCGACGTTGACATCATGTGGGACACGGTGGACAACTGGGCGCGCGAGGCGTCGATTCTCGCCAACCAGAACCAGCAGGCCAAGTCGATTCTCCTCCAAGACTGGTCGCGCGGCGGCGACGGCATCGTCTCGCTCTCAAGCATCAAATCCATCGAAGACCTCAAGGGCAAAAAAATCTCGTGCACGCAGTTTACCCCGTCGCACTTCCTGCTGCTCTACCTGCTTTCGCAATCGGGCTTGTCGCCCGAAGACCGCGCGGCGGTTGAGCGGAACATCATCTTCACGCAGGACGCTCCGGCGGCAGCGGCGGCGTTCAAAGCCCGGCAGGTTGACGCCGCCGTGACGTGGGAGCCTGACCTTTCGTCGGCGGTCGCGGCGCGCGGCGACGAAGCGCACGTCCTCGTCTCGACCACCGCCGCCTCCAATATCATCGCCGACACGCTGGTCGCGCGGCAGGATTTGATCGACCGCTACCCTGAGACGGTGCGCGACTTCGTGCGCGGCTGGTTCGACGGCATCGAAATGATGAAGAGCGACCCCGCGTCGGCGAACGCGGTCGTCGGACGCGCGCTCAAGCTCGACGAAGAGACCGTCTCCGGCATGTTATCGGGCTTGAAGCTGACGCCCTACGCCGACAACGCGCAGTTCTACGGCCTGACCGGAAGCAAGGCGCACTACCAGACGCTCTTCGATACGGCCTTTGTCATCTGGCGCAAAAAAGGTCTCATCGAACGCACCGTCGATTCCAAAGACTGGGCCGACAATCGCTTCATCCAAACGCTGGCGAGCGCCTACCCCGGACAAAAGATCGAGGAGGAGCAGGTCGCCGCGAAGCAGCCCTCGGTCAACGACCGCGCCATCATCAACAAGCAGATTCAGATTCACTTCACGCCCGGCTCCGACGAAATCATGGCCGGTTCGTACTTCGTCCTCGATTCGCTCGGCGACACGATGACCTCGTTCGGCAACACCATCCTCCGCGTCGAAGGCAACACCGACGCGACCGGCTCGCCGACCGCCAACATGACGCTCTCCGAGCGTCGCTCGCTCGCCGTCAAGAACTACATCACCAAGAATTTCCCCAACATCCCCGCGTCGCGCTTCCAGACAATTGGTCGCGGGCAAACCAACCCGATTGCCCCCAACACCTCCGAAGCCGGACGCCAACTCAACCGGCGCACCGACATCAAGGTCGTGCTGGCGAGCTAAGACGGAGACTGTTTTTGGTTCCCGGTTTTCGGTTTTGAGCACGCACGGATAGACACGCGGTTCACTCGTTCTATTCGCGCTTGCGCAAAACCGAAGATCGGTCAACAAAGGAGAAGGAAACGGGATGTCGCGTCGGAAAAGTTCGCTGTTTGCGTTGCGGTCGCCGCTGCCGCAGGGGACGGCTTTCGCGCTCGGTTTCGTCGCCCCGGTGATTGTGCTGGCGACGTGGTGCATCATCACCTACGGCGGGCTGGCGCCGCCCGACTTCGTGCCCTCGCCGACCGAAGTGATTCGCGGGACGCTCCAACTCTTCCTCAAGTACGATCTCGCCAACGCGATTCTGGTTTCGACCAAACGCATCGCGCTGGCATTTCTGCTGGCGTCGGCGGTGGCGCTCCCGCTCGGCGTGTTGATGGGCGCGTACGATCCCGTCAACCGCTTCTTCGAGCCAATCGTCGCGCCGCTGCGCTACATGCCGATCTCGGCGTTCATCCCGCTCTTGATTCTGTGGTTCGGCATTTATGAGAAACAAAAAATCGCGTTTCTCTTTCTCGGCGTGTTCGTCTATTTGCTGCCGGTGGTCGTCTCGGCGATTCGACTCGTGCCGGAAGAGTTGGTGCAAACCGCGCTGACGCTCGGCGCGACGAAGTGGCAGGTGATACGGACGGTGCTGCTGCCGTCGGCGCTGCCGGAAATTTTCGACTCGTTCCGCGTGATGAACGCCATCGCGTGGACGTACGTGATTCTCGCCGAAGCGGTCAACGCCGAAGGCGGCCTCGGCTACATGGTCGAACTGGCGCGCACGCATCAGAAAGCTTCGTGGTCGTTTGCGGGGCTGCTCGTCATCGGCGGCATCGGCTTGCTGACCGATTTTCTGATTCGCACGCTCTCAAGCATCCTCTTTCGCTGGAAGGAGAAAACGACATGAGCGACCCCGCCGCCATCGTCAACCACGAACCGGAACAGATGACGCCGAAGACGGGCGCGCCCGGTACGGTGACCATCACCACCGTCCCCGGCGCGAAAGAAGCCGCGCCCGCGACCTATCGACCAGAATTCGTCGCCGACAACCCCAAGCTGCTCGTCAAAGATCTCAGCGTCAGCTATATCGACCGGCGCGGGCGACCGACCGAAGCCGTCCGCGACATGTCTTTTGAAATCGCCAACAAGCCCGACGGCGGCGAAGTGGTCGTCTTCCTCGGCCCGTCGGGGTGCGGCAAATCGACCATCCTCAAAACCATCGCCGGACTGCTTCCGCCGACCAAAGGCGAAGTCATCGTCGACGGCCAACCCGTCGAAGACACCGGACGCGACCGGGGCATGGTGTTTCAAACCTACACCTCGTTCGGCTGGCTGACGGTGCGCGAGAACGTCGAATACGGACTCAAGCTGCAAGGCGTCGCGAAGCAGGAACGACGCGCCGCCTCCGGGAAATATCTGGAGGCGGTCGGACTCGCCGACTTCGCCGACCGTTACCCGAAAGACCTTTCGGGCGGGATGAAGCAGCGCGTCGCCATCGCGCGCACGCTCATCAACAAGCCCCGCATCGTGCTGATGGACGAGCCGTTCGGCGCGCTCGACCCGCAAACCCGTTGGGGGATGCAGGGCTTGCTGTTGGACGTGTCGCGCGCCGAAGACAACACGATCATCTTCGTTACGCACGATGTTTCCGAAGCCGTCTATCTGGCCGACACGGTTTACGTCCTGTCGTCGCGTCCGGCGCGGATTCTCCATAAAATCGACGTGCCTTTCTTCCGCGTGCGCGACGTGTCGCTCAAATCGGCGAACGAGTTTCGCGCGGTCGAGAAGAAACTGCTCGATCTTCTTTATGCGCCGCCCCCCGCCGTGTAAAATACGAAGCCATGCCCGTAGACGAAAAGCAGAGGTCGCGTCTGCCGCCCAAAATCAAAAGGGCGACGCCCGCCGCCGCCGCCACAACGACGACGCCCCCCGCCGCCGCCGTCTCGCGGAGCACGACCGACGAAGCCGCCACGACCGGAAGAAAGCCCCTGATAGCCGCGTCTTCCGCAGACCTCACCGGAGCGATCAAATCAACTTTCAGGGATGCGGTCTTCGAGCGTCGCCCGTACCTTAAATTCGCGTTCGCCAACCCGTACAATCTAACGCTGCTCGTCGGCGCGCTCGCGGCTTCGGCGATCACGCTGAACCCGCTGCCCGCCATCGTCGCGCTCGGTCTCGAAGGACTGTGGCTGCTCCATGCGCCCGAGTCGAAACTTTTGAAGCGCATCCTCTGGGACCCGAAGTTCGAGAAGATTCGCACCGCGCTCGAACAGCGGGCGCTCAACGAACGCATCGAAACGCTGCCTGAGCGCAAACGCGAACGCGTCGAATATCTCGCCGGGCGACAGCAACAGATTCGCACGCTCGCCGCGCAGAACCCGTCGTTCACGGGCGAACTGCTGCGCGACGAACTCGTCAAAACCGGTCAACTCGTCGAAGCCTTTATCGAGATGTCGCTGACCTGCGCGCGTTATGAGGAATATCTTGCCTCCGTCGATCTGAACGAACTAGAAAGAGACAAGCGGCGTTGGAAGAAAACGGTTGATGAATCGAAGAAGGACGGGCCGCAGGCCGACATCGCGCGCAAGAATCTCGCCATCATCAACAAACGCAGCGAGCGGCTCGAAGAGATTCGCAACTATCTCTCGATCGCCTACGGCCAACTCGACCTGATCGAAAATTCCTTCCAACTCATCGCCGACCAAATCGTCACGATGCAATCGCCGCAGGAGCTTTCCGGCCAACTCGACGAACTGCTCGACGGCGTCGAATCGATCAAGCAGACCGCCATCGACACCGAAAACCTGCTCGGCACACTTTGAACATTTCCGGAGTTTGACTGAATGAGCGAGACGCGCTTGCTTCCCTTTTGGGCTGAAGACCTTCGCCGTCGCTACCTGCGCGGCGAGGCGTCGATGTTCGTGCTGCACGGCAACGTCTACGACATCGTGCTCCACGACGGCAAGGCGATTTCGTTGACCGAGTTCCTGACCGACGTGCTGCTCAAAGATTCCAAAGAGACCATCGCGGTTTTCAACGTCGCGACCGGCGTGCGCTTCGCCAAACGCGCGGACGCGACGACGACAACGGCGGGGCTTGAAGAACTGCTGTTTGCGACGGAGAAAGAGCGCGTGCTCGCCGCGCTCGAACGCTTGATGGTGCAGACCGAGAAGACGGCGGTCGTCGTCGAGTATGCGGAAGCGGTCGCTCCGGCGGGCGACCCTTCTTTTCAAGCCGACGCCGACCGCGCCGCCATCATCACGCTACACCGCTGGTCGTTCCTCCCCGAAATCGAGCGCGGCGACAACGTCGTCCTGCTCATCGCGGAGAACCTCACCGAACTCGCGCCCAAGATTATCGCCAACCCGAAAGTCGCGGTGGTCGAAGTGCCGATGCCCGACCGCGCGACGCGGCGCAGCGTCGCGCTGTTCGCCGACCCGCGCCTGACCGAGAAGGACGGCGAGCGTTACGCCGAAGTGACGGCGGGACTCAAGGCCGTCCAGATTGCGTCGATTCTGACGCCG
>JBGTHJ010000297.1:0-8819 GCA_041746175.1 Pyrinomonadaceae bacterium
CGCAGAGCGGCTGCTCGATGATCGTCTCGCGGACGCGCCGCCCGCGTGGTCGCCGGACGCCTCGAAGGTCGCCACCGCGTTCGATAAAACGGTCGCTATCTACGATGTCATCGGCGAACGCCCGACCGCCGCCAACGTCCCGCTCGAACAACCTCTGCACACCGCCGCCGTCGCCTACGATGCCGACAAACTATCGGGTGGCGCGAAGTCGAACGAGGGCGGCGAATCAAACCAGCCCGGCACAACCACCGCCGCCACGACGACGGGCGACCCGCTCTCGCTCAATGCCATCTTCCGCCTCGAATGGCTGCAACCCGAAACGCTTCTCATCCAGACGGGCTTCGTCCGCGTCTATGCGAACGAACCGGTGACGAACTACCTGCGCTGGCACGTCGTTCACCTTAGCCCGCAAGCGGCGGTCTTGAGCCTCGACGCTCGACCCGCCGCGCCCGACCGCAATCACCCGCGACGATTCGCACGTCGTCGTCAACAACACAAACAACACCGACCGTTTGAAACAGGAGCAGTGTGATGATTTACCACAGCGTCGCGGACATCTTCGACTCCATCAACGAGACGCGCGTGCGTTTCTACGAACGCGTCGCGGGCTTGCAACCCGCGCAGGAAAACTTCCGCCCGACGCCCGACACGTGGTCGGTCGGAGAACTCATCGAGCACGTCTCCCACGTTGACCATCAGATAGTTCAACTCGTCAGCAAGATGCTCGCCAAAGCGGGCGAACGGGCGAGCAGCAGCAGCAGCAGCGACGGCAACGGCGGCAATCATCCAATGACGCCCTTTTCCTTCGACGACTACATCGAGCGCGGGCGTAGCGAGAAGTATCAGGCGCCGGAGCGGGCGCACCCGCGCGGCGGCGTGCCCGTCGCCGACTCGCTCGCCCGAATGCGCGAAACGCGCGAGCGGCTGCGCGGCATGATTCCGCTTCTCGACTCCGCAGACTTGTCGGGCATCAGTTACCCGCATCCCGCCTTCGGCCCGCTCGACCCATACCAGTGGCTCGTCCTGATCGGCGTCCACGACGAACGCCACCTCCTTCAACTCGACGCGCTGATGCAGATGCCGGAGTTCAAGTCGCTCGATAGCGAGTTGAATTAGAATGTGGCACCCAAAAGAGAGGCACCGCCGCCGCCGCCCGGGAGCGCGAGCCTCCGGCTCGCCTTGAGCGTTCGCAAGCACACTGACCAGCGGGGACGCTGGCACTCCCAGGAATCATTGAGCGTGCGTGGGGCACGCTGGCTAGCGGGACGCTGGCGCTACAAGCATTCACCCATTTGATAAAACTCTGAAAGCCAACGGAGAAGCGGGCGCAAGAGAAAAGCTGTCGAGGCCGTGCGCCTCTGCTTCCCTCTTTCGCCCGCTTCCCCTTGTGCCCGCCTAACCCGTTCGCTTTATTGCGCGGCGGCTGGCGACTTGGCGAAGTCACCGGCTTTGATGATGGTGAGTTTCGACGCATCGAGATGCCGACGCATCGCGGCGTTGATTTGCTCGGGCGTGAGCGCGGCGATGCGCTTCTCGAAATCGGCGTCCCACTGGAGCGTGCGATTCAGGAAGAGGTAGTTGGCGAGTTGGCGCGACAGCCCCGCGTCCTGCGCGCGTCCGACTTCGCGCGACTGGAGATAGCCGGTCTTGGCGGCGGCGACCTCTTCGGCGGTAAACCCTTCTTTGAGGGCTTTCTCCATTTCCTCTTTGAACGCCGCTTCGAGCCGCGCGATGTTCTGCGGGGCGTAGATGGCGAAGGCGACGAACGAACCCGCCTTGTCGAGCGAACCCGCCGAGAACTGCGAGCCGACGCCGTAACTGATGCCCTCTTTCGAGCGGATGCGTTGCGACAGGCGCGAGTTCAACCCCGAACCGCCGAGGATGTAATTGCCGAGCACGAGCGCGGGATAATCGGGATCGTCGTCGCGCACGGGGAGATTGATTCCGGCGATGAAGAAAGCGTTCTCCTTGTCCGGCGTCTCGAGGGCTTTGACGAGCGCGGGCACGTCGTTATAAACCGCCGCGACGCGCGCGTACGTGCCCGGACTCTTCCAGTCGCCGAACAGTTCACTGACCAGCGCCGTCATCGCTTTATCGTCGAAGTCGCCGACGACCGACACCTGCCCCGCCGAAGCCCCGTAGAAATCCTTGTAGAATTTCTTCACGTCGTCGAGCGTCGCGGCGTTGAGTTCGGCGATCTGCTCGTCGAGCGTCGGGACGTAGCGCACGTGTCCCTTCGGGTACGGGTTGAGATGCCGGTTGAAGTTGATGACGGCGATGGTTTGCGGGTCGCTCTTCTGCTGTTCGATGGCGGCGAGTTGTTCCTGCTTGAGTTGTTCAAACTCGCCGGCGGGAAATGACGGCTCGCGCAAAACTTCGGCCACCAGACGCATCACCGCCGGGAGATTTTCGCGCACCGTTTCGATCGAGACGTTGGCCTGTCCCGCCCCGCCCCCGACGCCGACGCGCGCCTTGAGCCGGTCGAACTCGTCCTTTAATTGCGTGCGCGTGTGTTTGGTCGTGCCGCGCATCAACATGTCGCCGGCGAGGTCGGCGACGGTCGAGCGACCCGTCAAGCTCTTTTCGTCGCCGTAGCGAATCGTCATGTTGGCGACGACGGTGTTACCGCGCGTCTTCTTCGACAGCAGCGCGAGGTCGAGACCCGCCGGCACGTCGATTTTCATCGTCCGCGTTTCGATGTTGGCGGGCGTGGAATCGAAGGCTTCACCGGCAGCGACCGCCGCGTCGCCCTTGTAATCTTTGACCAGCGCGGCCACGTCCGGCGACGCGGGAATCTCGACGCGCTCCGGTTTATCGGTCGGGATAAACATCCCGATGGTGCGATTCTGCGACTTCAAATAACTGGCTGCGACGCGCTGCACGTCCGCCGCCGTGACCTTCCGCACGCGGTCGCGATGCAGGAAGAACAGACGCCAGTCGCCCGTCCCCATCCACTCGCTCAGGCCGACGCCGATGCGATCCGCCGAGTTGAGCGTGAGGTCGATTTCCTTGAGCAGCGAAGTGCGCGCGCGTTCGATCTCGTCCGCCGCCGGGGGTTTGGCGGCGACTTCTTCGACCGTCTGCACAAGCGTCGTGCGCGCGTCGTCGAGCGACTGATCCTTGCGGGCTTCGGCGAAGAACATCACGAGGCCGGGGTCGCGAAACTGTAGCAGGAAAGAGCCTGCGGAAGCCGCCTTTTTGGTTTCAACCAGCGACTTGTGCAAGCGCCCGGTGGCGTCCGCGCCGAGCACCTCGGAGAGCACGTCGAAGGCCGCGAAGTCGGGGTGCGAACTCGAAGGAATCTTGTAACCGGCGGCGATCACCTGCGTGTCGCCGACGCGCCGCGCGACCGCCATCCGCTCGCCGTCCTGCGCGGGTTCGACGGTGTAGCCGGGTCGCAGCGTGCGCGCGGGACGCGGAATCGCGCCGAAGACTTCGTTGACGCGCGCGATGGTTTTGCTTTCGTCAAACTTTCCGGCGATGAGCAGTACCGAGTTGTCGGGTTGATAGTAATTCCGGTAGAAAGCCTGAAGACGGTCGATGGGGACGTTTTCGATGTCGCTGCGCGCGCCGATGGGCAGGTTCGAGTAGTTGTGCCAGTCGTAGGCGGTGGCGAACATCCGTTTGAACATGACGAGGAACGGACTGTTCTCGCCCGACTCGAACTCGTTGCGCACGACGCTCATCTCGGAGTCGAGGTCTTTCTTGGCGATGTTCGAGTTGACCATCCGGTCGGCTTCGATCTTGAGCGCCCAGTCGAGATTGTCGTCGGTCGCGGCGACGGTGATGAAGTAGTTGGTGCGGTCGAACGAAGTCGTGCCGTTGTAGCGTCCGCCGCGCTTGGCGAACTCGGCCTTGATGTTCGGATAGGTCGGCGTGCCCATGAAGACGAGGTGTTCGAGCAGGTGCGCCCTTCCCGTCTCGCCGTAGTTCTCGTGACGCGAGCCGACGAGATACGTGATGTTGACCGTGATCGTCGGCTTCGATTGGTCGGGCACGAGCAAGACCTTCAGGCCGTTTGACGCCAGATGATATTCCGTGATGCCTTCAACCGAGGCGACACGCTCGACGCCCTTCGGCAACACAGTCGTCGCGGGCGCGGCGGTCGCCCCAACGGTTTGTTCAGTAGGCGCGGCTGCCGGCGCGCCCGCCGCGCGTCCACCCACCGTGCCCGACATCATCATCATTCCGGCAAGCGCGCACGCGAATACCGCGCGATTGCTTATTAGTCTGCGCAATCTCATCAACTTCTCTCCTCCAAACATTTTGATCGACGTTTTAGTAAAACGGTTCCGGAAATCGGATCAACTGCAAAATATTGAACGGCGCGAGGAAACTCTCGAACTTTGCCTGACTGGTACGTCGCCCCGGCCTCGATAGTTTCCGCCGCTTTAGACGATTCACAGGAAAGACCGGATGAAACAAATGACGAATGAAAGAGATGCGTGAAAGATGAAAGCATCGCTTTCATCTTTCAACGTCCGGCGTTCACCGGGCATCATTCCAACTCATTCTATTTATCGTGCCTATCCTGTGGATTTCCTTTCCTGCAAAAGTCTGTTTTAGGGGACGAGGACGAGTTTGCCGAACTGCGCGCGGTCTTCCATCAATTCGTGTGCGCGGCGGGCTTCCGCGAGCGGCAGCGTGCGGTCAACGATGCCGCGAAGTTGGCCGCGCTCGACGAACCGCATCGCGTCGAGCAGTTCCGACTTCGACCCCATGAATGAACCGAGAAAAGTTAGATGCCGGTAGAAGAGATGGCGGATGTCTGTCGCGGCTTCTGCGCCGCTCGTCGCGCCGCACGTCACAAGCCGTCCCTCGCGCGCGAGCGCCGCAATCGACCCCGCCCACGTCGCCGCGCCCGTATGCTCGAAAACGACCTCGACGCCCTTCTTGCCCGTCAGTCGCCTGACCTCTTTCGGCCAGTCGGCGCGCGTGTAGTTAATCACTTCGTCCGCGCCGAGCGCACGCGCGCGTTCGAGTTTCTCGTCCGAACCAGCGGTCGCAATTACGCGCGCCCCGCGCAGTTTGGCGATTTGAATCCCGACCGAACCGACCCCGCTTCCGGCGGCATGAATCAGCACGTCCTCGCCCGGTTGCAACTGCGCACGCGTGACGAGCATGTGCCACGCCGTGACGGTCACCAGCGGCAGCGCGGCGGCTTCCGCCCAATCGATATTTTTCGGCTTCGGGATAACGTTGACGGCGGGCGCGGCGACGAGTTCGGCATAGCCCCCGTCGCGCCGGTAACCGAGCATGTCGTACTCCGCGCAGAGATTATCCGCGCCGCGCAAGCACTCGCGGCAATGGCCGCACGACACGCCCGGCTGCAACAACACCTCGTCGCCCGCGCGCACCCAATCGACGACCTCGCCCACCTCGCGCACGACGCCCGCGATGTCGTTGCCTAGAATGTGCGGCAGCGGTATCTCGATGCCCGGCAACCCGCCGCGCACCCACACATCCAGATGATTCAACGCGCACGCGCGCACCTCGACCAGCACCTCGTTGGCACGGATGCGCGGCTCCGGCGCGTCCGTGTAGCGCAGCGCCGCCGGCCCGCCATGCTCTGTGAAGACGACCGCTTTCATGTGTGCTCCTCAATCATAAATCGCGAATCGTGAATGGTCAGCCGGTTTGCTGCCGTTTCTGTTGACGATTCGCAACTTACGATTTATGTCCGTTCACGATTTACGATTCACGGTTTACGACTTATGATACCAAAACACTCGACCGACCAACCAACGCGGAGACTCCAGCGGCGGCGCGTGCCGTCGCTCAACTTCGCGACAAGGAGAAGCACGCATGTCAGAGGCAGACCCTCACAAAACGGCAAACGACGCAGACGAGGCGGCGAACGCCTCACCACATCCGGCGGACGTGGTGACGATTGACGGCATCATCGACGCGCTCTACGACACGATCTCCGGCGCGGCGGGCGAGCAACGCGACCTCCGCCGGTTTCGCTCGCTCTTTCTTCCCGGCGCGCGTCTGATTCCGACGGCGCCCAATCCGGCGGGCGGAACGACCGCGCAGGTGCTCGACGTTGAAGGGTATCTCGAACGGGTGGACGAGCCGTTCAAGGTCGCCGGATTTTACGAGCGCGAAGCCGCGCGACGCACCGACCGCTACGGCAACATCGCGCACGTCTTCAGCACCTACGAATCGCGCCGCGCCGAGGACGACCCCACCCCCTTCAATCGCGGCATCAACAGCATCCAACTTTTGCGCGACGGCGCGCGGTGGTGGGTGGTGACGATCTTCTGGGACTTTGAACGCCCCGACAATCCCGTCCCCGAACGCTATCTTCCCCACGGCGCGGCGGGCGCGGAGCCGGGCGCAGCAGCGCAGTAACGACAAGGAGCCGAATCAACATGTCATCCCAGCCGAGCGCAACAGCGACCATCCCGGAGAATCTTCTGATTGAAACACGCGTGCAGGTTCTCCATTCGCAACTCGAACGGATGCGCGCGATGCTCTACAAATACTCCGAACTCTTCTACCAACTCGTCGTGCTCGCCATCGTCCTGCTCATCCTGTTGACGATGGCGAGTATGCTCGAAGGCTTTCGTGCGGTCGTGCTGCTGATCCCCTTCTTCGTCATCTACGTCGGCGTGCAGTCGGCTTACTTTCTGACCTATGTGATCTTTGCGCGCGTCTACGCGACGGGCATCGAGAAGCGCCTCAACCGGATGCTTCAGGACGACATCCTGATTGCGCATCGCATCGAAGCCGAATACCTTTTTCCGCTCCAGCGTCCACAGTTCGCGGGCGTGCCGTTGCGCTCGGATCAAACCTTCGTGGGCTTCATCACGCTTCACTTCTGGATCGTCGGCGGCGCGGCCATCGTGCTCGCCGCGTATCGCGCGCAACAACTCTTGCCCGCGCTCGTGCGCGAGTTTCCGCCCGTCGAGTACTACTTCGCCGCGCTCATCGCGTGGGCGATTCTGCATCTCGTCTTTCTCATCTGGTACTTCGGCACGCGCAGCTACGAGAAACGCATCATGCGCATCGTCTCGGACGCCTACGGCACAAACTACGACGACGCTTAAACGCCCCGCCAACAGTTCACGCCAAGAACGCCAAGAAACATTTTCCGTCTCTTGGCGTTCTGGCGTCTTGGCGAGCGGGCTGGTTTTTTAGCTGACGGGTGCGAGATCGGCGTCGATATTCTGCACGTCGGTCGCGGCGGGGTTTTCGGTCTGCTGGCGCGCGTGGTACGACGAGCGCGTGAGCGGGCTTGATTCGACGTGACGGAAGCCGAGCGACATGCCGACCTCGCGCCAGCGCGCGAACTCTTCCGGCGTCACGTAGCGTTCGACGGGCAGGCGGCGCGCGTGGGGTTGGAGATATTGCCCGATGGTCATGATGTCGCACGACGCGGCGCGCAAGTCCTTCATCAACTCGACCACTTCGTCGAACGTCTCGCCGAGTCCGGCCATGATGCCGCTCTTGGTGAGCATTCCGCGCGCCTCGCGGTCGCGACGGTCGGCGGCGCGTCTGAGCAGCGTCAGGGTCTGCTCGTATTTCGCATCCGGACGCACGCGACGGTAGAGCCGCGCAATCGTCTCGGTGTTGTGATTGAGCACGTCCGGACGCGCATCGAGCACGGCGTTCAGGGCGTCTTCATCGCCGTTGAAATCGGGAATCAAGACTTCGATTTTGCAGTCGGGGTTCAACGCGCGGACTTCGCGAATCGTCTCGGCCCAGTGCGCCGCGCCGCCGTCCGCGAGGTCGTCGCGGTTGACCGAGGTGATAACGGCGTGCGCCAGATTCAGGTGCCGGACGGCTTCGGCGACGTGACGCGGTTCCTCGGCGTCGAGCGCGCCGGGCAAGCCTTTGTTGACCGCGCAGAACCCACAGTGCCGCGTGCAGGTGTCGCCGCCGAGCATGAAGGTCGCCGTCCGGTCAGACCAGCACTCGAAGATGTTCGGACACCGCGCCTCCTGACAGACGGTGTGGAGGTTCAGCCCCTCGATCAACTTCAAGACGTTGTTCTGGTTCGTCGGGTCGCCGATGCGAATCTTCAACCAGTCGGGCTTCGGCCCGCGCGGCGGTCGTTGCGACACAGGATTATTGAGAACTTTTAGTTCGCGGCTCAATCGCTTGCTCCAACTATGAAATTTAACGGTTGAGCTATTTTAACATTCAGGCGGCGGGCTTGTCGCTTGCGCCCGCGATGATTTGCGCCAGCACGTCGGGGTCGACGTTGCCGCCGGAGATGACGACTCCGATGCGTCGGATGCCGGCGGGGAGTTTGCCGAACAGGACGGCGGCGGCGGCGACCGCGCCCGTCGGTTCGACCAGCAATTTCATGCGAAAGAGCATGAAGCGCATCGTCTCGATGATCTCGTCTTCGGTGACGGTGAGCACGTCTTCGGCGGTTCGTTGGAGCACGGGGAAGGTCAGCGCGCCGGGGGCTTGCGTGCGCATCCCGTCGGCGATGGTCGGGGGCGGCGGGATGCACAGGCGCTCGCCTCTGCGAAACGATTGACGCGTATCGTCTGATAGCTCCGATTCGACGGCGAAGCAACGAATCTCCGGACGCAGAGCTTTGGCCGCCGTGCTCGCGCCCGCAAACAGGCCGCCGCCGCCGCAGGGCGCGGCGAGCGCATCGAGTTCTACGCCCGCGTCTTCGAGCAGTTCGAGCGCGCACGTCCCCTGCCCGGCGATGATGTGATAGTCGTCGTAAGGCGGGACGAGCGTGAGATGTTCGCGTTCGGCGATGTCGCGCGCCAGAGCTTCGCGGTCGTCGAGTTGGCGGTCGAAGAGGACGACCTCCGCGCCGTAGCCACGCGTCGCCGCCAGCTTCGAGCGGG
>JBGTHJ010000298.1:0-18362 GCA_041746175.1 Pyrinomonadaceae bacterium
GCGGGCGGCGTCAATCGTGAACGCATCGGAAGTGTTCGCGTCGCCGAGGCGCGCGAGCAACGTGGCGAAGCGTGTTTCTTCGAGCATGTCGCAGGTGTTGTTGCTCGCCACCGAGTCGCTGCCGATGCCGACCGCGACGCCGCGCGCGACGAAGGACGCAAACGGCGCGCGACCATGACCGAATTTCGCATTGGATTTCGGACAGTGGGCGATGCGTGCGCCCCGCGCGTGGAGCGTCGCGATGTCGGCGTCGTCAACCGTGATGCAGTGCGCGAGCAGCGGGCGCGTGCCGAGCACGCCGAGACGTTCGAGATACTGCACGGTCGAGATGCCGGAAGCGTGCCAGTCGATGCCGCGCTGCGCGAACGATTCGGCGAACGCGCCGCGACCTTCACGCATGAATAGCCTCTCCGCCGCCGACTCAGCCGCGTGCATCATGACGGGCAGCTTTTCCGCAAGCGCGTAATCGGTGACGAGTTCGAGCAGCGGCGCGCTCACGGTGTAAGTCGCGTGCGGCGAAACCCCGGCGCGCACGAGGCGGCTCTCCGCCGCGCGCAACCGCTCGACCTTCTCGCGGAGTCCGTCCAACTGCTCGCGCGCGAAAGCCGGTTCGGGGCCGAACACTTCCTGATAGACCGTCGCGCGCAAACCCGTGTCCTTGAGCGCAGACAGGCTCGACCACCCGGCATCGCTCGCGTCGCCGACGCACGTCACGCCCGCCCGCGCCGCCTCGACCGCGCCCCACGCCGCCGACACGTAGAGGTCATCCGGCGTCATCTTGAACATTCGCGCGGTCGTCAGCTTTTTCAACCACGCGAAAAAGTCTCGCTCCTCGCGTTCGAGATAGCCGCGCATCGCGGTTAGTTCGAGATGCGTGTGGCAGTTGACGAAACCCGGCACAATCGCCGCTTCGCCGAAGTCGCTCACACGCGCCGCAGGAAACTGCGCCGCCAGCGTGTGCCGCTCGCCGACGCCGACGATCTCCGCGCCTTCAACCGCGACCGCGCCGTCCGCAATCGCATCGGCGGCGACGGGCAGCACCCAACGCGCCGTGTACAGTGTGGTGGTAGTGGTCATGGTTCGTCTCGCATTCTAAATCGAAGCATGAATTATGAGAACAAGCGTTCCACCGGATAGACAGGGAAGGTGCGACACCTTTGACCTCTACTATAATCCATCTCCCGGCTTTCATCCGGCAACCCTTATAGCGGTTTGCAATTGGGTGAGTGAAGGGGAGCGCCAGCGTCCCGCTGGCAAGCGTGCTCGGAGCACGTTCAATGGTTCGCGTTCTCCGAACGCTCAATGCGAGCGGGAAGCTCGCGCTCCCAGGCGATGCCGCTCTTTTTATTAGCGCGACATGCAATTGCAACTTGCTATAACGCTCATCATTTCAAACCATCCTGTCCATCCGGCATTCCATCCTGTCTATTCCGTGAATTGCTTGTCGCCCGCGCCGCGCCTGAGCAGAAACCAGAGGAGTCCGGAACAGGCCACCACCACGCCGCCGCAAGTGGCGACGAGGCGGATGCCGTAGGTGTCGGCGGCGGCCCCCGACGCGAACATCGCACCCAGCATCGTCAGCGTCGTCAGCGTTTCGTACGACGCGAAGACGCGCCCGCCGTAACGGTCGTCGGTGCGCTGCATGACGATGGTTTGTTGCGCCGTCCACCAGATGGCAAAGTTGATTTCGCGCGCGACGAGCAACGCGGCGGCGCTCCAGAGATTGGGCATCAAACTGAAGAGAGCCAGCCCGATGCCGTCGAAGACCATCGACCGTCCCATCCGCGCGCCGAGGGTGTCACCCGATGCCTGATTGAAACGGCGCGCGAGCGGTGCGCCGAGCACGCCGCCCACCCCCATCGCGACGAACAACACCGAGATGCCGAAATCCGTCGGGCGATCGAGCACGCCCGTCGCCGCCTGTTCGCCGAGCCGCGCGCCGAAAATGCTGTACAGCGCGCGTGCCGCCCCGTTGCCCAAACCCCACCCGGCGGCGACGACGAATATCGCCGCCAGCGTCGGCTCGCGGCGGACGTAGCGCAGCCCCTCCCAAAATTCGCCCGCCGCCCGCCGCACAACGGAGAAAGCAGAAGGCGGAGAGCGGAAGGCCGCGCGCCCCCAACGGTTCGTTTCAACTTGCGTCGTTCCGCTTGTCGTCCCTTCGACTTGTGATGCTTCTGAGTGCTCACGGACTACCGATCCCCGCTTTCCGCTTTCCGCCTTCTGCGTTTTGGCGCGCACGCGTCGAATCATTTCGGCGGAGGCGAGGAAGGTCGCGGCGTTGAGGACGAAGACGGTGTGGCGTCCGGTGAAGGTCGCGACGAGTCCGCCGAGCGCGGAGCCGATGGCGATGGTCGCGGCGGTGGTCGAAGCCGAGAGCGAATTGGCCGTCAACAGTTCGTCGGCGTTACGGATGATGTTGGGAATGGCGGCGCGCTTGGCGGCGTTGAAGAAGGCCGCGACGCAGAACAGCGATGCGCCGATGAGATAAATCGCGGGCAGCGACAGCAACCGGTCGGCGACGATAAAGCCGAGCGCGAGCACGGCGCGCGCCACATCCGCAAACATCATCACGCGCCGCCGGTCGGCACGGTCGACGACGACGCCCGCGATGGGGCCGAACAAAAAGAGCGGCAGGTGTCGCGCAATCGCGTAGACGGCAATCGCCAGCCCTTCGCGCCCCGCGCCCGCGAGTTCGATGGTCAACGCGAGGACGGCGATGTTGTTGAGCCAGTCGCCGATTTCCGAGATGACCTGTCCCGTCCAGAGGCGTCGGAAGTCGGCGTTGCCCCGCAGCAGTCGCCGGTACGTCACCGCGATGCCCCCGTAGCGTTTTTCAATTTGGCGTAGCGCGCGAGGATGTTTGAGACATAGGCGCGGGTCGAAGCGATGTCGATGCGTGCGATGAATTCTTCGGCGGAGAGCGGCGGCGCGCCTTCGACCGTGCGGTGCCATTCCGCCGCGCGGCTCGGCCCGGCAGGGTAGGCCGCGACCATCCGCGCCTCGGCGTCGGGCGTGTCGCGGTAGTCTTTGGAAATTTTTTCGAGATACCAGCAGCCGACCTGAATGTTGCGTTCGGGGTCGCGGAGGATGCTCGCGGGGTCGCGCGCCATCTGCTGACCGAGGTCGCGCATCCCCGTCGCGGCAGCCCATTCGCGTCCGACCGTCGGCGTCACCTGCATCAAACCGATCTCGCCCGCCTCGCCGTCCTTCCACGGGCTGAAGTAGGTTTCTTCGTAGATGATGCTCCACACCAGCGCGGGGTCGAGACGATAGATGCCCGCCTGCCGCTCGATCAGAGAGTCGAAACGACGAATCCAGTATTGATTAAAAAAGTAGGCTCCGAGGGCGCAGGCGATAAACAGTGCGAGGAGCGCAAACGCAAAACGCTTCATTCGAGTAGCCAGTCGTTAGCAGTGTGGTAATCGTCGGGCGCGATCACCCGGCGCAATCATCAACATACGCTTCGCCAAAAGATTCGCCGACGGGTTGCTGTTTGAGACCTCGAATAATATCACAGACGCCGCACGCGAGAGCGTGCTCTTGGACGAAGCGTCTGCCTTCGGAAGAGTCGCCGTGAGGATGCGCCGCCGCGACTTGCTGTCGTGATGCTCAAAGCCGCGCCGCGTCGCGTCGCTCGCACAACCTCACACAAACGGCCTTCGGATGAGCATCTTCAAAGCCGGACGCGCAAGTTGAAATCAAATTTTGCCAAAGCTCCGTCAGAGGGGGTACTATCCCGAAACCACCCGGTCTGTACGGAACGCACGGCTGCCTTTTATAGCGGTTTGCAATTAGGTGAATGCCGGGAGCGCGAGCGTCCCGCTGGACAGCGTGCTCGGAGCACGTTCAATGGTTCGCGTTCTCCGAACGCTCAATGCGAGCGGGAAGCTCGCGCTCCCAGGCGATGCCGCTCTTTTTATTAGCGCGACATGCAATTGCAACTTGCTATAAGCCTGACGACTTTCACGCTCGACCCATTCGCCCTTCGGCTCAGCAAGGAGCGCATCTCATGCTCGAACACAGGAACCCGACTTCGGCCTCAACAACCAACCGCACGCGTCGCGGCACGCCGACCACCGCCGCGCGGACAATTTTTTCGCTGCTCTGCCGGTGCTGCGTGCTCATCCTTTTGGCCGTCGCACCGCTCCCGGCACAGACCTTTCGGGGGACGATTCTCGGCACGGTGACCGACCCGAACGGAGCGGTCATCCCCAACGCAATCGTGGCGGCGGTCAACATCGGCACGGCCCTCACGCGCTCGACCGTGACCGACTCAGATGGAAACTACACTTTGACCGAACTGCCGACCGGCAAGTATGAGGTTAGGGTGCAAGCCGACGGGTTCCAAAACGCGACGGTCGCGGGAGTCATCGTCGAGGTTTCGAGCGAGCGCCGCGTCGATGTGCAGATGAGTCTGGCGGGCGTCGATACGGTCGTCATCGTGGCGCCCATCGCGCAGGTCGAGACGACGAGCAACACGCTCGGCGGGACGATTTCATCCGCGCAGGTGGCCGACCTGCCGGTCAACGGGCGCGACTTCACAAAGTTTCTCACACTCGTCCCCGGCGCGACCGGCGACCCGTCAGGCGCGACCGATTCGCCCGGCTCGTTCGGCCTCTTCAGCGCCAACGGCAATCGCGGACGCTCGAACAATTTCCTGCTCGACGGCACCGACATGAACGACGGTTACCGCAACCTGCCCGCCATCAACGAGGCCGGGGTCTTCGGCACGCCCGCCACCATTCTCCCGGTCGAAGCGATTGCGGAGGCCGCCGTGCTCTCGAACTTCGAGGCCGAGTACGGGCGCAACTCCGGCGCGGTCATCAACATCGTCACCAAGTCGGGAACCAACGAATTTCACGGCTCGCTGTTCGAGTTCTTCCGCAACAACCGGCTCGACGCGCGCAACTTTTTCAACCCCAAACCCGACCCCGAGACCGCCTTTCGCAACAACCAGTTCGGCGGCAGCGTGGGCGGGCCAATAGTGCACAACAAGACGTTCTTTTTCTTCGCGTACGAAGGGCAGCGCGAGCGCGTCGGGTTGAACTCGACGGCGCGCGTCCCCGACCCGCGCGAGTTTGCCGCGCTCGGCGGCGCGACCAACCCGGTCATCGCGCGGCTGCTGCAACGCAATCCATGGCCTGCGCCGAACCGCCCGCTCCCACTATTCGACGACACGGGCGCGCCCAACCTATTTGTTACGACGCGCGCTTCCAACGATGTGGACAGCTTGATCGCCAAGATCGACCACTCGTTCAACGAACGAAATCAACTGACGGGACGCTACTTTTTCGGTACGAGCGACCAATCCTTTCCGCTCGCTCTCCTCGCCGGAAACGTCCTGCCCGGCTATAACACGGTCACGCCGACGACCGTCCAACTCGTCTCGCTCTCGTATCTGAAAATCCTATCGAGCACCAAAGTCAACGAAGTGCGGTTCGGCTACAACCGTTTTGACGAGGGCTTTTTTCCGGAAGACCGTGACTTCGATCCGAGCAGCATCGGCCTCAACACGGGCGTCACCAACGAGCGCGATTTCGGCTTGCCGTTTATCCGCATCAGGAACGACGCCATCGGTTCGATTGCCTCGATCGGCTCGACGCTCTCCGTCCCGCGCGCCCGCGTGGATACGAACTTTCATTTCATCGATAGCTTTTCATGGAAGCTGACCGGGCACGATCTCAAGTTCGGCTACGAGTTTCGCCGCACCTCGGTCGATGCGTTCTTCGATGCGGGCTATCGCGGGCGGCTCGACTTCGACTCGCTCGCGGATTTTCTCGCGGGCAATTTGAGCGGCGGACGCGCGGCGCGCGGCGACTCGCAACGCGAGACTTTTCAAAACTCTCATACCGGCTACATCCAGGACACCTATCGCGCCACGCCGCGCCTGACGTTCAATCTCGGTCTGCGCTACGACTATTTCGGCGTCCTCGGCGAAAAGCAAGACCTCTTGAGCAACTTCGACCCGGCGGTCGGTCTCGTCAACGTCGGCACGCGCGGTCTCGACAAGCTCTACAACAGCGACTTGAACAACTTCAGCCCGCGCCTCGGATTCGCGTGGGATGTGACGGGCAAGGGACGGACGGTCGTGCGCGGCGGGTGGGGTTTGTTCTACGACGCCTTCTCACAAGACTTCTTCGTCGGCCAACTGCCGTTCAATACCTTCAACCCCGGCCCGGCTTACAACGGCATCGGAGCCGCGCCGATTCTCTTCTCGTTCTCGACCACTCCGCAGATTCAACCGGGCGTGCCCATCTTTACCGACTTCCTCGACTCGGATGTCTTCGCCGTTGACCGCAACCTCCGCACGCCCCACGTGCAAAACTTCAACCTCAACATCCAGCACGAGCTTTCCGGGAACGTCGTGCTGCAAGTCGGCTACGTCGGCTCGCAGGGTCGCAAGCTGTTCCGCTACCGCGACATCAACCAGCCCGTCAATCCTGCCGTCTCGTCCGCGCGCCCGTTCGACAACGGCCCGTTCGCCCCGTCAGGCGGGACGTTCTTCTACGTCAACAATCTCGAAACCTCCGCCAGTTCGAGCTACAACGCGCTCCAAACAAGTCTCACGCTGCGCGAGCGTCGCGGCTTCACGGCGGCGATCAACTACACCTGGTCGCACTCGATCGACAACGCATCCGACGGGCAGGACTACGTTGCCAACGCGACCCAGCCCGACAACAGTTATCGCGCCGATCTCGAACGCGCCAACTCGAACTTCGACGTGCGCCAACGCTTCGTCGCGACCATTACTTACAAAGCGCCGAACCTGTTCAAAAGCTACCCGCGTCTGGGCGACGGCTGGCAGTTGAACAGCGTCGTCACGCTGCGCAGCGGCAGCCCGTTTCACGTCAACCTCTTCGACGACTACAACGGGACGGGCGAATTCTTCCCACGCCCCGACCTCGTCGGCGACCCCTTCGCGGGCACGCGCACGCCCGACAACTTCCTCAACCTCTCGGCCTTTCGCGTGCCCTGCACGCTCGACCCGGCGGGCGACGGCAGCGCGGCTTCGTGTATCCCCGGCACGCAGCGCTTCGGCAATCTGGGACGCAACGCGCTGACGGGGCCGGGCTACCAAAACATAGACTTCTCGGTCTTCAAAACGACGCCGTTCAACGAGCGCGTCTCGGTGCAACTCCGCGCGGAATTTTTCAATCTCTTGAATCATCCGAATTTCGCTTCGCCGTTGCTGCCGGGCTTCGCGGCGGACGCCAGCTTCAACGGCATCGACCCCGTCACGGGTCGTGGCATCGGATTCCTGCCGATCACGGTCACGCCGGATGTCGGCATCGGCAACCCGTTCCTCGGCGGCGGCGGATCACGCAACATTCAGTTTGCGATGAAGTTGTTGTTTTGAGAGGCGGGAAAGCGCGCGTCCCCGTCGCCGGGTGGAAGGAGTCCGCGCGATGCTTCCAGTGAACCCGGCTTGACGGTCATCTCGCCCGCACGCTGTCTCAGTTTTTTCGTTTCAGGTGCGACCAGAGATCGGCGGTGGTGTAAGCGGTGTCTTTTCCTTCGTAGCGCGAGAGGAGCGCGCGTTGGTCGAGGACGTGGCCTTGCAGCCAGATTTCGGCGGCGAGGGTCGCCCCGACCATCAGCTTGCTGCCGCGTAGCGTCCGGCGGTTGACGAGCACTTCGAGTTTGAGACGTTCGAGGTCGAGGTAAATCCAATAAAGTTCGCTGCCCGATAGAGGGTTGCGCAACGACTTGAACGAGAGCACGCGACCGCACAAGCTCCAATCATTTTCGTGCGCGGCGCGCAGCGGCGCATACTCTTCGAGCGGCTGCCAGCGCACGCCTTCACCGCGCGAGCAGATGCGCGCGCGATACGCCAGACCGCACAACCCGACGTGGAGTTCCTGCGCGCGAAAACCTTCGGGGCCGACCTCGGTCAGGTTCTGTAACTCGAAGAGAACTTCGGTATCCGTCCCGTCGCAGTAGCCGTGAACGATCGCTTCGCCGTCCTCGTCGTATTCGGTGAGCGCCCACGGGCTGATGCGCTGCGCATAGCGGGCGCGGAAACCGGGGCGGCAGTCGGCATAAAAGATATCGCCCGTGCCCGATTCGTAGAGCACCGTCCACACCTCCAACCCCTCGCCCAGTTTCCAGCACCGTCCGTGCAGCACCGCGCCGCGCCGGAGCAGTTGGGTGGCTTCGCCCTGATCGCCCGCGCGCTCGGCCAGATGGTTGAAATCCTTCTCGCTCGGCACTTCCAGTCCGATGGCTTCAAACGTCTCGTCCATAATCTTTGTCTAGTTGCCGAATGTGAGATGGCGGGTCGGGGAGTTGGCCGCGCCGTCCTCGTCGTCGGCGGCGTCGTGGCGTCTTCACGCTCTAGCCGCTGATGGTTGGTTTGCGCCTTCCATTTGCCGACGCTTTTTTTGACACTCTGTTGACGGGCGCATCGTGGCGCTGGTCGTCATCGTCGTCGGCGCGCGGCGCGCGACTTTTGAAGCCGCGCACGTTGCGCTCCGGCCCGTGGTCGGGTCGCACGCCCGAACGCACCATCTCGGCAAACAGTTCGACATCGTAATCGGCCTCGCGCGACATCTCTTCGCGCAAGGCGTGGAGCACTTCCAGAAATTTCGGCTTGCGGTACATGTGTTCATCGTAAATCGTGAATCGTGAATCGTAAATAGACGAAAGCGGTTTTCATCGGTTGACGACTGACGATTCGCGATTGACGCACCCTACGATTCACTAACGAGAAACTCCGGCGTCACGATCATCGGGACGAAGAATCCGGCGGCGGTGTTGAAGAGTCGAATCCGCGCCTGCCGCCGGACACTCGCCAGATGACCGAAGTTCCATGTTACCAGATAGTCTATTTTATGAAAGGACGCAATCGCAACATGGAGCGCGTCGGCGATGTACTTGCGATGAAAGATGCCGCGCGCGATGTAGCCTTCCGCGAGGATGGTGGCTTCCTCGGCGATCTCTACCTGTTCGAGCGGCGCGATGAGTTTGAGATAGCCGGTGCGGTGCGGTTCGGGCACGCGTTGGAGTTCGCGCGCGACGAGCGACGAGACGACCGGACGATACTCCGACATCTCGTGCTCCCACCAGCGGATGGTCAAGTCGCGACGAAACGTCTCGCCGTTGTCGAGATACGCGCCGATGACCGACGTTTCCAGATAGATGCTCTGCTTCATGGCTGTCCCGTCGCGAACGCTTCCGCGCCTTCCGACACATTGGCGGGCGGTGCGACGGTTGAGGCGAGCGGTTCGAGCCTGACGACGGCGCGGCGGAAGTCGAACGTGACGCGAAAGTGGCGCAGGATGTTGCCGCCGATGATGCCCGTCTGCTCGAACCCGGCGGTCTCGTTGATCGAGTCGAGATCGAGCACCGCCGCCGGGACGTGCGTGCGCGTGTGCGAACCGATCAGGACGCGCGGCAGCAGTAGCGTCGGCACGTCCTCGGCGATGCCCGCCGCGCCGTAGACACGCAGCCGCGCCTTCTGCGTGAAGCGTCCCATCTCCTCGCGGTCGGCGAGGGCTTGCGAGACGACGGAGATGGTTGCGCCCGTGTCGATGATGAAATTGAGCGGTTTGTCAACGCCGTCGATCTGAATCTCGCCGCTCCAGAAGCCGCCCGAAGTAGTCCGGATCGGCAACTCGATGGCGTCGGGTTTGGCGAGCGGGTCGAACGGCGGCAGCGCATCATCGCGCAGGAGCGTCAACGCGCGCGTGCCGTAGTCGATTGTCGCGAGATATTTCGAGACGACGGAAAGCCCGATGTAACCATCGATGGGTTCGTCGTCGTTGTAGATCTGGCGGATGTAAACCGGCACGTTACCGACGCGCGCCTCGCCCAACTGCAACGACGTGAGAAAGCCGTAAACAATCTCGAACTTTCCGCCACCGCCGATGGCTCGCGCGTTGCCGCCACGTGCGACGGGGCGCAACCCGACGCGCCGCGCCGCCTTCTCCGACACGACGCACATCCCCGCCCCCGTGTCGATCACGAAACGCAACGGCTCTTTCGCGGCGTTCAGACGCACCTTGATGACCGGGCGATTGTTGACGATCTCAAACGGAATCTGGACGCGCTCCGGGCCGGTCGGATTGACCAGCGTGCCCTGCGCACCGAGGTAGCGGAGAAAGTCGATCAAGCCGCGTATGCGCGTGCGGCGGTCGATGTCTGTGCGGGGCGCGATCCGCAGGAAACGCTCGTACGCATCGGCGGCTTCGGCGTAGCGTTCGGAGCGCGCCGCGACTTGTCCGAGACTGAAATAATGGTCCGGCTCGTCGCCGTCGAGCGCGATGGCGCGGCGCAGTCCGTTGACGCTCGAAGTCAGACGGTTCTCGTAAAAATCGACCATCGCCAGCCCCGCAATCGCCAGCGCATCGTTGCCGTCGAAAGAGAGCGCGGTGCGAAACTCTTCGACCGACAGCTTGAAATCGCCGGAGCCGAGCAGCGCCGCGCCGAGCAGCGCGTGCGCCCGCGCCGACAACGGATCGACCGCGACGACACGCGCCGCCGCGTCGAAGGCGTCGAGATTCTTGCGTTGCTTGACGAGCGCAAAACTCAAACCGAGCCGCGCCGCCACGTTGCGCGAGTTCTTCGCCAGCATCTCGCGATACATCTTTTCGGCGGCCTCAAATTCGCCCTCGCGCAACGCTCGCGCCGCGCGATCAAGTTGTTTGTCGCCGCCGGCAACAGTGGTCGCGCCCTGCGCCGTCGGGTTCATTGCGAGCGCGCCGCAAAGAACAAGGGCGGCCACACAACCGACCGCCACCGCACGATACGCTCTCTTCATCGCAAACCTCCGGAGAATTCTCTACTTCAATATTTCGCCCGTCTTCATCGACCACAACACAAGGTCGAGTTCATCGAAGTTGATCCGCACGACGCGCGCGAAGTCTCGCAGCTTCTCTTCCGCCGCGAGATACTTGGCGCGGGTCGCGGGCGGCAGCGGGGAGTCGATGCAGCCGAGTTCCGCGAGGGCGCGCAAGATGTGCTTGTCGAGTATCGCATAACCTCGATACCCGACGTTACGAAGAAAGTGGCTCGACTCTTTATAGCCAAGCCCCTTGATGCCGCGCTCGCGCGCGAGCCAGTCGCGCCGTGCGAGCGGGTCGGTGAAATTTTCCAGCCGCGCACGCAAGCGCATCCCGCAATCCGCCGCGAGGTGCTCGCGCGTCGCGACGATGTAGCCGGAGCGCGCCCTCGGATAACGATGCACGCCCGTCAGCGCGTCCGCCAACTCCGCGTGCGCGCCTGCCGCGAGCAACGGCCTGACGGCTTCAATCGAGCGCAAGCCCATCCGCGCCGATGCGCCCGCCGTGAAAATACAAAAGACCAATTCTTCCCACAGACGCGCGTCCGAGCCGGTGTCGTGCACGGCGCGAAACTCCGCGAGCCGTGCGCGGATGTCACGGGCGCGGGCGCGATGTGTGGCGCGGATGTTTTCGATGGTGACGGGCTGGTTGTCTCGTCGCACAGGCGCTCTGTCAATACGAGGCTGCGATACGCTCGCGATTTTATGAGCGCGCTCGCCGCATTGTCAACGAAGGTTTCCCCGTGCATCCCACGCGCAACGTCCGCGCATCAAAGCGGGCAACCCCCGACACTCCCCCGAAAAACTTTCGATCTCAACGAGGCAGGTCTTCGTGTGTTATTATTCGATGCCCCCTCTGAAGTCATCTTCATCGAGGTACGGACAAAATCCCAATGCCAGAAAACAAGTTCAGAAGTTTGATGCTCGCCGCGACTATTTTGATGTCGCTGGTTGTCGGAGCGCGTGCACAGGAGAGTCATCGCCCGACGCTGACGAACGACATTCGTCCGGTCGATGTCCCGTCGCTGCCGCCCGTCGTCGCGCCGTCAACGACACTCGACGACGCGACGTTGCAGCCGCTCACGCAACCCGTCTCTTTCAACTACGGCGTGTACGTCCAGACGACGACGGGCGAGACGGTGCTGGCCGAAGGCGCGGAGAAGGCTTTCAATCCCGCGTCGGCCATCAAGCTGGCAACCGCGCTCGCGGCGTTGCGCGCTTTCGGCCCGCAGCATCGCTTCTCGACGGCGGTCTGGACGACGGGAACATTCGACCCGACGACGGGTACCATCAACGGCGACCTCGTCGTCTCAGGCCGCGACCCCTCTTTTCATTACGAGCACGCGGTGATGCTGGCGCGCGAATTGAACCGTCTCGGCATCCGCACCGTCACGGGCGACATCATCGTCCCGCCGCGTTTCACGATGAACTTCAGCTCTTCGACGCAGCGTTCGGGCGAACAACTCTACGACACGCTCGACATGACGCGCCGCCCCGCCTCGGCGACGCGCGCATGGTTCGACAACCGACAGGCGGCGCAGGACACCGCGAGTTTGCAGACGACGCCGAGCGTCGCCGTGTTGGGCGCGGTCTACGTCGATTCCGTGCCGGCGGGGGCGCGCGTGCTGTTAACCCACAAGTCGAGCGCGCTGGTTGACATCCTCAAAGTCATGCTCTGCTACTCGAACAACTTTATGGCCGAACGTGTCGGCGACGCGGTGGGCGGGAGAGAAGGCTTGCGCCGCGTGCTCGTCGAAGACCTCAGCATCCCGGCGTCGGAGGTGCGGATCGCTTCGGCGAGCGGCCTCGGCGTCAACCGCCTGACGCCGCGCGGCATGATGAAGGTCTATCTCGCGTTGCGCGACGAACTCGCCGAACACAACCTCGGCCCGTCCGACATCATGCCCGTCGCGGGCATCGACCCCGGCACGTTGCAAAAGCGTTTCCAGTTCCACCCGTCGCGCGGCAGCATCATCGCCAAGACCGGCACGCTGCCCCGCACCGACGGCGGCGCGAGCGCGCTCGTCGGTCAGATGCGCGCCCAGAACGGCGAGACGTTGTTTTTCGTCATCTTCAATCAACGCGGCAGCGTCGGGCGTTTCCGGCAGGCGCAAGACCGGCTGGTCAGCGAGTTGCAAAACGCGCGCGGCGGCCCGAAGCCTTTCGTCTACACCCCGCTCGCGCTCGCGATGCGTCTGGCCGACACCGAACTCCAAGCGTCGAAGACGGGCGATAGTAGCGGCGAATACGAACCACTGACTCCGAACTAGACCACGCGACGAACCGAACGCGCCGGTCTCGGCTCACAAACGACGCGACGGCTGGAAGAAGCGCCGCCAACTTCCCTCCCGCGTCCGTGACAAACTAATATCGGATGCTGGAAGTCAGTCGCCTTCTCCCCCAAATTTTGCGCTGACCTCCGGCATCTTCTTTTTTATGAGCCGAGACACGAACGACCCACCCGAAATACAACCGACGCCGCGACGCGAAGCCGAACACGGCGACGAACCGCGCGCCGCACAACAAGCGGCGCGCGACGATGTTAAAGAGGCGTGGACGCGCGACGACGCGAGCGTCATCGCGGGCGAAGAAGATGTTCCGGTCGGTTCGGTCACGGGCGAGTTTCCCGCCGAACAAAAAAGCGCACGCCGCGAACGCGAAGCGAGCACGGGCAAGTATGCTTTTCTGGTCGGCGCGGGGATACTGCTGAGCCGCCTCGTCGGACTCGTCCGCCAGCGCGTCTTCGCCTACTACTTCGGCAACTCCGCCGCCAAAGACGCTTTCGACGCCGCGTTCCGCATCCCCAATTTTCTCCAGAACGTGTTTGGCGAAGGCGCGCTCTCCGCCTCGTTCATCCCCGTCTACGCGAAGCTGCTGGCGAAGGACGACGAAGAGGAAGCACAGCGCGTCGCGGGGGCGGTGTTCGCGTTGCTCGCGCTCGTTACCTCGCTGCTCGTACTCGGCGGCGTGCTGCTGACGCCCTACCTCATCAACGTCATCGCGCCCGGCTTTGAGGGCGAACGGCAAGAGTTGGCGACGCGGCTGGTCAAGATATTTTTTCCGGGTGCGGGACTCCTCGTGCTCTCCGCGTGGTGTCTCGGCGTGCTCAACAGCCACCGGCGCTTCTTTCTCTCCTACACCGCGCCCGTCATCTGGAACGCGACGATCATCGCGGCGCTCGTCGTGTTCGGCAATCGCATTGGGCAGTTTCCGCTCGCCGAGTATGCGGCGTGGGCGTCGGTCATCGGCAGCGGTTTGCAGTTCGGCATCCAACTCCCGACCGTGCTCCGGTTGCTCAAACGGCTGCGTCTCTCGCTCGACACCTCGAACCACAACGTGCGGACGGTGGTGCGCAACTTCTTCCCCGTCTTCTTCAGTCGCGGCGTGGTGCAAATCAGCGCGTTCGTCGATGCGCTGCTCGCGAGTTTTCTCCCCATCGGCGCGGTCTCCGCCCTGACCTTCACACAGAGCCTCTACACGTTGCCCGTCAGCTTGTTCGGCATGTCCGTTTCGGCGGCGGAGTTGCCGCAGATGTCGAGCGCGCTCGGCGAGCAGGAGGAAGTCGCGGAACACCTGCGACGGCGACTCGACGCGGGCTTGCGTCAAATCGCGTTCTTCGTCGTGCCTTCAACGATGGGCTTTCTCGCGCTCGGCGACGTGATGATCGCCGCGCTCTACCAGACCGGCAGATTCACGCGCGCCGACACCGTTTACGTCTGGGGCATACTCATCGGCGCGACCGTCGGACTGCTCGCTTCGACGCTCGGGCGACTCTACGCTTCGACTTACTACGCGCTGCACGACACGCGCACGCCCGTCCGCTTCGCTATCGTCCGCATCGCGATGAGCACCATGCTCGGCTACTTCAGCGCGATTCATCTGCCGCGTCTGCTCGGCATCGAGCCGCGTTGGGGGGCCGCCGGGTTGACCGTCTCGTCAGGACTCTCCGGATGGGTCGAGTTCTATCTGCTGCGCCGCACGCTCAACCGTCGCATCGGCCAGACCGGACTGCCCCTGCTCTTCACCTCGAAACTATGGGTGGCGGCGGCCATCAGCGCCGCCCTCGCGTGGGCGATCAAACTCGCCGTCGGGGTGCGCCACCCGATCATCGTCGCCGCGCTCGTTCTCACACCCTACGGCCTGATTTATTTCGTCGTCACCAACGCCTTCCGTCTACCCGAAGCCAAAACCGTCGTCGGTCGTTTGACGCGCGTTCTAAATCGCGGCAAGCGATGACCGACGAGACTCGAAAATGATGCGAACTTCGCCATTGAGAATTTCGCGCAAGCAGTGTAGTCTGGCGACGCTCTGCCAAAGCAAAAGAGACGCACGGCGCGCATCCACGCCGCCTTCGATGACGGTCGGTCTTTTCTGGAACATCCTCGTCATTGCCATTTTTCAGATGGTAAGAGTTCAGAAAAGTCCGGCGACTGTGACAGCGAGCGATTTCGTTAATCGCTTGTTGCGATGCTGAACTTTTCAGACATCAAACAGGCATTTTTCGGGTAAGAATTTTCAATCGCAGAGGTTTGAACGAGGATGATCCACAAAGTATTTCTTTCAACCGCAGCCGCAATTATTTTGATGGCGCTCAACGCCGCCGTCGCTCATGCCGACACCGTTACCTTGACCAGCATCAACGGGACGGGCGTTGACGCCACCGTCTCGAACTACTCGCTGGTCGGTAATCGTTTCACCTTTACCATCACGAACACCGCGACCGAAGCGGGCGCACGCGGCACGATTACCAACATCGGTTTCGACTTGAGCGGCAATCGCGGCAGCTTCGCCCTGATGTCCTCGTCGAACTCGAACTATCGCGTCGTGCTCGATGTCAATCCTTCGTCGGGCGCGCAGAATTTCGCCAGCAATTTCGATTTCGCGCTCTTGAACGGCAACAGCAGCACCTTTGGCGGCGGCAGGGTTTCCAACGGCATCGCCCCCGGCGCGAGCGCGACATTCTCCGTCACGGGTGATTTTACCGGACTCACGGCTGACCAAATCGCGCAGGCGGTCTTCGCGCGCTTTCAAGCCGTCAACGGCGATGACAGCGACGTAGCACGCTCCAACGGGCCGCCCAACGCCCCCGTCCCTGAGCCGATGACGATGATTCTGCTCGGAACCGGTCTGGCAGGCACCGCAGCCACCGTTCGTCGGCGTCGAAATGCCGCGAAGAAATAGCTTTAGTAGTGGGGTGACGGGTGAAACACAAAATTTCACCCGTCACCCGCGCGCGCGACTGCACCTTGAATCTGGCCGGAATGAATATCTCGCGCGCCGTCCTTGTTTTTGATGGTCGCCGCCGAAAATTTTCTGAAAGATTCGGGGGATTGTGTGTATACTCCCGATATTGTAGGTTTGAGGAACAAAGTTTTTGGCTGACACGGATGCGGCGGTTCGCCGCGTGGTGGTTTGAGAGGGACGGCTTCCCTTATCAAAATGCGCTGGTAGAAGCGCCATCTCGCGTCGCGGTTGCCCTGAGTCGATTTTAGCCCCTTGCCGAACGGTCATAAGCGCGGCGCGTGCGGTTCTCGCGCTTTCGATCCAAGTCGAAATAATTCAACAGGTTTTCTGAGCTACGTCTCACGGAGGGAAAGCACGACATGATGAAACCACTTACGGCGATGATCAAGCCTCTGGTACTAGGCATTGCCGCTCTCGCTATTTTCACGCTCGGACAGGGCGTCGCACGCGCCGATGAAGTGATGGTCGGCGGGTTTACTAATGGCTGTTTCGGCATGGGTTGTACGCCGACAACCATCAGCGGGAACAACACTGCCTCAGTGCTCGGTCTGACCTACCGAAACTCTACGTTCACCGGCACTACGTCGGGTGGGTTTCTCGCCATCGGCAACACGTCGGGAAATCCGAACGTCGATAACCTCGGCTCGTTCACGCTGAGCGGAACGCCCGCGAACTATAACGGACAATCCTTCACATTGCGCGTGACGTTCACCGTTCCGACCGGCATTGCCGGCAGCAACACCTCGACGTACACCGCGGTGTTGACCGGTAGTGTCAGCAGCAGCGACAACGGCGGCGTCTTTATCAATTTTGACAACACGCCACAGACGTTTACCTTCAGCAACAGCAACGGCAACGGATCGTTTACGTTCAACGTCAACGACGTGTCGGTGATCGCGGGCGGCACGATTGCCCTCTCCGGCAACATCATTGGCGCGCAGCAGAATCCGATTCCCGAACCGGCTACGCTGATCCTGCTCGGCACGGGATTGTCGGGCATCGCCGCCGGCGTTCGTCGCCGACGCAAAGCCGCACAGAACAAGGAATAGCTTCCCGTCGGCGTGCTTGCCCGAAGTTTTCCAGCTCCTTCTAAATCGAGCCGGGGCGGTTGATGCTGCTCCGGCTCGATTTTTTTTGGTAGTCGCGCACTGTTTTTCGACGGTCATAACTTTTTTTTAGAGGCTGCACTTTTTTTCTGGAGAAGTTTGACCATTAGACTTTTCATGTAGTTACACAAAGACAGGTGGGCTGGAGCGGGCGGCAGGCAGGCGGCGGCGGTGGCGGGAAGAAGACGACGAGGCGCATAACACGCGCCTTTTTGTGTTTAGAACAGTCCGGTTTTCGGATAGAGGGCTGCGTGCGGAACTATTTGACCGCACGCGGCTCTCTCTTTATCATCGCCGCGATGCAAAAAATCATCTCCGCCGCCGAAATGCGCGACATCGACCGGCTGACGACCGAGCGTTACGCTGTGCCGTCGCTGCTTTTGATGGAGGCTGCCGCCAACGCTGCGGCGCGGGACATCGCGACGCGCTTCACGGGCGGTCTTGACGGAAAGACGGCGCGCGTCTTTTGCGGTCGAGGCAACAACGGGGGCGACGGCGCGGCGCTCGCGCGCGTGTTGTGGATGATGGGCGCGCACGTCGATGTCGTCCTATTCGGCCATGCGACGGACGCGCGGGGAGACGCCCGCACCAACTTCGATATCGTTCGTCATCTCGCCAGTTTCGAGGCGGGGTCGCACACGCGCCCGTCGATGTTGTCGTTCGTCGAATGCGACACGGTGTCGGCGTGGGAAGACATAGTTGCGCGCCGCCGGAATTACGACATCATCGTCGATGCGCTGTTCGGGACAGGACTGACGCGCCCGCTCGAAGGCATCTTCCGGCAGGTCGTCGAACACGTCGAGTTGCTGCGCGAGGCGCGCGAGCACGTCGGACGACACGCTCCGCTAATCATCTCGCTCGACCTGCCTTCAGGTCTCGACGCCGACTCATCCGACCCCATCGGCACGCACATACGTTCTGACCTGACCGTCACTTTCACCGCGCCGAAATGCGCCAACGTCCTCTCGCCGTCGGCGCACTTCGGTGGCGAACTCGTTGTCGCCGACATCGGCTCGCCGCCCGCGCTGCTCGATGCCGCCACATCCCGACTATTTCTCGCCGAACGGACGGACGCCCGCGCGTGGCTCGAACAGACGCGCTACACGCCAACCAGTTATAAAAATACGCACGGCCACGCGCTGTTCGTCGCCGGTTCGCGCGATCTGACAGGAGCCGCCGTGCTCTGCGCGGAGGCCGCGTTGCGCGCGGGCGCGGGACTCGTCACCGTC
>JBGTHJ010000299.1:0-3050 GCA_041746175.1 Pyrinomonadaceae bacterium
GTTGCGCGCGGCGCGCCAGCGAAGCAGCATGTTTGGCGTCCCCGAACTGATCGGGCTCGCCGCCGCGCTCGTTCTCGTGCTCGCCGCCGTATTCTCTTATCTCTACTTTCTCACGCCGCAGCGGATGCGTCTTGCGAAGGCGAAGACCGACCGCGTCAAGATCGAAGAGCAGTTGCGCGCCGCGACCG
Organism: Pyrinomonadaceae bacterium; assembly: GCA_041746175.1. GTDB lineage: Bacteria > Acidobacteriota > Blastocatellia > Pyrinomonadales > Pyrinomonadaceae > JBGTHJ01. The sequence continues at coordinate 189 of JBGTHJ010000299.1, forward strand.
AAGGCGTCAACCGCAACGCCAACACGCAAGCGACCGTCGATGAAATTCTTCAGAGCCTGCAAGATTTCGAGGTGCGATATCTGACGCTTCGTAATCAGGGCAGCACGGCGGTTATCGAAGAACTCAACCGTCTGATTCGGCGCAACTCTCTGCGCATCACCACCGGCATCTCGTTCACCCAACTCGAAGAAACCGCTCCGGGCGAGACACAGGCGCGCGTTGCGCCCGGAGCCGCCAGAGCCGTCCAGAGCGTTTTCCCGGGCATCGGCATTGCCCTGTCGGTCGAAGGCGGCTATGCGAACCTCAGACGGTTCATCAAAGATGTCGAAGCCGACCGTCAATTCATCGTCGTCAACGCGGTCGAACTGGAAGGCGTCGCTGAGACGAATGCGTCGCGCGCCGCACCCGTCGCGACCGACCGCGAAACCGGCGCGTCGCCTGCGACAAGTCCGCCGCTGGCGGGCGGCAGCAGAATCGTCAGCCTGCGTCTCGACCTCGCCACATATTTCCGGCGCGCGAATGTTCCCACGACGCTCGCCCCCACGGAGGGTGCGCGATAAAATCGCGCGCATCAAAAAACCATGGCGTTGTTTGAAGGTAAGACCCCCGCAGAGCGAAACAAGCTAATCGTCGCGCTGGTGTTCGGTGCGATTGCGCTCTTGCTCGTCGGGCGCATGTTGTTCGGCTCGTCGTCAAGTTCGACGACGACCAACACGAACGCTAACCGTCGATCCCGCGCGCGCGCCACGACCGCCGACCCCGCCGTCGTGCCCGACGCCTCGCTGGTTCCGCCCGCTCCCATCAGATACGAACGCATCAACGTCAGCGCGCCGGAAGCCGGACGCAACATCTTCGCTTTCTACGTGCCGCCCAAGCCGCAGCCGAAACCGTCGGGCGAAATCGCGCTCCCGACGCCGACGCCCATCCCGCCTCCGCCGCTCGCGCTCAACTCGCTCGAACCCTCGAACGTCTTCGCGCGCACGGGAGATTTTTCGCTCAAAGTTTCCGGCGACAAGTTCACCCCGGCAGCGCGCGTCTATGTCGACGGTCAAGAAGTCCAGACGCGCTTCGACGGCGCAATGCAGCTTACCGCCACCGTGTCCGCTTCTTTCCTCTCATCAGCGGGCGCGCGTCAGATCGTCGTCCGTACGCCCGACGGACTTCTCTACTCCAACACCGCTTCGCTCAACGTCATGCCGCCGCCGACGCCCAACTACACCTTTGTCGGCATCATCGGGACGAAGCGCGCGGGCGTCAGCGATATCGCCGTCATCAAAGACCCCAAGGGCGAGTTGACTAGCGTGCAACGCGGCGACCTCGTTGGCGGGCGCTACCGCGTCACAAATATTTCCGACCGCGCCGTCGAGTTTACCGATCAGGAACTGAAGATCAAACACTCGGTGCCTTTTACCGATAACAAAGGCGGCTCGGCGGCGAGCACCGGAAACTCGCCGCGCTACGTGCCGCCGCAACCCCCTCCCAAAGCCGACGACGAGGAAGATGAAGAACCATAAACGCATTCCCATCACCAAGCCTCTCAACCGCCATTCCCCGCGCGACGGCGAGCGCGGCTCGACGCTCGTCGCGCTCATCGCGCTGATGACCATCATGGCGATTGCGCTAACCGCCGTCGCTCCGAGCATCAAGCAGCAGGTGCAGCGCGAGCGCGAGATCGAAGCCATCGCGCGTGGCGAGGAAGTGGCTGAAGCCATCCGTCTCTACGTGCGCGCCAAGAACGGAGCCTTGCCTACCTCTATCGATCAACTGCTCGAAGGGATTCCGTTCGGCACCAAGAAAATTCAAATTCTGCGTCCGTCGGCGGCGCGCGACCCGCTCTCAAGTTCCGGCGAGTGGAAACTTATCAAACCCACAGACCCCGCCACCTCAAAGTTCAAACAAGCCGTCATCCTCTATGCGGGCGGGCGTCCTATTCAGACGCGTGATGCGGTGTTGGCTAAACACGACGTGTTTCAAATCACGGGCATCGCCAACATCGGTGGCGGAGAGCGTGCTCCCGGCGGTGAAGATGATTCCGGCAGCAGCAGCAATATTTCCTTCGTCGGCGTGATGAGCCGCAGCCAACGCGATTCGGTCATCACTTACTACGACATCGAACGCCACGATGAATGGCTCTTCACGCCACTCTTCAAGTAGTTGTTTGACGCACTGGCAACGACGCCCTCAACATCAATATCTCCCGCTTCAAATCCTTAATCATCGAACACGTGTGCATGTTGATGTGTGCTTCGTCACAACGCTGCATGTGTGTGTGCGAAAAAATTCCATGCATAACTAATTAAGTTATTGACATCTGAATGCATTGTGTTTATATATCCCAACATGTTGTGCGCCGTTTACTCTAGGCCACAAGGAAAAACTTGACACAGCATCTTGTGGTTTAAGACATCAACCGAAAAGGAGCATCTACAACCTATGGCAACTAAGAAGGCAGCATCAAAAGGCGCGAAAAAGGGTACCGCAAAGAAAGCCGGCACCGCAAAGAAAGCCAGCGGCACAAAGAAGAGCAGCGCAAAGAAGAGCAGCTCGAAGAAGGGCGGGAAGTAACCCAGCACCTCTTCTCAACGGAAGAGACCAACTGGCGGAGCACGGTCAGAGATCAACCTTCAAAGGCGCACACACAACCTGTCAGCCCACGCGGGCTTTTAAATGGACGGCGAATGCTTACCAAAAGCACGCCGTCCGTTTCTTTATTGTCCCAGACACGCTAAATCAGACCATATGAGATTGGCACAGACGGGTTCTTTCTGATACATCGGTAAGTACGACCAAACTGATGTAGAGGTGAACAAGTCTGTGCCGGGGAAAACGATACTTGATATTTCCGTTGACGAACAAGGGGCG
>JBGTHJ010000300.1:0-12614 GCA_041746175.1 Pyrinomonadaceae bacterium
GCCGCCGCGCGCAACTCGTCGCGCCGTGCCCGTAGGCGTCGGCCTTGACCACCGCCATTATCTTGACGCCCGCGCCGAGGCGGTCGCGCACCGCGTGAAAATTAGCGGCGAGCGCGTCCAGATCAATCGACGCCCACGTCGGTCGCCGTGCGTCCAATTCACACTCCCCGACCTGTCTGAAGTTTTCCCCGGAATCGAGACTCGACATAAAACAAGCTAACAGCTTTCGGCTTGTTGCTTCAAGCCGAAAGCTGTTAGCGGCGACCGTTCCGTCTTACGTGTTCCGTGAATGGGTTGAAAGCAGAAAGGCTCAGTTCGCTGCCGACAGGCTTTTCTTACGCTGGTTGGCAAGCACGCCCGCATCGACCGTCGCGCCCGCGCGCGAGATGACTTGAAAGTGCAACTCATCGCCCGCCACTTCGAGAAGCATGAAAGACATGTCGCCATCGAACGCCTTTTCGGTCAGCGGCGAACCCTTTTTGACATCGCCCGGTCTGAGTTTGCCGCCCGCGCCGGAGATGAAATAGTAGATGCCGTTCTGCGGCTTGATTCTTTCGTAGAAATGCTCGTGGCCGGCGAACACCGCATTGACGCCGTACTTCAAAAATATCGGCTCGACGATTTCGCGGAGGTCGGAACTCGAACCGTGTTTGCCGCCCGACGAGTATGGCGGATGATGGAAGAAGGCGATCTTCCACTCGGAGGTATCTTTTGCCAGTTCGTCGTTCAACCATTTCACCTGTCGCTTGTCCATATAATTGCTGTTCAGGCAATAGAATGCGACGCTGCCCTTTTGCAGCCGGTAATACTCGTTGCCGCCCATGTTGAAGAGGCCATAGAAACGCTGGTTCGATTGGTCGTGATTGCCGAGCGTGGCGTAAAACTTAACATCGTCTTCCAACAAGCTTTTGTAAACGTCCTCGAACTTCGTCTTGAAGTCCTGCGGCTTCTCCGACCCGTAGAGGTTATCGCCGAGCAGCAACACAAACTCGAAAGGAAACGCTGCGCGGTGGCGTGTCATCACGTCAGCCAGTTCTTGTTGCTGTACGGTGCCCGTCCCCGTGTCGCCGACGACGAGAAAACGCACCGACCCTTCTTTGACCGGCAGACTCAAATTGACAGTAGCAGCGTCCGACGCCGGAGCGATCGAACTCGCGGCGGTAATGTTTTGACCGCGCGCGTAATCGACGGAACCGCCAAAGCCAAAGACCAGGACGGCGACCAGTGAAGTAAGCATCAAGCGTTTCATTTCTTCCCCTCCGCGCACACGCCTTACGGAAGTGCGTCGAGCATGTAATCGATTATCAACTCGTTTTCTCTATCGACCAGCGCCATGTTGCGCCCGACGAAACGATACCTCAACTGCTTCGGCAATTGCGGAAGCTTCAAGAGCAACGTCGGGGGCATCTCGACGAGTTCTTTGTCTTCGGGATAGGTGTAATTGACACGCAACGCCACGCCTTTCGTATCGGCTTCGAGAACCGACTCGCGTAGTTCCACGCGTTCGCGCCCCCTGTATTCTTTCTTGATCGTCGAGCGGATGTGCCGTGCCACATCGGGCGTGAACATTTCGCCGCGCCTGGCGCCAAGTCGCGCCGTCCGAACTTTTACTTCCAGAGCCGTTTCGTGAGCCTCGATTTGTTCGGGCGTGCTTTGCGTGGAAAGCTTCGGCAGCTTGTTTTCGATTCCTTCGCGCAGCGCGACGTAGGCTCGCACGCGCTCAAGAAAAGCGTCCACCGCCCGCTGCTCTTTTGTCGAAAGCGTGGGCGGCGGCGCAACGACCGTCTCCGCCTGCTGCGCGAACGCGGGCGCGGCGACGAGCGAGAGCATGGCTATCACGAGCCATCGGCGCGCGCCCCTGCCGAACGCGAAGACTGTCCGTTTATTGATTTTTTTGGTCATGTGCAGAACTCAAAAGCAAAGACGATGCCAGCGGACACGACTGCCCGGCGCGCCGGGGTCGCAGCCGCATAAATGTTGGAGCAAGGGGAGAAACTGTGTCGCCAAAACATGTCCCGCCGGTCGGCATGAAAGCCGCGACGAATGATTGTCGAACATTCGTCGCGAAGCCTTACATCACACTCAAGTAAGAGGCGTCGGACGACTGCGGAGTTGGCCGGGGTTGCCGCGACGACGGGGCGCGACGGCTCAACGCGGTTTCCGTCGGAGCCGCGCCAGTTCGTTGACACGTTCGCGGAAGGCCCGGCTAAGCGCACGCACTTGCGCGGGGGTATAGTTGGCGGCGCGAAACGCATCGCCGATCTGACGGTCACTGAGGCGCGCGAGCAGCCCGCCGATCCATCTCGCCTGCTCGACCGTGATGTCGTTGTAGATGCCCCGTTTCTTGCCGGAGAACTCGAAGTCAACGCGTCCGTCGTCTTTTACTTCGTCGATGAGTTTGTCGCCGCTGTAGCCTGCCGGGTCGTTGCGGCTGCGCGTCAGACGCCACAAGAGCGGCCACTTCCCCGTATCGCCGAGCGTCGCGCCGAGGTCGCTGATGGCGTAGCGCAGTTCGGTTCGGCGGCGTCCCCCGGCGGGCGTCGCCAGAATGACGTTGTTTTCGTCTTTCGTGTCCCAGTTGTTGAGCAGCACCATCATCACCTTGAGACCTTGCAGCTCGCGCGTGCCGACGAACGGATTGCGTTCCCACTCCCACGCATCGAGCCGCTCGACGTTTTCGGGTCGCGCCTCAAAACGGACGTTGCTGAAAGTTCCCTTGCCCGGAATGCGCACGCGCGGGACGAGATAGGTCGTCTCGGTCATGTATCCGGCAGCCCAGAGCAAGCGCGTCGAAGCGGTTTCCGACTGCGCCTCTTTGCCGACCTTGGCGACCCAGACGCGCCCCGCGCCGTCGCGCACGCGATACTTGGTCGAGAAACCGCCCTTCTCTTCCTCGATGAAAGTTATCCTTCGGAGGTCGGGACGCATCCGTTCGCCGCCCGGCCCCAACAGGAGATTGCGCGCCGTGATGTCGCCCGGCGCGCGCCACAACACCGGCGTGCCTGAACGCTGTGCGCGCTTCTTAGCGGTCTCTTTTGGAGCGGCGAAGACGGCGTGCGTGAATGTAAAAACCAGAAGCGAGGCGACAACCAACCGATGACGACGTGTGAACCCGAGCATAGGGCTTTATCCTCCTTGCGAATGGCCGCAAAAGTGTCTTGTCTCAATCTTCGACGGGCGGGGGATGACGGAGAGTTTATGCAAACATGCGCGCGCCCGCAAGCGCGTGTGCTGCCAGCTATGCTCGAACGGACATTTCGACTACACTTACCTTTCCAACCCGACCCCGCCGAGATGTGCGATGATTTCCGAGCATCAATCCGAGGGCAGTGGCTCTATTCAACACACTATCGAAGGCAAACCTCAAGCGGCAAGGCTAGAAAGATGCGGCCATGAACGATGGATTCGACGACAACGATCTGTTCGGCACGGAGCAGTCGCGCCGTGGCAAGGACGAGCAGTTTTTGATCGTCGGTCTTGGAGCGTCGGCGGGCGGCATCCACGCACTGAAAGAGTTTTTTTCGGAAGTGCCTGCTGACAGCGGCATGGCCTACGTCGTTATTCTCCATCTCTCGCCCGACCACGACAGCAAGCTCGCCGAGGTGCTGCAACTAACCGCCGCGATTCCCGTCACACAGGTACAGGAGCGCGTTCGCGTCGAACCGGATCACGTCTACGTCATCTCGCCCAATCGCGGGCTGGCGATGGTCGATGGTCATCTCGCGCTGACGCAGATGACGCGCATCGAAGAACGCCGCGCTCCGGTTGACATCTTCTTTCGCACGCTCGCCGAATCCCATCACGCGCGCGCCGTCTGCGTCGTGCTGTCGGGCACGGGCGCGGACGGTTCGATGGGCATGAAGCGCGTCAAAGAGTACGGCGGCGTGTGTTTCGTGCAGAACCCGCACGAGGCGGAGTACAGCGACATGCCGCGCAACTCGATTGCGACCGGACTCGCCGATTACGTCCTGTCCGCCGCGGAGATTCCGGCCAAGATCATCGCTTACAAACAGCATCTCGGCACGTTCAAGATTGCGTCCGCGCCGCAACAACTCGTCGCCTCGGACGAACTCGCGTTGCGCGACATCTTCACGCAACTCCGCGTGCAAACCGGGCATGATTTCGCCAACTACAAACGCTCGACCGTGCTCCGGCGCATCGAACGACGCATCAACGTCCACGAACTCGCCGACCTGCCCGCCTACGCCGACTACTTTCGCACGCAGCCGACCGAGTCCGCCGCGCTCCTCAAAGACCTGCTCATCAGCGTTACCAACTTCTTCCGCGACGCTCACCCGTTCGAGGCGTTCGGACGCAACGTCATTCCGAAGCTGTTCGAGAACAAAAAGGCGACCGACGACGTGCGGGTCTGGGTGGCGGGTTGCGCGACGGGCGAAGAGGCGTACTCGCTGGCGATGATGCTCTCCGAGCACGTCGGAGACTCGATCGGCGCGCCCGGCGTGCAGGTCTTTGCCACCGATATCGACGAGTGGGCCATCGCCAAAGCGCGCCGGGGTTTCTACACGCTCAATGATGCCGCGGATGTTTCACCGGAACGCCTGCGCCGATTCTTCGTCGAAGAGGACGAAGGTTATCGCGTGTCCGGTGAGATCAGGGAGATGGTGCTATTCGCGTCGCACAATCTCATCAAAGACCCGCCGTTCTCGCACCTCGACCTTGTCACTTGTCGCAACCTGCTCATCTATCTCAACCGCCCGGCGCAGGCGCGCATCATGCAACTGTTCCACTTTTCGCTCGATCCGTCGGGCTATCTGTTTCTCGGCACGTCGGAATCGGTCGAAGGCGCGGGCGATTTGTTCCTCGCCGTCGATAAGGAGAACCGCATCTACCAGAGTCGCCCGGTGGAGACGCGGCTCCCGATTCCCATTCCCGACCTATCCGCCGCCACGCCGCCGCACCCCGCGCCGCCGTTTCAGCCGCCGCCATCATCCGAGCACGCTGGCGTGTTGGCGAGGCGCGCACGCGAACGGCTTTCCTTCCTTGATCTCCATCAACGTCTGCTTGAGCAGTACGCGCCGCCGTCGGTGGTCGTCAACGATAGTTACGACATCGTTCATCTATCGGAGAGGGCGGGACGCTATATGACGGTCGGGGGCGGCGAACCCTCGCACAACCTGCTCAAGCTGGTGCACGCCGAACTCCATCTCGAATTGCGCGCCGCGCTCTATCAGGCCACGCAGCAACGTGCCAACGTCGAGACACGCGTCAAGCGCGTGCGCCTCGATGACCGGACGGTGCACGTCAAACTCACGATCAGACCCGTCTTTCGCGAAGAGGATGCGTTACACGGTTTGATCCTCGTGTTGTTTGAAGAGGAGCGCGCCGAAGAACTGCCTGACGAAGCCGCTTCTGCGTCAATCCGTCCATCCGGGGCGGTCGCGCGCCAAATCGATGACGAGTTGCTCCACGTCAGGGCGCAGCTTCGCGCCACCGTCGAGCAACAGGAATCGCAGACCGAAGAACTCAAAGCCTCGAACGAAGAGTTGCAATCGGTCAACGAGGAACTGCGCTCGGCGAGCGAAGAATTGGAGACGAGCAAGGAAGAACTGCAATCGGTTAATGAAGAACTGACGACGATCAATCAGGAGTTGAAGGTCAAGGTTGAGGAACTCAGTCAGGCCAACAGCGACTTCAAAAACCTGATGAACTCGACCGACATCGGCACCATCTTTCTCGACCGCGCGTTGCGCGTCAAACTCTTCACCCCGCGCGCCCGCGACATCTTCAACCTCATCCCGGCTGACATCGGTCGCCCGCTCTCCGACATCAACAGCAAGCTCCTCTACGACCGCCTGTTGCCCGACATCGAACACGTCGTCGAGAGTTTGCAAATCGCCGAGCGCGAGGTCGAGACGCAGGACGGGCGGTGGTACGTGCTGCGCTTGCTGCCCTATCGCACGTCCGAAGACCGTATCAACGGAACCGTTCTGACCTTCATCGACATCACCAACCGCAGGGGGACTGAAGAGGCTCTGCGCCGGAGCGACGAACGACTCCGGCTGACGATTGACAGCATCGCCGACTACGCCATCTTTTCGATAGATGCCGCCGGGCACATCGAAAGTTGGAACGCGGGGGCGCAGCGCATCTTTGGCTACACCGCCGAGGAGGCGCTTGGGCGTCACACCGAAATCCTCTTCACGCCCGAAGACAGGATGCAGCGAGCGCCCGAAACCGAAATGCGAACGGCGCGCGTAGAGGGGCGCGCGGAGGATGAACGCTGGCACATACGCAAAGACGGCTTGCGGTTTTACGCGAGCGGCGTGATGTCGCCGTTGCGCGACGGGCCGGCGCGGGGCTTCGTCAAGGTGGCGCGCGACCTGACCCAGCAGAAGCGGGCGACGGAAGACTTGCGCATGGCGCACGAGCAGATGGAAACCAGAGTCGATGAGCGGACGCGCGAGCTGGCCGGCGCCAACGAGTTGTTGGTTAGCGAGATTTCCGAGCGCAAGCAGATCGAAGCCGCGCGCGTCCAACTGCTGGGGCAGATCGTCAGCGCTCAGGAGGACGAGCGCCGCCGCATCGCACGCGACCTCCACGACCAGATGGGGCAACAACTGACCGCGTTGCGGCTGCGGCTCGAAACGCTCAAAAGTCGCGTCGGGCAGGACGCGGAGGCGTCCGCGCAGGTCGAGCGGACGCAACATCTCGCCGGGCAGATCGAAGCCGACATCGATTTTCTCGCGTGGGAACTGCGTCCCGCCGCGCTCGACGACATCGGACTGAAAGACACGCTGGCCGATTACGTTAGAAACTGGGCGGCGCATTTCGATATCCCGGCGGAGTTTCACGCGACCGGGGTGGACGGGCGGCGGCTCGCCTCCGAAATCGAAACCAACCTCTACCGTATCGCGCAGGAAGCCCTCAACAACGTGTTCAAGCACGCGCGACCGAGCCGGGTCGATGTCATCCTTGAAGGCCGCGACAATTTCATCTCGCTTATCATCGAAGACGACGGCGTCGGGTTCGTCCCGGCGCAGACGCCGAATGCGTTTCAGGGTATCGGTTTGGTCGGGATGCGCGAGCGCGCGCTGCTCATCGGCGGCACGCTTGAAATCGAGTCCGCGCCGAACACGGGGACGACGCTGTTCGCGCGCGTGCCCGCCACTTTCGCCGTCGAGGGCGAGACATGACCGCCGCGCGCAAGCTCCGCATCTTTCTCGCCGAAGACCACGCGACGGTGCGCGAAGGGCTGAAGATGATCGTCAACGCCCAAGACGACATGGAGGTGGTCGGCGAAGCGGGCGACGGTCGCGAGGCGGTCGAGCGCGCCGCCGAACTCCTGCCCGACATCGTCGTGATGGATGTTTCGATGCCGCACCTGAACGGGCTGAAGGCGACCCGCAAATTGCAGCAGTGCTGCCCGCAGGTCAGCATCCTGACCCTCACGCGACACATGGACGATGGTTATCTCCAACAACTTTTGCGCGCCGGAGCTTCGGGCTATGTGCTCAAGCAAAGTCCACCCGCCGAACTGCTCCACGCCATCCGCGCCATCGCCGCGGGCGGCAAGTATCTCGACCCCGCGATTGCGGGGAAGCTGATGGGCAACTTCGCGGGACGACCGACGGCAACTTCGTGGCGCGACGCCCGGCGCGGCACCATCAGCGACCGCGAGGCGGAAGTTTTGCGGCTCATCGCGTGGGGTAACAGCAATAAGGAGATCGCGGAGCAACTCGGCATCAGCGTCAAGACCGTCGAAGTCCACAAGGCCAACGCGATGAGAAAACTCGGGATGCAGCGGCGCATCGACATCGTCCGCTACGCGCTGCTTCAAGGATGGTTACAGGACAGCTAACAGTCGGGTCGGCGGGCGAAAGCAGGAAGGTTGAGAGCCGGTCGGAAGACGGATGAGCCGGGGACTGAAACGCGACATAATAATGTAGTCACTCCGGCACGATAGCCGGTCTGTCCATCCGCCTTCAGACTTGGCTCTCGACGGACAAGCGGGCTAGTTCTGAACCCTGACCTTTTCCGAAGGCCGTGTTATGACCAAAACGCGCTTGTCCACAGCCCCCTTTTAGACGAATCAGCGCGGACATGTCTGTACGTTTGAGGCTATAAGGCCGCTCTTTTTTTCGCGCTTTTCCCCGACGCATCCCCGCCCGTTTCCCGTCGCCGCGTCGCTTCCAAAGTAACAATCGCATTTAACCGATTAGGGATAATCCCTAGTGATTCTGCCGACCTTCCCAATGGTCGGAGCCGTCCAGTTATGAGATAAACACCCCTGTATTTTTCAAGAAAGGCACATCCCCCCGGCGCACTCGCGCCGAGCCTGCGTCGCAAGTCCACATTTGTTTATAGCTGACGAACTTCTCCCGGTTCGATTTTATAGCGGTTTGCAATTGGGTGAGTGCTGGGAGCGCCAGCCTCCCGCTGGCCAGCGTGCTCGGAGCACGTTCAATGGTTCGCGTTCTCCGAACGCTCAATGCGAGCGGGACGCTCGCGCTCCCAGTCGATTCCGCTCTTTTAGGTGCACATGCAATTGCAACTTGCTATAGAGCTCCCCCCAAAGCTCATCTCCCGGAGTTGACGAGGGCAGTGAAAGCAATGACGAACAACCATCAAAGCCACAATAATTATGACGGTTCAAAACACGCGCCCGCGAACGTCCGCCCGTTCGACTCTGCGTTCCGTGATACGAGCCCCCTCGTCGGGATTTCCGCGCCGGACTTCTCGGTCGAAAAATCGTCGAGCGGGCAAGTCGCCAACAGGATTCTCAGCGACTTGCCCGACGAAGATTTCACGCGCCTGTTTCCGCACCTCGAATCCGTTTCGCTCGTCTCCGGCGAGAACCTCTACGGGATGGGCGATGACATCCGTTTCGCGTATTTTCCCGAAAGCACGGTCGTCTCGCTGATCCACATTTTAGAGGACGGCAGTTCTACCGAAGCAACGATGATCGGACGGGAGGGCGTGGTCGGGCTGCCCGCCATCTTCGGCGCTCCCCCGCACGTCCATTGGACGCAAGTCACCATCGCGGGTGCGGCGTTGAGAGTTTCCATCGAAGCTTTGCGGGATGAGTTCGCACGCGGCGGCGCACTCCAACAGCGGATACTTGCTTACGCGGGCACGCGCCTCGCACAACTCTCGCAACGCGCCGTTTGCAACAGTCGGCACATGCTGCGCGAGCGGCTGTGCACATGGCTGTTGATGGTTCACGACCGCATGGTCGTCGCTCATTTGCCGCTGACGCAGGAGCAGATCGCGCGGCACCTCGGCGCGCGTCGCGCGGGCGTCTCGGAATCGGCCAAAGCCCTCCGCGACGAGCGGATTATCGACTACTCTCGCGGTCAGATCCGCATCCGCGACCGGCGCGCACTCGAAGCCGCTGCTTGCGAGTGCTTTCGCGTGGCTGCCGTCCCGGATGCGTCGCGCCAGAGATTCGCCTAAAACACCCTCCATCGCCCGACCCGTTCCGCTTGGTCACATGTAGGCGGACACCTCACCCGCGCCACGCCAGATTTCCGCCCCGTAAAATCTCAGGATTGTAGAGTTGTGAGCGGAAGGGTATATTGTCCTCATCATCCCCTTGAAAATGTGCGCGACGTGCTACCGATGCTTCTCGAATGGGGCGTTTTGGCTCTGTGAGTAGCGACGCGCGGGCTAATGTCGTGACTGACTACGACGCGGTTGATGGCGCGATGCGCGCGATGACTACCAGCAGGTTTAACGAACAGGATCACAAGAAGTGAGTAAACAACCCAGGGCTGAGCGTCGTGCCGCTCAAGACATTCCGGCTGCCGTGAGATTGGCGACCGGTAGCGCCGGACTTGACAGCATCCTTGAAGGCGGTTTTCCAGCCAATCGACTGTACCTCATCGAAGGCGATCCCGGCACGGGCAAGACGACGCTCGCCCTGAGGTTTCTGTTGGAAGGCGCGGAACGCGGCGAGCCCGTGCTGTACGTCACGCTCTCCGAGACGAAAGCGGAACTGATAGCCATCGCCGGGTCGCACGGGTGGACGCTCGAAAGCGTCAGCTTCTACGAACTAATTCCCTCCGAAGAGAGTCTCAAAACCGAGACACAGTACACCATCTTTCATCCCTCGGAAGTAGAGCTCGGCGAAACGACGAGCGCGGTGCTCGCAGAAGTCGAGCGCATCCAGCCGCGCCGCGTCGTCTTCGACTCGCTCTCCGAAATGCGACTGCTGGCGCGCGACCCGCTGCGCTACCGGCGGCAGATTCTCGCGCTCAAACAATATTTCGCCGGGCGGCAAGGCACCGTGCTGCTGCTCGACGACCATACCTCGACGATGGACGATTTACAGGTACAGTCAATCGCTCATGGCGTAATCGAATTGGAACATCTGGCGCTCGGATACGGAGCCGCGCGTCGTCGCCTGCGCGTCATCAAGCTTCGCGGCAGCACGTATCGCGGCGGCTACCACGATTTCAATATTAAGACGGGCGGACTTGCCGTCTATCCGCGTCTCGTCGCGTCGGAACATCATCGGGACTTTTTGCGAGAGGCGGTGACGAGCGACGTGCCGGAGTTGGACGCGCTGCTCGGCGGCGGTCTCGACCGTGGGACGAGCACGCTCATACTCGGCCCGGCGGGTTCCGGCAAGTCGTCGATTGCCGCGCAGTTTGCCGCCGCCGCCGCCCGGCGCGGCGGGCACGCGGCATCGTTCATTTTCGACGAAGGCCGCAACACCTATCTCGCTCGCGCCGCCGGTCTCGGCTACGAGATGAGCGATTATTTGGATTCCGGAAACATTACGATTCAACAGGTTGACCCGGCTGAGTTGTCGCCGGGCGAGTTCGCGCACAACGTGTGCAGCGCGGTTGAACGCGACGGCGCGCAGGTCGTCGTCATCGACAGTTTGAACGGTTATCTACAGTCGATGCCCGATGAACGGTTTCTCGCCATCCAGATGCACGAGTTGCTCAGCTTTCTCAATCGACAGGGCGTGGTGACCATTCTCGTGCTGGCGCAACACGGGTTCATGGGCAGCCAGATGGGAACCCCGGTCGATGTCAGCTATCTGGCGGACACGGTATTGGTGCTCCGTTTCTTCGAGACGATGGGCGAGGTACGCCGCGCGATTTCGGTCATCAAGAAGCGCACCGGCTATCATGAAAACACCATCCGCGAGATGAAGATGTCGGATGACGGCATCACGGTGGGCAGACCGCTCTCGAATTTCAGCGGCGTGCTCACGGGCGTTCCGACCTATCACAGCAACGACACTCGTCTGCTGGAGGAAGAGGTGGATGCCGACGCCTAGTTTCGCGGGAGTTGACGGGCGCGTGCTGTTGTTCGCGCCCGTCGGCAGAGACGCGCCGATGATCGCCAAAGTTCTCGGCGAGGCTGGCGTCGCAGCCAAAGTTTGCCGCGACATCGAAGAGTTTGGCGGCGACTTGTCAGAGGGCGCGGGCGCGGCTTTCATCACCGAAGAGGCGCTGACTCCGGCGGCCACGCAATATCTGATCGATGAACTCCGCCACCAGCCGACATGGTCTGACTTCCCGATCGTCGTCCTGACAGCGGGCGTTGGCGCGAGCGATGTGGCGAGCCTCGGCGTGCTGCGCGCGTTGGGCGAAGTCGGAAACATCACGCTCATCGAACGCCCGACACGCATCATCACTCTCGTCAGCGCGCTACAATCGGCGCTGCGCGCACGTCGTCGCCAGTACGAGGTGCGCGACCACCTCATCGAACAGCGTCGTGCGCAGGAGGAACGCGCGCACCTGCTCGCGGTGGCCGAAGCCGCCAATCGTACGAAGGACGAATTTCTCGCCACGATGTCGCATGAGTTGCGCACGCCGATGACCGCCATCCTTGGTTGGGCGCGCCTGCTCCACACCAATAAATTCAGTGAAGAGGAGTTTGCGCACGCCCTCAGAACCATCGAACGCAACGCCCGCGCGCAGACCAAACTCATCGACGACCTCCTCGATATCTCGCGCATCATCACGGGCAAGCTACGTCTCGACATGCGTCCGGTGGATTTGAGTTCGGTCATCGAAACGGCGGTCGATGCCACGCGCCCGACGGCGGAAGCAAAACTGATTCACCTGCAAACCATCATCGACCTGCGCGCGGGCCCGGTCACCGGCGATGCCGACCGCCTTCAGCAAGTCGTCTGGAATCTGCTGACCAACGCCATCAAATTTACGCCCAGTGGCGGGCGTGTGCTGGTCAAACTCGCACGCGTCAACCCCCACGTCGAAATCACAGTGAGCGATAGCGGCAATGGCATCAGCCCTGAATTTATGCCGCACGTCTTCGACCGTTTCCGGCAGGCCGACGGCACGACCACGCGTTCTCACGGCGGGCTGGGACTGGGGTTGGCAATCGTCCGGCAGCTCGTCGAACTCCACGGCGGCGCGGTTGTCGCCAAGAGCGCGGGCGAAGGGCGCGGCGCATCCTTCATCGTCCAGTTGCCGCTAACGGTCACGCGCCGCGAACTCGACGCCCCCGCCCACATCCATCCGACCGCCGGAGACAATTTCGCGCCCGGCTCCTCCCCCCCGTTGCTCAACCGGCTGCGCATTCTGGTCGTCGACGATGAAGCCGACACGCGCGACCTGCTGCGCGTGGTGCTCGAAGGCTGCGGCGCACAGGTGACGACGGCGGCATCGGCGGCG
>JBGTHJ010000301.1:0-6863 GCA_041746175.1 Pyrinomonadaceae bacterium
GCGGTGGGCGGCGTCTCCGGCGGAATTGCTGAACGAGAGCAGCGCGCGGTCGGCGGGTGCGAAGTTTGGAGTCGCCGCCGCCGGAGGGTCGCGGTTGGAGATCGAGGGCGACGAATCGAAGTACGGCGCGCAGTTGGTTTCCGCGCCGTTCTCGCTTCGACGCGACACCGATTACCTGTTTGAAATTCCGGTCAAGATCATACAGGGACGCGTGATAATCAAAGTGCTGAACACGCGGCGAGACAATCTCTACGGCTCGGTCGTGATCGAGCCGCAAGAGGGCGCGACGCCCGGCGGACAGCCCATCGTGACGGCGCGCATCCCGTTTGTGAGCGGGACGGAAGACCTCGCGCAACTGGTATTTGAGAACGGAGCTTCCGCGCCGGTGCGTCCGGTCGTAGCGGTCGGGCGCGCCGAACTTTTTGAACTCGGCGCGGCGTCGCACACGTGGACACGTGCACCACGCGCGCTCGTCCGCGCGGTGCAGAGTCTCTTCATCACGGCGATCATCCTGCCGCTCGTCATCGCGGGCGCGTTCGTGCTCGCACGCGCGCGACGCTGGCCGACGCTCGCCCTCCTGCTCGTCGTCCCGGCTTATTACTTCTGCGTCCAGTCGGCGGTGCACACCGAGTATCGTTACGTGCTCGCGATCCACTACTTTTTGTTCGTGCTCGCCGCCGTGACGATTTCTCGCGCGGGCAAGGCGGCAGCAACGATGGTGGTGCAGAGCTTGAAAGAAAATTTTCGCCGCTGATTCAGGCGGATAATAGTGGTTACAGCGAGTTGCAAAAGAATGTAGCATCCAAAAGAGAGTCGCCGCCTTGCCTTGGGAGCGCGAGCCTCCGGCGCGCATTGAACGTTCGCCGAACGCGAATACTTGAGCGTGCATGGGGAGGCCCGCGCCGGCCAGCGGGACGCTGGCGCTCCCAGCATTCACCCATTTGCAAAGCACGGTAAGTAAAGCGCAGAAATCTCCCTCTGTTTTGCGATCCGACGTGAGGGGGAAACAGAGCGAGAGCCGGTGAATGAGTTGGCATTCACCGGCTCTCGCTTTTTTTGCTGAAGGCTGACAGCCCGGCGCGTCAGGCGACGACTACGGGGAGCGAGCGCGTGTCGATACGCGGGGGCGGCGGCATGAAGCCTTTCGGGATGTCGCCGTTGTCAGCGCGGAGGTGTTGCAAGTCCTTCGGCTTGAGCGAGGCGATGAGTTCGGCGCGCGTCTTGGTTTTGATCGGCTTGCCCATGTAAATCTTCCCCATCCGCGCGAGTTGTTTCTCGGAGATCGCGCCGGAGAACATCCACAGCGGCCACGTGAAGTTCGGGCCGTTCAAGCGTCGCAGCTTGTACATCCACATCGCGATTGAGCCGACGCGCCACGCCGTCGGCCCCCACCAACTATACTGGCCGGGGCGGAGGTTCATCTTCCAGCACTTCATCATCAACTGCCATTGCAACGGCGTCAGTTGTTTGGTTTGGGTGACGCCCATCTCTTTCTCCATCCGCGTGTCGTGCAGCGGGGTGAAGATCGACGGGATGAGGAAGGCGAACAACCCGCGACGTTCCATCTCGTAGATGAGGTCGAGCGTCGCCATCGAGTCTTCGTCAGTTTCGCCGGGCGAGCCGACGATCAAGGTCATCGCCGGGAACCAGTTGTTCTCGTTGAGCACGCGCAGGCCTTCGAGCACGACGCTCGGCCAGTCGTCAATGTGGAACGGCACGCCCTTGCTCGACATGATCTGCTTCGCCATCCGCACCGAGCCGGTCTCCAGTCCGATGAGCGGCGCGAGGGCTTTCTTTTCCGGGTGGCTGCTCAGGTAAGGAAAGTGAATCGGGCTTTTGGGCAGCAGCATCTCCGAGAGATTTTTGATGAGCAGCGGATCGACGACCGCCGGAGCGATGGTGCAATGGCTGAGGACGTGTTGTTCGACGCCGGGCGTCTTGACGATGTCGCCGTAGAGATCGAGCAGCGCCTCGCGGTTCGGGAAGTAGAACGGCGTGTCGGTGTGCACCTGTCCCCAGATGAACATGTCTTCGGTGGCGAGCGAAATCTGCTTGTTGCCCTCGCGGACGTTGGCGCGCACGGCGTCCATGATCTTGGCTTTCGGCAAGTCGATCTGCGGGTTGAGGTCGGGGACGCAGAACTTGCAGCGTCGTCCGCAGCCGGTCGTCATCTCGACGACGCCGAAGGTCGTGCGCGAGTCGGGGAACAGAATCGTGTCGGGGTCGGTCGGGTGTTTGACTTCGATGGTGCGCGGCAGTGGTTCGCCCGCGATGGCCTTGCGGAAAAGCTCCATCGTGTCGGCGCTCTCGCTGCGGCCTTCGACGACGCAATCGACCGATAGTTCCTCGAACATGTCGGTTTGAATAATCTGCCAGCCGCCCGAACCGCCGACGATGACCTTGAACTGATCGCGGTGCGGATTCGCTTTGATCTGGTCGAACAACTCGCGCGAATAATGCGAGTTGATGGGCATCCGCGACGAGCCGAAGATCGAGGTGTAGACGCCCGCCGCGAACGTCACGCCGAGCGGGTTGTGCGTCGAGACGGCGACGACGCGCGTGCGCGGGCCGACGAACCTGGGGAGGTCTGCGGGGAAACACGCCACGATGTCTTCGCGCGCGTATTCACGCAGGAGCGACTTTTCGACCAGACGCACCCCGGCGGGCATATAGCGCGCCGAACCGTCCGCGTTGTGCTCGACCTCGCGCCACTTCGGATACTTGCGATTGATGACGCCTTCCATCCAAATCGGCAGCGAGGCCATCGCCATCTGGATGAAGTAGCCCGCGTGGTCGATTGCTTCGGTCAGCGGCGCGGTCAGGACGATCAGCCGTCCGCCGTCCGCGGGCGGCTCGAACGTCGTCGCCGTCGCCGCTTCCGGCATCGCTCCATGTTTCGCGTGGCCGTTGCCGTTGCCGTTCTTATGCCGACTTCCAAAATCCATCCGTATCTCCTTGCAGCAAATCTCCGCAACACGTGCGGGAAGAAGTTTGACCGGTTTCGCCGCGCGTGCTGGCGCTACACGCCCACGCGCGCTTTGAGTTGGGCGATCCTGTGATGGTTTCAATGAGCGAGGTCAATTTCCGGAGACTCTGCCGATGAGAGCGAACACCGCGGGTTAAACGCCTGACAAGTGGGTGAAATTAAGCTTTCCGGCGATGGAAGTCAAGGAACGGGATAGAGGTCAAAGTAAGTAAGGCGAAGGGGCACCACGCGCTTTCGACTCTGGCACGACGGCTAGCTTTTTTCTTCCTCGGATGGTTCGGGGACGAAGCGATAGCCGACGCCGCGAATCGTCAACAGGTGTCTGGGCTTGGCGGGTTCGGCCTCGATGTATTTGCGGAGGCGGACGATGAAATTATCGATGGCGCGCGTGTCCGTGTCTTCGTGCAGTCCCCAGACATCTTCGAGCATATTCCGCCGCGAGACGACGCGCCCCGCGTGCTGCACCAGATAGCGCAACAGCCCGACCTCCATCAGCGTCAGCCGCACGGTTCGCTCGCCGACGCGAAGCTCCAACGCTCCAAAGTCGATCATCTTGCCGTCGAACGCAAACAGCGCGTCACCCGTCTCGGTCGCATCGTCCGCCCTCTTCGCGCCCGACGGCGTTTCATCGCGGACGGGCGGCGGCGGCGGGCTTGAGGTGGCGACGCGGGAGGCCGTGACTTTGTCCGACTTGTCGCGGTCGCGGTTTAACCACTCGCGGCGGCGGAGCAGTCCACGCAGGCGCGCAAACAAGATTTCAAGCTCGAAGGGCTTGGGGAGATAGTCGTCCGCGCCCGACTCGAAGCCGCGCAGCACGTCTTCGGGGTGGCCGCGCGCCGTCAGCATCAGCACCGGAACGAACTGCCCGGCGCGCCGCAGTTCAGCCGCGACCGCGAAGCCGTCGATGCCGGGCAGCATCACGTCGAGCACGACGGCGTCGAAGCGTTCGGGCGTGCCGGTCAACAGCGTGACGGCGGTTTCGCCGTCGGCCACCGTCTCGACCGTGTACCCTTCGGCTTCCAGATTGAAGCGCAAGCCTTCGGCCAGATGTTTCTCGTCTTCGACGACCAGCACCGCGCTCATCTCTCGTTCGCCCTCGGAAGCAGAATCGTAAACGTGCTGCCGTGCCCGACGCCCTCGCTCTCGGCGAAGACGCGCCCGCCGTGCTTCTTGACCACCGACATCACGATGAAGAGTCCAAGCCCCGTGCCTTTAACGCGGCGCATCACGCGCCCCGGCACGCGGTAAAATCGTTTGAAGATGCGCTTGACCTGTTCGCCCGGAATCCCGACGCCCCGGTCGCTGACGCGCACGGCGATGCGTCGCTCGTCGGGCGTCGCCACCTCGACCGAGATGTCGACCTCCGTGTCCGAATACTTGACCGCGTTGTCGAGCAAGTTCGAGAGGACGGCGCGCAACTCTTCCGCGTCGCCGCGCACGACGGGCGGGCGTCCGTCGTCGAGACGTTCGACGTAGCGCAGCGAACCCGCCGCGAGGTTGTAGCGCGTGCGCGCCAGTTCAACGCAGTCGCGCACCATCTCGCTCATGTCGATCATGGTTTCGTCGGTTTTGCGAAGGCGGTGACCGCTTCGCCCGGCGCGCAAAACCTGCTCAACCGTTTGCAGCAAGCGGTCGCTATCGGCCAGCATCACGTCGTAGAACTCGCGCCGCTGCGCTTCGTCAACCTCGCGCGTCTTGAGCGTTTCGAGATAGAGCCGAATCGACGCAATCGGCGTCTTCAACTCGTGGGTCACGGCGTTGATGAACGAATCGTGCTGCTCGTTGCGGCGGATTTCGCGCACCAGAAAAATCGTGTTCAGCACCAGCCCCGTAATAATCACGATGAAGAAAATGATGCCCAGCACCAGCAGCGCGACCTGTCGCCAGTTGAGCAAAATCCACGTCACGTTGAGCGCCACCGCAATCGACACCAGACACACGCCGAGCGTGATGAAGAACGCGATTGACTTGCGGCGGTTGGCGATGCGCATGGTTATTTCGGAACGACTGCGAACCCTTTCAAGGCTCATCTTACAGCGTCGGCAAAAGAGGACAAAGCCCGCACGACTGGGAGCAGTCGTGCGGGCTTGTGTAGAGTCGGTGAACGGCGGCGGCGCGCTTTCGCTGTCGTCGGAAGCTTAAGCGGCCTTCGATAGCTGGCGCGGCGCGTTCGTGTCGGCGACCTCGACGCGCGCGGTTTGCATCTGCGCGGGGCTAATCAGCTTGATCGACTTCGCCAGACCGAGAAGTTGGAGCGTGCGGATGCCGTACCAGTTGATGTCGATTTCATACCAGCGCAGCCCGTGACGCGCGGCGGTCGGGTAGGCGTGATGGTTGTTGTGCCAGCCTTCGCCGAAGGTCAGAAGCGCGATGAGCGTGTTGTTGGTCGAATCGTCGCCGGTCTCGAAGCGGCGCGTGCCCCAGATGTGGGTCGCCGAGTTGACCAGCCACGTCATGTGCAGCCCGAACGTCGTGCGCAGGAACATGCCCCACATCAACACCGACCAGCCGCCGAAGAAAAACAACGCCAGACCGACCGCGACCACCGGCAGATAAAAATGCTTATTGAGCCAGACGTGAAAGCGATCCTTCATCAGGTCGGGCGCGTAGCGACGCAGAACTTCCGGGCTGTGTTGTTGCGCCGTGCCCGTCAGAATCCAGCCCATGTGCGACCACCATTTGCCGTCGCGCGGGGTGTGCGGGTCGCCGGGTTGGTCGGTCATCGAATGATGTATGCGATGGGTCGCAACCCAATCAATCGCGCCGCCTTCGAGCGCGAGCGTGCCGCAGATGGTCAGGAAATATTCGACCGCCTTGGGCGTCTTGTAGCCGCGATGCGTCAGCAGACGATGAAAGCCCATGCCGATCCCCAGACTGCCCGAAACCCACCACAGCACAACCGTCACCGCCAGCGCCTGCCACGAAAACATGAACAGCGCGATCACCGCCGCGATGTGAAAAAGCACCATCGTGATACTGGTCGTCCAGTTGATGCCGTCGCGTCGCAGTTCGGGTTTGATTGCCGCCTCGTTAAGCATAAATTATGACTCTCCCTCGGTCGCCTCGTTATAAAATTACCACCACATGATGTGATGCTTGAGGCGACACTTACTCTAGCAAGTTACGCGCGCTTCGATTGTAATAGTTGTGTAATCGGGGGCCGGGGCTGATGGATTGTCGAAATGTTGGCGGCTAATTTAACGGCTCGCACAAGCCGCGCAAAACTCCGGCGGCGGTCGTGGTGCGAAGCGGTGGTGAATCATGGACGTAGACTTCAAACGGGCGGGAGCGGGCGACACCGATGCGCTCATCGAATTGATGCGCGCGCTCTATGCGTACGACGGGACTGAGTTTGACGAGCGCACGCATCGAGAGGCTTTGCCGCACCTCCTCGGCGATGAACGATTGGGGCGCGTGTGGTTGATTCGCGGCGGGGCGGAGACGGTCGGCTACGTCGTGCTTACCTTCGGCTTCAGCCTTGAGTTCGGCGGGCGCGACGCGCTCATCGACGAACTGTTCGTGCGGGCGGAATCGCGCGGGAGCGGGATCGGCAAGCGGGCTTTGGAGTTCGTCGCCGCCGAGTGTCGCGCGCGCGGCATCGCGGCGGTGCACCTGTTGGTTGAGCGGTCGAACGTCGTCGCGCAGTCGGTCTACCGCAAGAGCGGTTTTAGAGACCACGACCGCAACGTGATGACGCGACGAATCGAGGTCGGTTGACGTGGAAAGATGATCGGACACGTGCGCCGGACGCGGACGAAAAACGGGTGAGCGGCCAAGCCCTTCCAGACTCTTTGCTGGCCGCCCGTCTCCGTCCCATTCATCAACAGGTCATCCGATGCGGCGGCGTCGGATTCCGGGGGCGGGTTCAGGGTTTGCG
>JBGTHJ010000302.1:0-2786 GCA_041746175.1 Pyrinomonadaceae bacterium
GAGGCGTTCCGCAATCCGGTTCGAGAGCGGCGCGCTGACGGCGCGCGGCGCGTGCCCGCTCGCGTACTCGGCGGGGCGGCGCACGTCGATGACTTGCAGGTCGGACTGCGCATCGAGCATCCGGCGCAGGTCGTCAACCGAGATTTGTTCGACCGTCGCCGTCTCGCGTCCCGCCGCGCGCCACGCATCCATGCCGCCGCGCAAGTAGCCTTTGACGTTTTCCAGACCGACACGCGCCAGACGCATCACGGCTTCGTCAACCTGCGCGTCGTCGGCGGCGACGATGACGAGCGGCGCGCTCGTCTCGACGAGGCTTCCGGCCCACGATGCGAACTGCCCGCCGAGTCCGATGTTGACTGCGCCGGGAACGTGTCCCGCGCCGAACTCCGACGCCGCCCGCGCGTCCAGAATCGTGTAACCCTGATTCGCGTAGAGGCTCGTCTGTTCGGGGCTGAGCGCGACGGGACGCGGCAGCGTTTCGAGCGGAGCCGCGCCCGTGCGGTTGATCGCGACATCGTATGAGAAATACGCGGGGGCTTCGGGCAGGTCGGTCGTCATCATGCTGATGAAGTCGCTTTTGGGCATCGCGGCGAGCGCGTAGTTGAAGCGTCGTTGCTGGCCGATGGTCGAAGAAGTTTCCTTCGAGATGTTGCGTCCACACATCGAACCCGCGCCGTGTGCCGGATAAACTTCGACGCCGTCGTCGAGCCGTAAAAGTTTTCCGTGCAGACTATCGTAGAGCATCCCGGCCATTATCTCGGCGGTGTAGCCGCGACCGCCCGCGAGATCAGGACGACCGACATCGCCGATAAAGAGCGTGTCGCCCGTCAGCACCATGCGCGGCTCCGGCGACCGTGCCGTGTCGATGACCAGCACCGAGATGCCTTCGGGCGTGTGACCCGGAGTTTCGATGATGCGCAGGGTGACGTTGCCGATCTTCAACTCGTCGCCGTCGACGACCGCGCGATGCGGAAACGTCGCGCCCGCCTCACGACTGAAAACAATCTCCGCGCCCGTCCGCGACGCAAGCTCACGATGGCCGCTGACGAAATCCGCGTGGAGGTGCGTTTCAATCACGTACTTGATTTCGAGTCCCTGCGTTTCGGCTTCGACGACATACTGCTCGATATCGCGCTGCGGATCGACGACCGCCGCTTCGCCCGCTGACCCGATCAAGTACGAAGCGTGCGCGAGACAGCCGAGATAAAATTGTTTGAAGTGCATGACCGAACCTCTCTGTTTTTTTTTGAAGACGACCGCTGACAGGGTGGATTCATTTTAATAAACATGCGTCCCGGCATCAAACGCGTGTTCAGGCACGCATCACTTCTCCGGCTTCGGTTTGCAGTTCGTGCAAGAGCGCGGCGGCGGCGGCGGCCTTCGCCTCCCACATCCCGGCCACGTCGCCGAGCGCGGCGGCCTGCCGATGGTGACGCTCCACCCACGACGCGGCTTCTTCCGCCAGCCATGCGAGCGTCCCGCGCGCATCCTGACCGAGCAGCGTTTTGAGGATGAACCGGCGCTCGCCCAATCGCAAACCCGCATCCATTCTACGCGCCGCGCGGCTCATGTCCGAACGCGTCAGAATCATCCCGCTCCGCACCGGACTCAACAACGAATCCAGAAACTCTCCGGCGTCGTCGTCGCGGCGCGGGTCGGTCAACCCCGTCGCGGCGCGCAAGTGCGCGGGCGGCAATTCCGGTCTCCCGCTCGTCTCGGCTTCCTCGAGCAACGCCTCCATCAACATCTCGCTCCACCGGCGGTAAAACGGCGGCGCGATCTCGCGCAGCTTCGTCAGGTAGGCGGGCAGCCAACTCAACAGATGCTCCCACAGAAAAGCCTTCCGCGCCCGCCGCCGACCCCCGCGCCGTGCGGCGTCTCGCTCATTGCCCGCGTCACCGTTTGCGTCCTCCGCCAGTTCCACCAGCCGCGCATAAAACGCGAGCATCACCGATAGATGATCGACCTCCGCCGGAGGCGTCGCGCCGAGCGCACGCCAGAATCCAGCCACGCGGTCGCGCGCCTCGCCGCCGAGCATCCCCTCCGCGCCCAGATAGACCGAGGCGTACGGGTAGAGTTGAAACACGAACAACTCCGTGTGCTCGCTCGCCGACGGCAACGCTCCCAACTCCAATGCCGACGCCACGCGAGCAAACTCCGCACTCTCAGAAAACTCCGCCAACATCGCCAGCGCGCGAAACAGTTCCATCGGATTATCCTAAGATTTCAACTCACAAAGTCATCGTTCAACCGTTACCGCTTCGAGTCGGAAAACCGCCACCGGACGCCGCGCGACTGACCGGCCAGCGGCGTTCGATGAGCTGGCACTCCGCAAACCAAATTTACCGAATCTCCGGTCGACGAACGGTGTCCGCTCGTGATGGCGCGAGCACTTATCAGGCGCCTCATACATGGCATCCACCGTTTTGACTCCCCATCTCACTCCCAGTTCACCCGACAAGATTGTTATGCGCCGTAGAGCCGCAGGCGAAACTCGTCGTTGACGGCGTGGATTTCGGCGCGCCGACCCGCGAAGAGACGCGATTGACGGAGGAGCATCGGCAGTCCGCCGCGCGCGAGTTTGAGGCCGTAGGCATGGCTCGAAAAGATAGCGGCGAGTTGGGGGTTGATACGCTGCGGCACGCCATAGCGTATCGCGCGTTGCGCCGACGGCATGAATCCGGCGGTGCGGCGCGGGTTGAGAATCTCTAGCGAGCGGTCGAAGATGAGGATGCGCGTCGCCACGTCGCGCAGGGCGAGGTCGCGATGCGCGAGCGCGTTGGCGA
>JBGTHJ010000303.1:0-15321 GCA_041746175.1 Pyrinomonadaceae bacterium
ACGCTCAATGCGCGCCGGAGGCTCGCGCTCCCGGGCGGCGCTGCTCTTTTAGGTGCTACCCTCTATTGCAACTCGCTATCGAACAAATAACCGCGTCTCATCATGCGCGTTCTCTCTGATAGCTATCGGGTGTTAAAAAGCGAGAGGGATCGACACAGAACCGGCAGCCAAACGATTGTTTATCTTTTACCTTCTGCGCGCCCTGCCGATTCTCATGGAGAGCGGCCAGCGGACGGGCTTCGGGTCGTCGGGGTTGCCCCAGAGCGGCGAGAGTTCTGCGGCGAGCGATTCGAGCGGGTCGAAGCCGCGCGCGGCGATGAATCTTTTGGTCGCCGACCACGTTCCGAGATAGCCCGTGAGGTCTGTGAGCGTCCAACTTTCCGTCATGTGAAAGCTTGGCGCGTCAAACTCTGCGAACGGAAAATTGATCGTGCGGTAACCTTCTGCGAGCAAGCGTCGTTCGGGCGGCCAGAATTCTCCGACCGTGTCGTCGTAGAAACGACTGATGACCGCATCGAGCGGCGGCGAGATTTCGAGCAGGTTGTAGCACCACACGGCGAGCACGCCTTCGGCGACGAGCACCCGCCGCGCTTCGGCGTAGAAGCCTTCAAAGTCGAACCAGTGAAAAGCCTGCGCGACGGTTATCAAGTCCACTGTGGCGGATTCGATGCCGGACTGTTCGGCGGGCGCGACTTCGTAGGCGATGCGTTCGTGTCGCGTCGCTTGCTCGATTTGCGAACGGCTGGCATCGGTCGCGGTGACACGCTCGAAGAAATTGGCGAGACCCGGCGCGGCCTGTCCGTTGCCCGTCGCGCAATCCCATGCGTGCGACCGCGCGGGCGCGACCGACGCGAGATACCCGAACAACTCAGCCGGATAGCGCGGGCGATACTTCGCGTATGCGACCGCGTGCGTCGAGAAGTAGTCCTTGAAGTTCGTGTCGCCATTCATCGGATGCCTCAAAGTTCCGTCTCACGACAATGTTCGTCAATCAACCCCGCCACCGCCCGTCGCATTCCGCTAACCCGTTCATCATTAGGAGCGATTTCCAACGAGCGCGAAAACTCATCCAGAGCCTTCGTCAAATCCCCGCACGCCTCGTCCGTTCGTCCAAGAGAAACTCTCAACACGCCGCGTCTTGCCAGCACATTCCCTTTGTTGTTGTGTGCAGCAACATCATCGGGAGCGAGGCGCAAGGCGCGGTCATAGGAATCAACGGCATCGGCATAGCTGTGCAGCACATCATCAGCGCGGCTCAGTTGGTAAAAAGCCTGAGCGCACGCCAGACTTCCGTGATCGAAGCGGTCTGTCCTGTTGTGTCACCGATTGCCATGTGGGGTTGAACCTCGGCTATGAAATTTACTGCGCGGCGCGCTGGTTGAAACATTCGTTGGCCGCCGGATGCGAGAATCGGCGGGCGCGCGGGTTCAGTAAGTCAGAATCATCGAGACGGGTTTGTGGTCGCTCGGACGAAACTCGCGTTTGCGTGTCGCACCGGAATCGTCGTGGTCGAGGTAGGCTTTCTCTTCGACCAGACACGAATCGGGCTTGATGTGGAAGCCGCCTTCGTGTCGCTGCCAGAGGCCGGGCGAAACGAGGATGTGGTCGATGATCTCGCGTACTTCCGCGCCGTCGTTGAGCGGGTCGTTGAAAATCGTCGTCGAGGCGTTGCGCAAGGTGTCGGGCGTCATCGCGTGCTTGAAATGAAAGTCGGGATAGAGCAGCGAGCCGACCAACTCATCGACGATGTTATGAATCATGAACTCGCGCTCCATCAGTTCGGCGAACGGGCCGTCGTTGAAGTCGCCCATGATGACGATGGAACGCGGCGAGTCTTCCCGCGACAACTCGCGGTCGAGAAATTCGCGGATGCGGAAACACTCCGCCGAAAGTTTGGCGCGGACGGTCAAGGCGTCGAGCACGGCTTCGCGGTCGCGCGTCTCCCACTGCGTTCTGGTCTTGAGCTTCGAGAATTTCGACTTGGTGTGCAGCACCATGATCCGCAGTTCTTTGTTTGGCTTGGGTTTGAAACTGAGCAGCAACGGGTGGCGGTCGAGCCGGTGGCTCTTGCGCTCGTCGGCGCCGATCAAGCCCCACGGATAATACGGAATCTTCGACCACGCGGCGTTGATGTCGGGAATGTCTGGCTGCCACGCGGTCACCTTGTCGGCGATCGATTCGTGGACGAGCGCGCAAACCGATTGCCACTTCGCGTTCGAGTGGTGGACGACGTATTTACCGTCGAGAAACTGTTCGACGAAAGCTTCCAACTGCTCTTTCAGCGGCGGCCCCTCCTGAATGCCGATGATCTTCGCCTTGATGTCCTTGATGGTTCCGGCGATGCGACGGCACATCGCGTGTACGTCGTCGATCCTCGGATGCCTGACCCCGCCGACGCTTCCGCCGGGAAACGTCGCGGGAATGTCCGGCGGCACCCAGTTCGTCCACTTGCCCCCGAAGGCCAACACCATCCATTCCACGTTAAAGGTCGCAATCTTAATCTGAGGCATCGTCTGTCTCCTTACTCTCGACGGCTAGCGGCGGCTCCGGCAGCCAACGCGAGCGGCTGAGAAACATCCGCGTCATAGCGAGCTGCAATAGAATGTCGCACCTGAAAGAGCGACGCCGCCCGGTAGCGCAAAGCCCCCCGGCGCGCATTGAGCGTTCGCCGAACGCGAATGATTGTCGCGTGCGTGGGGCACGCGCTGGCCAGCGGGACGCTGGCGCTCCCAGCATTCATCCATTTGCAAAGCACTATCAGCTTCACGCGCGGAAGCCGCAGTATACGCTTCTTCGCCGTCGATTTTTCGACTTCGGCGGGTCGCCTTTTTAATCGTCGCAGCACGCTTGAAACGAGCGCGTGCGCCCGCGTCGGTTGCCGGTTGACAACCGTCGAGACAAAAGAGCACTCTCTTTCAATCTCTTTCGCAAAAACTTTTCGCGTGACGGTGCGGCTTTGAACGAAGCGACGGGCGAGCACAAAGATGCGGGCGGACCCGCCGGTTATCTCGAACTGCTTCGGCTCAACCACGACTTCCGCAATCTGTGGCTCGGCCAGGTCGTCAGTCAACTGGGCGACTGGTTCAACACCATCGCGCTGTTTGCGCTGCTGTGGCGACTGACCGGCTCGGAGAGCGCCATCGGGCTGCTGATGGTCGCGCGTTTTCTGCCGACCGTGTTTATGGGGGCGCTGGCGGGCGTCGTCGCCGACCGCTTCAACCGTCGCACCATCATGATCGTTAGCGACCTGCTGCGCGCGCTGGTCGTGCTCGGCTTCCTGTTCGTGCGGCGTCCCGATCAGGTGTGGATGATCTACGCGCTGACGGTCGCGCAACTCGCGCTTTCGACCTTTTTCGAGCCGGCCAAAACCGCCGCCATCCCCTCGGTTGTCCCCGCGCGCGACCTCATCGCGGCCAACGCCGTAACATCGGTAACGTGGTCGGCGATGCTGACGCTCGGCGCGGCCATCGGCGGCATCGCAACGGGTTGGTTCGGCACGGATGTCGCGTTCGTGCTCGACTCGTTGACCTATCTGCTATCGGCGGCGCTCGTCGCGCGGGTCACGCTACCGAAGCGTCCGCCGCGACCCAAGACGCCGCTGACGGTCGGCAAAGCGCTCGGCCTCACCGACACCGTGGAAGGCGCGCGTTATGTGTGGCGGCGACCGCGCGTGCTCGCGCTGTTGCTGGTGAAACCCGCATGGGGCATCGGCGGCGGCATCCTCACGCTGTTGCCCGTCTTCGGCGAAAAGATTTTTCCGGTCGGCGGCAAAGGCGCGACCGGCATCGGCGTCCTCTACGCCGCGCGCGGCATCGGCACGGCCATCGGCCCCTTCGTCGCGCGACGTTTCTCCGGCGAAACCAACCGCCGGATGCAAACAACCATCGGCATCTCGTTTCTCATCGGCGGCGCGTTCTACATCGCCTTCGGGAGCGCGACCAATTTCTTCCTCGCGCTCGCCATGCTCGCCCTCGCGCACATGGGCGGCAGCGTCCTCTGGGTTTACTCGACGGTGCTCCTGCAAGGCACGGTCGAAGATGAGTTTCGCGGGCGCGTGTTTGCCACCGAACTCGCGTTGCTGACGCTGGCGCTCGCCGCCTCGAACTACGCGACGGGCGAACTGCTCGACCGCTTCGGCTATTCGCCGCGCGCCGTCACCGTCGGCATCGGCATCCTGTTCCTGCTCCCCGGCGTCGTCTGGTTCGCGACCGAACGCTGGTGGAACACCGACCGCCGCCAGCGCGCACTCAAAACCCCCGACGCGACGCCACCGCCCCACGCCGACCCACCACCACCACCTCCTCCTCCTCCGCGCGAACCCCCCGGCAACACGGATTGACCACGTGACGAAGGGCGGTGACTGGAATAACGAACCATGCGCATCGGTAACGGCGATTGAACGCAACCATGTATCGTGCGAGGGGAGGCCGTCCGGCAATTCCTGAAACGTCGCGAGCTACGCGCGCTTCGCGCCCGATATAAAGGCGGCATGTGTTAAAATCCAGCACATGCTGCTCGAATCTCTTGAGGCGCACAATTTCAGAAATCTGAGCGGCAAAGTCTCCTGGGGCGCGGGACTCAACATCATCTACGGCGACAACGGGCAGGGCAAAACAAACTGGCTCGAAGCGATCTATCTACTGGCGACTTCAAAATCCTTTCGCACACAGCGCCCGCAGGAAGCGGTCAGGTTTGGCGAAAATCTGGCCGTCGTGCGCGGGCGTGTGGCTCGCACCAGTGAAATCCAGCGCGACCTACAGGTTGTTATTCAGGGAAATACGAAGTCTCTGACCGTCAACGGCAAGCGCGAAGCCGTCACGCGCTACCTCGGACAACTCCACACGGTTGCCTTCACCGCCGATGAACTCGAAGTCGTGCGCGGCGGACCCGATGCGCGCCGGAGGTTTCTGGATCGCGGTATCGTCTCGCTGCAACATGCGTACATGCAAACGCTGGCCGATTATAGTCGCGTCCTCAAACAAAAGAATCGACTTTTGCAGGATGCCTCAGCCGCCGAAATGAGCATCGACGAAGCGCGCGTTCTGATCGAACCGTGGAACGAGCAACTGGCGACCTTGAGCGCCACCATGCACCGCGCCCGCACAGAGCACGTCGGGCGTCTGAATGCGACGCTTGAGCGGCGTCTGTTTGGACGCGAAGAGGTCACCATCCGTTACGTCTCAGCGCTCGAAGGCAAGGGTGATTTACAAGACTACGAGTCGCTCGTCGCAGAGCGTTTGCGGCTGCGTTTACAAGCTGAAATAGCGTCGGGCTACGCCCTCATCGGGCCGCATCGTGACGAGCTTGAAATATTGTTTGACGGGCGGGACATGCGTGCTTTTGGAAGCTCCGGCCAACAGCGTAGCGCATTGATATTGCTTGACTTAGCTGCTATTTCGGTGTACCATTCGTGGCACAGTGAGTATCCACTTTTCCTTCTGGACGACGTGGACGCCGAGCTTGACCGGAAACGCCTCAGCTACTTGCTCGAATACCTTGATGGACGGACGCAAACATTCGTCACGACCTCGAAAGAAGGGCTGGTCAAAGAGTTTGTCGCGCGCTCGAATGTCTACGAAGTCGGGGACGGCGCGGTTATCGAAAAGAGCCGTGCGAACGGTGCTCTCTCGACAGCCGCAACCGGCGCCGAAGGCATCTAAGATGCACAGTGTCTGTGCCCGTCGAGGGCGTTCGTTCCCCGATTTGGGAAGGAAAATTTTATGAGCGGTATTGACGCAGAGGAGAGCAGTTTGTCTACAGCAATTCCAACGACGAAAAAGAAAAGCACGGCGTACGATTCGACTTCAATCACGGTTCTCGAAGGCCGCGACGCCGTGCGCAAGCGTCCCGCCATGTACATCGGTTCGACGGGCGATATCGGACTACATCATCTCGTCTATGAAGTCGTCGATAACTCGATTGACGAGGCTCTCGCCGGATATTGCGACACGGTGGATGTCACGATTCATTTGGACAATTCGATTACGGTCGTCGATAACGGGCGCGGTATTCCGGTCGATTATCACAAACAGGAACGGAAGTCGGCTGCCGAAGTCGTGATGACCAAACTCCACGCGGGCGGTAAATTCGACTCGAACGCCTACAAGGTCTCCGGGGGGCTTCACGGAGTGGGCGTTTCCTGCGTCAATTTCCTCTCTGAATGGCTGCGTCTGGAGATTTGGAGGGAAGGAGCCACCTACGAGCAGGAATACAAGCGCGGCATCCCGGTGGTCAAACTCGAAGCGACGGGCAAAACGCGCAAGCGCGGCACCAAGATAACCTTTTTGCCCGACTCGGAAATCTTCGATGTCAGCGAATTCAACTTCGACAAACTTTCAGAGCGTCTGCGTGAGAAGGCTTTTCTCAACAAGGGTATTCGCATCACGATCAAGGACGAGCGCGCCGAAACGGAACGCTCGCATGAGTTCTATTATCGCGGCGGCATCGCCGAATTCGTCAAGCATCTCAATAAGAACAAGGGCGTGCTCCACGATAAACCGCTCTATTTCGAGCGCGAAGCCGATGCGCTGTCGGTTGAGGTGGCGATTCAGTACAACGACGGCTATGACGAAAAAGTCTACTCCTTCGCCAATAACATCAACACCGTAGACGGCGGCTCGCACCTGTCAGGCTTCCGCTCGGCCTTTACACGCACCATCAACGCTTACGCGCAATCCTCCGGGCTTGCCAAAAACTTCAAAACCTCGCTCACCGGCGACGACGTGCGCGAAGGCTTGGTGGCAGTGATTTCGGTCAAACTGCCGCAGCCACAGTTCGAGGGGCAGACCAAAGGCAAACTCAACTCGGACGTGAAGGGCGCGGTCGAATCGTTTTTGAATGAACGTCTGACCGAATATTTCGAGCAAAATCCGACGGTCGCGAAAAAGATCGTCGGCAAGGCCATTGATGCCGCACGGGCGCGCGAAGCGGCGCGCAAGGCACGCGAAATAGTGCGGAAAGGAGCCATCGGCTCGACGATGCTCCCCGGCAAACTCGCGGATTGTCAGGAACGTGACCCCGTACTGTGTGAACTTTACATTGTAGAAGGTGATTCGGCGGGCGGAAGCGCGAAACAGGGGCGTGACCGGAGAAATCAAGCCGTTCTCCCGCTAAAAGGTAAAATATTGAATGTTGAGAAGGCTCGTTTCGACAAAATGCTCGGTCATAGCGAAATTAAATCACTCATTACCGCGCTCGGAACCGGCATTGGCAAGGACGATTTCGATGTCAACAAACTCCGTTACCACAAGATCATCTTCATGACGGACGCTGACGTTGACGGCTCGCACATTCGCACACTGTTGCTGACCTTCTTCTACCGGCAGATGCCGGAACTTGTTGAGTCAGGACACGTTTACATTGCTCAACCGCCGTTGTTCAAAGTAAAGAGGGGTAAGCGTGAGGAATACATCAAGGACGAAAGATCGATGGTTCGCTTCTTGATGCGTCAGGCGACAAGTGACATGAAGGTGACCTCTGTCGGCTCAGGAGCGGTGACGGAGGGGCGCGAACTCGCACGCTCGCTCGAGCAAATGGTCGAATTTCAGCGTTATTGTGAAAAAGTGTTGCGACGGCTCGGCGGCGACGAAAAGCTGCTGCGTACCCTGCTTGAGGCTTTTGATAGTAAAAAGGGCGTTTTGAAGGGCGATCAGCCGTCAACGCTGCGAAGCATTTTTATGGACGGCGACCAGATGGCCAAGGTCGAGGGTTTTCTCTCACGCGCTGGTTACGAGACCGAACTGACGACGGACGAAGAACACGGGCTGTGGGAAATCGAAACGATCACGGTGAGCGGCGTAAAGGCTCGTATCGACTGGGATTTGGCGAGCCACGTCGAATTTCAGAAGGCCATCGAGCTATACAAAACGCTTGAAGAACGTCTGGCAACCCCGCTGCTTATCGGGGAAAACGGTTCGAGCGAGCAGGTAGAGACGCGCGAGGAGTTGCTCGAGCGTGTGCTCGTCGCGTCGAAGAAAGATTTGACGATTCAGCGTTACAAGGGTCTCGGCGAAATGAATCCTGAACAACTCTGGGAAACCACGATGAATCCGGACAAGCGTACACTGCTTCAAGTTAAAATCGACGATGCGGTTGAAACCGACCAGATTTTCACGGTATTGATGGGTGATGCGGTGGAACCGCGCCGCCGTTTCATCGAAGACAACGCCTTAGACGTGAAGAACTTAGACATCTGAGTCAAGGTCTGCGCGAGGGGGAAAATGATTCTATTTGACACACCCCGCGCGCTCGGTTAGAATGCTGCCCCTTTCCTCCTGTGGACATTGACCGCTGCATACATCTCGCGTATGCAGCGGATTTTTTTCTCTGAAGTGTGAACATCATTGAAGTCGACTGACACATGATTTTTCTTCACCATGATTTGGAGGGGAGAAAATCAGAAGGGGAAAGTTGTTCAAAATTCATTCCTGTTAAATCTTCAAGAGTGACGCGCTGGCTCGCAAAATCGCCGGACACGAAAACGGTAAAGTTTGAGGGGCGCACCGGGCGCGATTCCGGCTTTTTGCGCGGCGATGTCAACTTGTTGCTGCACGGTATCAACACCTTCGAGGGCGGGCAGGAGTAAACCCCGTTGTGTTCCAGTCACGTCAACGACGATAACGCCGTAGGTCGCTGGGTCGAGTTGGTCAAACCGTGCGGGTTCGGGTTCCGATAAAACATCGACGGAATAGAGCAGTTGAGAGAGTTCGTCTTCGACGACGGGCGGAAATCGCGGGTCGCGCGAGGCAGCGCTGACGGCGTTGGCGATTAGTTCTTTGGCGAGCGTGGGTGCAGTCGGTTCAATAGTACCGATGCAGCCGCGCAACTCGCCATCGAATGTTTTGATAGAAACAAAGCAGGCTGCCTGCTGTCGCAAGAGGTCTGAGGCGTCGACTGCATCAGGATCGATTGTACGACGCTCGCGAACGAAAGTCTCGACGGCGCGGCGAGCGAGCGCGGGCAGCAAACGCGCGTCGTGGGCGTGTGACTCGTGTGCGCTCGTGGTGTTTTCGTGGTTCGTCGTCATCATTGAAATTCGGGTCGATTTTTAACGTGGCATAGTTGCGGTTAGCTGCTTGAGCGGACAATATCACGCGAGTTGAGCGACCATGTAACCGACGCCGAAGGGGGCTTCATAGTTGAGCACCTCGCAAGCCGGCGGCAGTTCGCGGGTCGCGCCGAAAGCAACGAGCATCGAGCGGTAGCCGCACTCCGCCGCCATTCGGCGTAGGGTCGGGTCAATATTGATGATACGTTCGGGGGCGGAAGCCCGCAGACTGGCGACAACCTCCCGGTCGAAGAGATGCGCGTCGGGGTTGAATCCCGCGGGGGCTGCGGGGGTGAGTCGATGACTCAGGTCACCGCTGGCGACGAAGGCGACGGGACGACCTATCTCGTCGGCGGCGCGTCGGATGGACGCGCCGAAATGGATGTGGGCATCGTCCGAGAGAAATGTGAAGCCGAGCGCGACGAGACTTCCGCGCCAACCGTGACGTAGTAAAAAATAGAGCGGCACAGCCGTCCCGTGATCCAACCCGCAGCCTTCGACAGTGACGAGTTCGTGGCCGTCCGAGTCGGCGGCGTGGGCGATGGTGTCGAGCAGTTCCGTGTCGAGCGGGGCTTCGACGGTCGCTTGCGGCGCGCGAAAATCGGCGAAGCTGGCGCGTAGTTGCGGATCACCGTAGGCGACGAAAGCGCGCGGGTCGAGCGGCGCGTGCGGCGAAATAATGATGACGGTTTCGGCACGGCTCTCAATGACGCGCCGCACGAACTCGCGCATCGCATCGAGTGATGCACGCACCTCAGTTGCCGCCGTGCCGCCGACTTCGGGCACCATGATTGGCGGGTGCGGGACGATGCCCGCGAAAACAATGGAACTCGTCATCATCTTTTGCATTGCAGACCGGCGCGGGTGCGGACAAACGGTTTTACGTCATAGTTCAAATCCAAATGAAGGTAGTGAATGATTGGTTGCCGGCTTTTGAAAGTCGTCCGACTTCAGAAGCTTGAGCGGGATGGGGCGATTTTAGCACACGCGCGGCGGTGTGCCGCAACACGGCGGCGCATGGCGAATCGACGGGCGTGATGGTGGTGTAGGATGCCGGGATGGTGAAGCGAAAAACGCGGGAGTGAAAAGGGCGTTGACAGCAAGCGAAATTTACGACGTGCTGATTGTTGGGGCGGGGCCGGCGGGGTCGTTCGCGGCGGAACGATTGGCGCGCAGCGGGGTGCGCGTCGCGGTGTTTGACGGGCGTCCGGCGGACGAAGCGAAAGCCTGCGGGGGCGGCGTTACGTCAAAGGCGCTCAAGGCGTGGCCGTTTCTGTTAGAGGCGTTCGGGCGCACGGTTGACGAGGTCGAGATGTACGCGCCGACGGGGAGTAGCGTCCGACTCAAACTCCGCGAGCCCTTCGCCATCTACTCGCGTCGCGCCCTCGATTCTTATCTTCTCAATCGCGCGCGCCAAGCCGGAGCGAACATCTTCAACGGGCGCGTTTCGGCTTCCAAGAACGACGGCGAAAAAGAGAGTTGGACGGTGCGTGAGCGAGGCGGCGCGGTGTGGCGCGGGCGCGTGCTC
This sequence comes from Pyrinomonadaceae bacterium, assembly GCA_041746175.1. Lineage (GTDB taxonomy): Bacteria > Acidobacteriota > Blastocatellia > Pyrinomonadales > Pyrinomonadaceae > JBGTHJ01. The sequence continues at coordinate 10,575 of JBGTHJ010000303.1, forward strand.
GTCGCGGCTGACGGCGCTAACAGCGCGATAGCGCGTCGTCTGGCGGGCGCGTTGCCGAAGTCGGAGATGGAAGTCGCGTTCGGCTATCGCGCGCCGCTACCGCGCGCGGGCGAAGCGGCGACGGTCATCGCTTTTCTGCCCGGTTGGGCCGGGTATGCGTGGGCTTTCCCGCGTCTCGATCACCTCTCGTTCGGTATCGCGACCTCGCAGGACGCCTTCGACCACCCGACGCTCGACCATCTGCTGTGGAACTTCATGGTCGGCTATTACCGCGTGCGCGATGATAAGAGCGCCACTATTTGGGCGACCGTCGGCGGCGGGGCGCGTGACGCAGCAGTTGAAGAAAAACTACGCGCGACGAGCGAGCGTTATGCGGCACGGATTCCGGGACTTGCGCCGGAGACGTTGCGGACGCGACGGACGGCTGGCGAGGATTGGGCGCTGGTCGGCGACGCCGCCGGTTTCGCCGACCCCGTGACGGGCGAGGGTATTTTTTATGCGTTGCGTTCGGCGGAGCTTTTCGCCGGGGCTTATCTCGAAGAAGGCCGCGTCGAGGTTTACGAACAGCGTTGGCGCGCGGACTTCGGACGCGAGTTATGTCGCGCGTCGGAGATGCGGCATCGTTTTTACGGGAGTTTTTTTGGCGCGCCGTTCACGAGCCGGATGATTGATTTCGCGCGCGTGCATCCGGGGATTCGTCGCACGATGTGCGAGTTGGTGGCGGGCGATCAAGGCTACGTCGATTTGAAACGCACGCTCGCGCGGCGATTCGTGTGGCCGGTTTGAAGCGGGTTGAAGCAGGTGGCGCACGCTCACTTGGCCTCGAACATCTCTGTGTTTTGTTGACGGATTTTTTCCGCGTCGGCTTCCAGTCGCTCCGACTCGGCGACGATTTTTTGAGCGCGCTCCTCGTTCTCAGTAATCTTTGCGACGAGCGTGTCGCCGTCCTTTATCGAAGCGTCGAACAGACTCTGCGGGCGTTCTTTGACGATGCGATAGTGCTCTGCGCGAAGCCGCGAACTGCGCGACTTGAGGTCGAGGTACTCTTTGAACTTCGGATCGACGCCGAGCTTGGCTGCCTGCGAGAACTTGTCCGCCGCGCGGTCGAAACCCGCCGCCGCCTGATCGAACAACTGCGACGCCTCGGTCGCCAGCGGCTTCGATTTTTCCCAATCGGCGGAGGTGTCCGTCACTACGTCGAAGTCGAAAGCCTGCGTGTATTTTGCCGTTCCCGCTTCGGCGTGCTTGTTCGCCGATTCGACTTCCGCGTTGCCTTCATCAACCAGTTTGTTCGCGCGGTCGGCTTCGTCACGCGCGCCGCATCCGACCATCAGCGCGGCGCCGACGGCGACCGCGACCACGTATCGCGTCAGCGCGCGACGTTTGCTGCGAGTTGTCATAATCCTCCTGCGAAGCCGTGCGCGGTATGCCGCCGGCATTTAAGACAAATCTGCTTTCGTGGACTTGGCTGCCGTCGGCCCGTTGCGGGGGCGGTTCACGTTCTCAGTGGACAATCGTGTCATCGTCAAGACCGAGCAGTAGCGACCGCGCTTTGTTGAGCAGCGGGGCGTTGTCGAGGACGGTTTCGAGAGACGCGAGCACATCGGCGTCGGTGTGGCCTCCGCGAGCAAGTGTGGCGAGAAGTTTAGGAGTCTCGCGCACGCCCTGAATCACGTAGAGCGAAATCCGTTCGGCCTCAATTTCATCGCGCCCTTCGCGCACGAGCAACTCCAGCAGACTGCGGCGCATGTCTTCAAAGAGATCGAACTCAAGACTTGAATCATTATCGACCATAAATCTTTGCGCTCTCTGCTCTCAGCAGCGGCGTTGAAACCGGACGACCGCGAAACGACTCGCTTCTATCGCGCCGCTTCAGGCGGAGGCTTATCGCGTGTCGTGCGATGAGGGCATGGTGTATGGGGCGAGACGGCGTTTGAGTTCGTCGGGTAGAGCGACGGTTTCAAAGGTGTCGCGGCGCACGGCGACGAGGACGAAATGAGCCTCGGCGACGAGCGCCGTCTCCGTTTTGCGTCGCACCTCGAAGTTCAAGCGCAACGACTTCGTGCCGATGCGTCCGACGTAAACCGAGACTTCGAGCAGGTCGTCGAGTTGCGCGGCGCTGCGGAAGTCGCATTCGATGTGCGCGCGTGGCAGCCACACGTCTAACTCGTCGAACATCACGCTGTAGGGCAAGTTGACGGTGCGAAATAGCTCGGTTTCGGCAAACTCGAAAAAGCGGATGTACGCGCCGTAAAAGATGATGCGCGCGGCATCGACATCGCCCCACCGGACACGCTCGTCAATGTGAAATTTCCATGCTTCGTTCATGCGTCTGAGAGTTGATTCGTCTGTTTCGGTCGTCCGTCGAACCAGCGAGTTGCCCTTTACGGTTCGAGCGCGCTCAGAAAATCCGTCAGCGCGCGGTTGAATGCTTCGGGGCTTTCGAGGTTCGAGACGTGCCCCGCGCCTTCGAGACGTTCGAGGCGCGAGCCGCGAATCTCTCGATGGAGAAGTTCGGCATCGGAGGGCGGCGTGATCGCGTCTTCGCTGCCGACGATGATGAGCGCGGGGGCGAGCACGCGCGCGAGCATCTCGGTTTGGTCACGCCGGACGGCCATGCCGCGCAACGCCGCCGCCGCTCCTTCAGGTTTCGTCGTCGTCATCATCCGGCGGACGCGCGCGACCACGTCGGGCTTCGACGCGAGCGTCGCGGGCGAGAACAGCTTCGGGAGCATCGCGTCGGCGATAGCCTCCATACCTTCGCCGAGAGCCTTTTGCGCCGAGGCTTCGCGGGCGCGGCGGGCTTCGTCGGTGTCGGGCGTCGAGCGCGTGTCGGCGAGGACAAGCGCGCGGACGCGGTACGAAAAACGACGCTGGAAGGCGAGCGCGACGTAGCCGCCCATCGACAGCCCGCCGATCACCGCACGCTTGATGTGCAGTTCGTCCAACAACGCGGCCACGTCCTGCGCCATCTCCTCCATCGTCGCCGGTTCGTTGGTAACGTCCGTCTCGCCGTGCCCACGCAAGTCGGGCGTGACGACGCGGTGCCGCGCGCGCAATGCTTCGAGCTGCTCGCTCCACAACGAACGGTTGAATGGGAAGCCGTGAAGCAGCACGACGGGCGAACCCTGTCCGGCTTCTGTGTAAGCCATCTCGATATCGCGTCCGCGCACCCGTCGTGTACTCATCGTTCGTCTCTCCGGAGTTGAAATCGAGCGGGGCGGAAGTTCGACTCGAACCGTCTTGCGAAGTTAAAATTGACTACCAGCGTAATACCACGCGCGACGCGCGGCGGTCAAACTCAACGCCTCGCCGCGCGTCCAAAACGGACGCCAACCCCCGGCGTCGTCGGGTGCGATACGCCGACCGGTCATGCGAGCGAGAAGGCTCGAATCAGCTAAGCCTTTCGCCACACCGAAATCACGCCGCAACATTTGGTCAACGCTCCGCACGATGCACGACACGACGGGGTCAGGTGTGAAATAAACTCCGCGCGTCTCGCGCCACCCGTTCCGCATCTTCGACCCTGCCCTGTGCCAACAAAACACGCGCCCGCGTTTCGTCAACCGCGCCCGATTGCATACAACAACCGCGCGGCAATGCCCACCTGGAACGGGATCGTGAGTGCCTCCTTTCTGCTTGCGACCGGAAATTAGTAGCGGCGCGCGACCGGTGGCGCAAGCGATGCGCGGAGGAGTTTTTTGGCTTCCGTTGGCCGGGGAGTTTAAGCGTTGAGGGCTTCGTGATAGACCTGCTCGGTTGCGTCGACCATGCGTGCGAGACTGAAGCGGTCGCGGGCGGTGCGAAGCGCGTGCGCGGCGCTGCGCGCGGCGTCTGGCGGGTAGTTGAGACGCGCGCTGATGGAAGCGGCGAGGGATGGCGGGTCGCCGACGGGCACGAGCCGTCCGGTCACATCGTCTTCGATGATTTCGCGTGCGCCGGCGGTCGCGGTTGCGACGACGGGCGTGCCGCTCGCCATCGCTTCGACAATCGCAAGGCCGAAGGCTTCCGCGCGCGAGGCCGAGACGAAGATGTCGAGCGCGGCGACCAGACGCGGGATGTCGTCGCGCTTGCCCAACAGTCGCACGCGGTTGCGGAGCACGAGTTGGTCGATGAGCGTTTCAAGCCGCGCACGCGTCGCGCCGGTACGTGAGCCGTCTGCGCCGGCGATGACGAAGCCGACTCCGGCAAAATCGCGCGCGACCAACGCCGCCGCACGCACAAAATCCTCCTGCCCTTTGACGTGGCTCAACTCGCCGACCGTGCCAATCAGCGTCGTCGCTTGCAGGTTCAAACTACGACGGAATTCGTCGCGTCCGGCGGCGTGCGCGGCGGGGTCGAATCGTGTCGTGTCGATGCCGTTCGGGATGACCGTGATTTTGTGCGCGGGGAAAATCTCGCGTGCGCCGAGCGTGTGCGCGACCGCCTCGGAAACCGCGATGACGCGCGCGGCGTGCGCGAGCAGCAGTCGGTGAACTCTGCCGAGCGGGAACACGACGTGGCGCGTGACGATGAGACGCGCGCGGCTCGCTCGACGCATTGCACATGCCGCGAGCGGATAGTCGCGCGCGACGTGCGCGTGAACGATGTCGATGTTTTGCTCGCGGACGAACCGCGCCAGACGCCGCGCGCTCGACACGTCGAGCGCGTTGCGCAAGGGAAGCGTCAGGATGTTTTCCGGCGGGAGCGCCCGGAGTTCCGCGACGAGCGGCGACGAAGGGACGAGCGCGACGTGTACCGCGTGGCC
>JBGTHJ010000304.1:0-3032 GCA_041746175.1 Pyrinomonadaceae bacterium
CCGCCGCCGCCGCCACGACCACCACGACCTCCTCTACCGCTGCCGCCAGCCGCATCCGTGCCGCCGGTTGAAGCATCGGCGGTGCGCGCCCCCGGCGCTTCACCGAACGAAAACTGTCGGCTGACGCGGAGGTTGACGGTGAAGAAGCCGGGGCCTTCGGCGAAGTTGCGCGGGATGATTTCCGCGCCGGGCGCGGGGTTAAGGTCAAAGTCGCCGTAGCGCGTGCTGACCAAATCCTCCGGGCGGGTGCTGGCCGACGCGAAGCCCGGACGGTCTGTGAAGATGCCGTCGCCGTTGTTGTCGCGCCCGGTCGTGATGTTGAACGGACGCCCCGAACTCGCGATAACGATTGGATTCAAAAGCAACTTCGCCCACGGCACGCCGAACGAACCGCCGAGCGTGAAGCGGTGGCGCACGTCGAACGAGGCGCGGCCATATTCGCTCGTCAAGTCGTAGGAGTTGGCCGGGAAACTTCCGGCGCCGTCCGTGTCGTTCCTGACGTTGAACATCGTGTAGTTGGCGAACATCGAGAACGCCTGACTGAAACGATTCTGGAGGCCGAGTTGAAACTGGTTGAGATTCTGTCTGCCGCTCGATTCGTAGAGATAGATGCGTCCGGCATCTTCGCCGAGGGGCAGGACGCCGGTGTTTTCGGGGTCGTTCGGGTCGAAAGTTCCGGGCAGCGGCGCGTTAATGTTGCGCGAGCGCAGGACGTTGCGTGTGCGGAACGTGATGCCGCCGACAAAGACTGTGAAGCGCGCGGGCAACTGGCGTTCGAGAAAGAGTGCGCCCGAAATGGAGTAGGGCGACTGGAGATCGTCGGCGACGCGGCGCGTAATCTGCGGCAACTGGTTCGCGTCGTTCGACAGTTGGTCGAGCGACGGCAGCGCCGGATACAAACTCAGCGCGGCGGGGTCTGTAATCTGAAACTGCAATTGGTTCGTACCGTTGAAGCGGCGCGCTTGCAGCGTCAGATTTTCGTTGAAGCGGTCGTAGAAAACACCCACGCCCCCGCGCAGGATGGTCTTGGCCTGACGCTGTCCGCCGCCGTCAATCGCCCACGCGAAAAATGCGCGCGGCGCAAAACTGAGACGGCTGCCGAGGTTCGATTGCGTCTCGTAGCGCAAGCCCACGCCGAGCGTGAAATTCGGTCGCGCCTTCCATTCGTCCTGCACAAAGCCACCGAAATCCAACTGGCTCACATCGGCTTCGGGGTCGCCGAAATTGATGTTGAGTTGGGTCGGTCCGAAACCGAGTTCGGTGTTGGTCAACGCGCCGCGATTGGCGGGCAGACCGTCGCGCTGAAAAAGACGCGTGCGACGAAAACGCTCGAAACTGGTGATCGGACTCGTCTCGAAAACGGGGTTACCCGTCGCGTCGTAAACGACCTGATTGTTTGCGTCGAGACTGACCGCACGACCGCCGCTGAAGACGAACGTGCCGCCGAAATTGTTCTCCGAAAAATCGGTAATGCTCGAACGACGTAGGCGTCCGCCGAACTTGAACGAGTGCGCGCCGAGCGCCATCGTCGTGATGTTGGTTAGTTCCCAACGATTCTCGTCGTTGAAGGATTCGCCGATTTGCGAGCCGCCGCCGAGGAAAGAATCCTGCACGTTAATGGCCGGGATCGAATTGTCGCCGTTGTTTTCGACGCGGGTTTTGACGAACTGGAAACGCGTCTCGTTGATCGTCGTTTTGTTGAGCACCGCCGTCTCGGTCAGTTGGACGGTGTGCTGCGTGCGCTCGCGGTCGAAGCCGCGCGATTGGAGTTGGAAGCCGCCGATGCCGAGCGACTGATTCGTGGTGCGCGAGAAACTGTAGCGCGCGACGAGGGTGTTGCTCTCGTTGAGTTGATAGTCAAAGCGCGGGCTAAAGGTTGTGTTGCGGTTGGGCGTCAGTATCGAGACGTTGAGGCGTTCGGGCAGAAAAGTCGTCTCGTTGAGAATCTGCGCGTTGATGATGTCGTTGTCGTCCGTCTCGCTGCGCTCGAAATCGAGGAAGAAAGAAGCGCGCTTGGGGACGACGGTGCCGCTCAGGTTGCCGCTGTACTGGCGCAACTGGTAGGGCGCGCGAGTGGGCGCGAACGGGTTGCGCGAGTTGAACGACTCGTCCATGAAGGTGGTCGAGACGCTGCCGCGAAGTCGGTCCGTGCCGGGCTTGGTGAAAATTTGAATACCGCCGAAGCCGGGTTGGTCGCGCTCGGCGGAAATCGGATTCTCGTTGATGCGAATCTCGCGGATGGAATCGCGCGGCGGAAGGCGTCCGCCCTCGAAACCATCGATCAAAATCTGCCCGCCGTTCGGCCCGACCGACGGCCCGGCCAACGCGGCCAACGCGGCGGCGAGTTCGTCGGGGTCATCGGGGAGGGCGTCGATATCGCTGCCGCGCAGCACAATCGCGTCGGCGCGGTTCGTCTCGTCGAGTCCGAGCGGAGACTCGGCGGCAATCGTCACCTCCTGTTGTTCGAGTTCGATTCCGAGACGGATGTCGAAAGGCTCGCTCCTGCCCGCAGTGACCTCGACCTCCGCATTCTCGAAAGCCGCAAAGCCCGTCGCAAACGCGCGCACCGTGTAGATGCCCGGCACGAGACCGCTGAACGCGAAGCGTCCTTCATCATCGGTCGCGTTGGTTTTGGTCGTGCCTGCGGTATCGGTGACGGTCACGGTTGCGCCGACGATGGTGCCGCCGAATTCATCCGTCAGTTGCCCGCGCAGATTGCCCGTCGCTTGTTGCGCCGCGACCGTTGCGAACGAAAGCGCCAGCGTCAGCACGAGCGTCAAAGTTATCCCCGGCGTTCTATAAAAAAATCTCATCACTAATAATCTTCCCTGTTCCGTCCATGTGTGAAGTGAATCGCCGGAGAGCAAAAGGCGTGAGCGCTCTCCGGCGGTAAATAGATTTATTTTTCAAAAAGGTCTCGCCCGTTGCCGATGTCGTCGCCCGCGACCGCATGTTGCGGCGGTGCGCGGGTTTGGCTCTTACGGTGCGCCGATGCCGAAGCCGAAGGTGATGCCGCCCGCCCCCGCGCCGAT